>CALUVF010000069.1 GCA_944324155.1 uncultured Erysipelotrichaceae bacterium | reverse complement strand
TGTCGATACAGGGCTTTTCGATCACTATCGATACCATCTTTCTTTCGCAAGATTCACAAGATGCGATGTTTGCTATCGGTCTTGTCTATCCCATGCCGATAGCAGGCAAAAATCATCAATTATCTTTTTGATGATGCGATACTCGTTCTCTTTCTTTTCGTCTCTGCCAAGAAAACCTTCTTCTTTAATGTGTTTCGAAGTTTCGTTGACAGGCTTAAGTTCAAATCTGAGCGTTTTGGATAAACTATAAAAGTCCTGCAAATTAGTAAATGATTGCTTGTTCATATTTTTAGCCCTTAAGACGCTTTGATTATGGGCTCTTCCCTTGGCTAAATTATAACCTAATAAGGTCCCTTGAAACGATAGAAAATACAAAACTTAAATAGTGTAAATATAATATAACAATCTGGATCGGTTTATCTTTTTGCCTGTCTTAATCTTTCTTTCAAATAATCGCTTAATCCCTTGTTCGTGCAATAAATAAAACATCCCTTTTGTCCTCTGGTCATCAGAGTGCGATAAGTGTTTTTGATGATATTATCTGCGATTTTGACAGCTTTTTTAGGATCTCCTTTATAAATGCTCTTGAGACCTTTTAAAGACTGATCTGTTTTGGCGCGTTTTCTGAAGTCTGTAATTAAACCATTCTCGTAGCGCAGATCATCTCCGATAATAACGCCGACGTAATCAAATTCCAAGCCTTGGCAAGTGTGAATGCACCCGATCTCGTTGATTGAATCTTTATCAATAGCCCAGGTGCTTGTGGAACCTAGATTCCACGACTTGGCAAAATCACCGATCACAATATCGTGAATGTCGGCATTGTTTTTGCCATCTTTTATCCAGTCCCAGCAATAACCAGCTACCATACGCGATTTGTTGTTGAACTCATTCTTTTCTTTGATTAAGTCAAATACTTCTTGTGGCGTATCTAAAATTCTTAGATCATAATCATCACTGAAATAATCAAGAGCATTAGGATCGATCTCTAAGACGTTATCCAGCCAGCTAAGATATGAGTCGCTGCCATTACATCTAAATTGTGAAAACAGCTTATCCTCGTAAACTTTTGCTCCGAGTTTTTTAGCCCATTTCTTGATCTCATTGCTTGTGCCTATATCTTTCGTTGTGACGATCTGATGATCATCGACGAAGAAAATACTGAGTTTAGCTGCATTGATGATCTCTTTTACCTGATTCTCGCCTTTGTTTTGAAACATGCCTGATTTTTCATTCAGACGATGAGCTTCATCGACGATCAAACAGTCAAAATCGTCTTTTAAAGAATCTACAAAGACCCCGGAACCCTTAAATAGATTATCGATATATGCCTTACGATAATTGCCGTCATTCAGTTTTTTCTTATAGACCTCTCTGGGTGCGGAATTTTTAGTTACATATAAAACGTTCTGCGAAAGATTCAGTATCCCGACAAGCATATTTATCGCAAGCACGGTCTTGCCTGTTCCTGGACCACCATGAACGATATAGACGGTTTTTTCTTCGTTTGACTTCTTGGCCATTAAAAGCGCTTCTTCATAAACGACTTTTTGTTCATCAAGGAGCGTAAATTCTTTATTTCCTCTAAGCATTGAAGATAAACTGTCTTGAATCGATTTGCTGGGTCTGATTTTTCCGTTTTCGATGTGATATAAGACATTGCCATTAGCGTTTGCTACATACCTGGCAATAAAGGCAGCAAGTTTTTGTGCATCCCCTCTTACAAAGATTGGAGCTTTATCGATGTAATACGAATACATCGGATCTGTTAAATCATCATTATCTTTCAAGCGATAATTGTGCAAGTAAGTGCACGGCTTAAGCAAGATATCGTGTTTTCTGACACTCTCGTTATATTCCTCAATAAAGCTTTGATAGGTATAAGCTTGATATGATGGGTGGTCGTGTTTGACCAGACGTCCATTTAAATACGTCTTGACGATCGCCTCTTGTTCAGGACATTTTTCTAAATAGTCCCACTGCTTTAGCTCGATGATAACAGCTGTTTCGCGCTTGTTTTCATCTTCCCCGCACACTAAAAAATCGATCCTCTTGCTGGTGTTGGGGAGCTGATATTCAATAGCGATCTTAGAATCATCAGGAATCTTGTCGCACTCCATAACTCTATACATATATTGCATAGAATTCATCCATGATCTTAATTCACTTTCTGGAGTATGACGGTGAAGCTTTTCTAAGATTTTCTGAGCAATTTTTTCTTCGATCATGTCGTTTCTGACATCATCTAAAAACTGCATCTTATTTTCTTGATAGACGATCATAGCTCAGTATATTTTTTGGCACTTCCTTTTGCCTTATTTACAGGATATTTCTTAGCATTTTTTTTGATTTTATCAAGCATTATCTCTTCAATATCAACATCAAGCTTATCAGCCATCTGCACACAATAATTCATCACATCAGCCAATTCTTCAGTCACTTTTTCCTTATCATACTCATTCGACCATTGGAAACACTCCAAAAGTTCACCAGCTTCAATGGCGATAGATTTAGCTAATTTTTCTGGGGAATGAAACTGATCCCAGTCTCTTTCGTCACTAAATCTTCTGATCTCTTCAATAACCCTCTTCATAAAACATTTAAATTATACCTTAAATAATCAAAAAACAACCAATTATTGAACATTCATACAAGTCGGATATAAATGTTAATATACTTACGAGTATAATACTCACGAGTATAATAATGTTAACTTCTTACCTTTTTATACATCTATACCATTTATCGCCCTTATCTGAGCGTTGGATATGGTTATGATGTCATCTTGGTATTTCTTGAAGGTCGTTTCGTCTATGTCATATAGAGCGAGGATCTTTTTTTGTTTAGCAGTCAGCTCATACCTCGAATGATATTACTACAGAAACAAAGACAAATTGATAAAAGCCATCAAGGAATACAAAAGAATAAAAAGACATGAAAAAGACGAGCTATTTTTAGCCGATCTTATAAAATAGCCGCACAACAGTCTAATAAGTTTGACATCTTTCTAGTTATTTCCTAGTATTTAATTATAAACAAGGGGCCAAAATGCGAAAGAGAATAGTTTTTATCGATACTGAGGTATCATTTAGGAATGACAAAGTGGTCGATTTTGG
>CALUVF010000068.1 GCA_944324155.1 uncultured Erysipelotrichaceae bacterium | reverse complement strand
GCCATGGTCGCTACTATGGAAGATCTCAATGTCAAAAACCCGACGATCTACGAAAAAGCTAAAGAGCTCTCGGTCAGTGTGCTTGATATGCCAAGGCTAATGGAAGAAGATGCCCAAAAAATCATCTTTGATAGTATGCTTGGAAGATTCAAGTATGAGGGGGTAAAACCATGAGCGCGATCGTCTATATCTCTGATGGCCGACTGATTGAATTGCATCGTCTGATGCGCCATAAAGAAATGAACTTCTGGCGTTTAAATGCCAACCCCAACTTCACAAACTTTGAAGAAGGCGACATCTTGTTTTTGATGTCGAAAGACAAAAAAGACAAAAGAGGTAGTGAAAAGGGAATCGTCGGTTTTGGCGTAGCCCGTCGCTTTGAAAAAGGCGCCCCCTCTACCATGTGGGAGCGCTATAAGAGCTTTAACGGTTATAATCGTCAAAGTGATTTTTATGAGGCGCTTTTAAAGGTCAGTGGCAAAGAAGAGCTCCCGAAAGGCATTAGCTCGATTTATCTTGATAAACTGCAGTTTTTCCAAGACCCGGTCTATTTAAGCGACTGTGGGATCGATTTTAGAAAATATACCGAAAGCTTTATCTATTTAGATGAAAGAGGCAAGGACGCCGTCAAGATCTTAGAAAAGTCTCGCAATAACCTCGATCTTTGGTCAAGTGAAGAATTTGATTATGACATCATAGAAAAAATGCAGATCTTAGCTGTGATCAACGGGGCTTATGATCTTATCAAGATGGATGAGCTCATCAAAGACCGCTACCGCTCTACCAATGATATGCGCTCCTTTTTAGCACGTCACAAAAACTTTAAGGTGATTAAAAATAGTCTTTTAGAAGCCTATGCTTTAAGTGAAAATAATCTGACGCTCGCCTTATTTAAGCCTTTTCACCAGGAAAAGGGCAAGCTGACGCGTATAATGCTGGGTCAGGCAGCCCTTTATAAACAATTAATCTTGACTAATTATCCTTTTGACTTAAAGATCAGCTTTGTATCAGGCGAAGGCGATAAGGAATTAGAAGATCTCATGAACTCGATCTAGCGATGGCCATGATGGTGACCTTCAAAGGAAGCGTCTTCACCTAAAAGCTCCAGGATCTCTTTGATCGTCATGGAATTTACATCATCAAGGTCCAGATCATAACCCTTTTCCACAAGCAATAAATAGTATTGATACTTGCCAGAGCTCATATTGTGATGATGAGCTTCTTTTGTGTGCTCACTCGAAGATTTGTGACAGTGGATATTTTCATACTCGAGGGTATAGTCTTCAATGCTTGTTTCCATCGCTTCTTTTTTAAGATCGTCATCAGAGATCAAGGTAATCGACAAGACCTCATCGTTTGAAAGGCACTTTTGGACGGTATTAGTCGCAATAAGCTCTTTTAAGACCTCGTTATAGTCATCGCCAAAGTAGGAAATTTCACTTATCAGATCCTTTGCATCGCTGTTATAAGCCTTAATGTCGATCACGCGATCAAAGCGGTTGAGCACAAGTTCTAAAGAGGGGTTGATGTCAAAAGAGATAAAAGAAATTGGCAAGAAATAGATGTAATAAGTGGCTATAAGTGCTAGGACAAAGGCTCCAAAAGAAAGGATCAGTTTTGGATATAAGGGCTTTTTGGTGTGTCTTAAAACATAAGTATAGGTCTTGTCTTTAAGATCTTCACTAGCCCCGATCTTATCAAATGCTTCCTTAATCAATTTCCTCACCCCCTAGTAAGATCTTTAATTTTTCTCTGGCTCTTGATAATAAGCTGTAGATGGTATTGGTGTTTTTATGCAAAAGCTTAGAGATCTCGTCGGCCTTGTAGCCTTCATAATAATAAAGGTAGATAACTTCGCGATACTTCTTTTCTAAGCTCAAGACAGCCTCAAAGACCTCTTTATTTAAAGGATCTTCTAAGACCGGCTTTTCAATAACTTCATCAAGCCCGACCTTATGAGAATTAAAAAAATCTCTTAAGTGATCTTTGCAGGCGTTGATGGTCACTCTAACAAGCCAAGCTTTGAGATGTTCAGCGCTTTGGAAGTTTTTGTTGGTTTGATAGTATTTTAAAAAGACTGATTGGAAGATATCTTCACTATCAGCCTGATTCTTAAGATAGACGACACAAAGGCGTTTGACCATATCGCCATAAGTATCGATCGCATTTAATAGTTCTTGTTCTGACACCATGAATATTGATGATGATTTTGATGACTGTGCCGATTATCATGATGCGTGTAGTGATGATCTTTATCACACCTAGATCCATAATTTAAACAATCGCCACGCCTACAGTTTTGATAATAGCTTGTACTATAAGTACCAGCGTCTTCATTTGCCATGATCGCACTTCCTAAAAGGAAGAGGGCAAAAAGTGACACCAAGATAACCAATATTTTTTTCATGATCTGATCCTCCTTCATAACTAATACGAATGAAAAGGAGATATCCTTGCATTATTTTTGATTTTTTAATTTGTGCTTGATCTTTTCGATCTCTTGCATCTTTAGGGCAACCTTTACTTCGGTTCCTTGATTTGAAGGGCGATAGTAGGTATGGCCTTTTAATTTATCAGGAAGACACGACATTGCAGTAATGTGGCCCTCATAGTCATGGGCATACATATAGTTTTTGCCATAGCCCAAATCTTTCATAAGCCTTGTGGGGGCGTTGCGGATATGCAAAGGAACAGGTTCTTCCATTGTGGCCAGAGCATCTTTTTTGGCGCTTAAGTAAGCGACTTCTAAGGAATTAGACTTAGAAGCCAGCGAACAATACACTATGGCATGTGACAAGTGGACATTACATTCTGGCATTCCAAGATAGTGACAAGCCTGATAGGCACTAACGGCAATCTCTAAGGCCCGCGAGTCCGCCATACCGATGTCTTCAGAGGCAAAGCGCACGACGCGCCTTGCGACATATAAGGGATCTTCCCCGCCTTCTAACATTCTGGCTAAATAGTAAAGAGCAGCCTGAACGTCAGAATTGCGCATGCTTTTGTGAAGGGCGCTGATGAGATTGTAGTGTTCTTCCCCTTTCTTGTCATAAAGTAAGGTGCGACGGTTGAGCACCTGCTTGATCAGATCGTTTGAAACGATGATCTTATTATGGACATGTTCGGAATTATCGATGACCATTTCTAGGGTATTGAGACAAAAGCGGGCATCGCCATGCGCAAAGTGGGCGATAGCGCCAAGATCATCTTCGCTTATTTCAATCTCATAATTCTTAAAGACCACATCTTCCTTAAGTGTTCTTTTCAAAAGCTTTAAAAGATCGTCAAAGCTTAGAGCATTTAGGACAAAGACCCGCATTCTTGAAAGTAAGGCGCTGTTTACTTCAAAGCTGGGATTTTCGGTCGTGGCGCCGATTAAGACGATCGAGCCCTTTTCAACATAGGGCAAAAAAGCATCTTGCTGGGCTTTGTTGAAGCGGTGGATCTCATCGACGAAAAGTACAGTCCTCTGACCCATATTCAGACGCTCATCAGCCTCTTTCATAACGTTTTTGATCTCTTTGATACCTGAAGTGACGGCCGAGAAGTTTACAAAGAAGCTCTTCGTTTTTTGGGCGATGATGCTGGCAAGG
The DNA here is from genome assembly GCA_944324155.1 of uncultured Erysipelotrichaceae bacterium. Classification (GTDB taxonomy): domain Bacteria; phylum Bacillota_I; class Bacilli_A; order Erysipelotrichales; family Erysipelotrichaceae; genus JAHHTG01. Next base: position 773 of record CALUVF010000068.1, on the reverse strand, counting down.
GTGGTCTTGCCTACACCTGGCGGTCCCCAAAAGATAAGAGAAGTGAGCTCATCTCTTTTGATCATCTCATACAAGATCTTGCCTTTGGTGACTAAATGTTCTTGTCCGACGAAATCTTCAAGACCTTTCGGGCGCATGCGATCAGCAAGCGGTCTTAAACTTTCGTCTTTTTTAAATAGGGTATTTTCTTCCATAACATAATTATAATCCTAATTTTGTCTGAAGGTCAGATTTGGGAAAAGCTCTTCCATCTTTTCGTCGGGATATAGATCATCAATAACGCGCTCAACGACATTATGACTGGCGACCCCCTCTACTCTTTTTGACCAACGATAGACTACAAGACCACTGCAAAGCGAGTTGATGATCATAAATACCAATAGAACGATCGTAAGGATCTTGCCGATCTTGTTGGGGATCTTTAGGATCCAGACAGCCATGCGGGGATAAATTTCTTTGATCCAAAGCACGCCCAGGATCCCCCAAAACAGGGAATATAAAAGACAGATGCGTCCGTTTAAATTAAAGGGCATGCCGGAATAATCCCAAGACACCGAACCAAAAAGCATCTCTTGAAAGAAGCTGCAAAGATATTCGATGATGCTGCCAACGACAAAGCCGCCGGCGAAAGAATAGATCAGAGAACGATTGCGGTATTTGTACAAGAAAAAGGATAACGCTAAAGCTCCAAAGCCATACACTAGGTTAAAAGGCCCCCATATTAAGCCGACCCGCGATTCAAAATGCCCATTCTTAAAATAACAATACAGCAT
>CALUVF010000067.1 GCA_944324155.1 uncultured Erysipelotrichaceae bacterium | reverse complement strand
ATAGCACCTTTTTACTTCTAAAAACGAAATATGCTATGATTGAAACATGGAAACTTACTACATTATTTTTATGGGCCGCGTACAGGGCGTAGGCTTTCGCTACTACTTACAAAACTATGCCCAAAAGCTCAATTTAAAGGGCACGGTCAAAAATCTTGATAACGGCATGGTCGAAGCTTATGTTTCGGGGGACTACGATAAGGTCGAGCTTTTAATAAACACCATGAAAAGTGCCAACCCCTATATCCGGATCGATGACTATCACATCAAAAAAGTTCCTTATAAAGAATTTAAAGACTTCAGCGTGCGATATTAGCCTTATGCATGATGATGCTGGCGGCGATCGCCACATTGAGCGAATCCATATTGGCCATTTGGATCTTAGTGATAATGGGAACTCTTTCTAAGATCTCTTCTTTGACCCCTGATCCTTCATTGCCCATGATAACAGCACAGGGGCTTTTGATCTTTAATTCATTAAAATCAATGCTGCGATCCTTTAAGGCTGTCGCAATAAGCATATAGCCCCTCTTTTTTAAATCTGAGATGATATCTAAAAGTTCGCCCCTTACAACATTGATCTCATAGAAAGAATCTTTAGCGCTTTTTAGAACTTTCTCATCATACAGGTCACAACAAAACGGTGAAAGGATCAAGGTCTTAAAGTTAAAGGCATGCATCGTTTTGATCATAAGCCCCAGATTCCCAGGATCTTTGACATCATCTAAGATCAATACATCGCCTTCGACAACCGCTCTTTCTTCTTTTTTGACAAGTGCGATAAAGTCGACATCTTCGTTTAATGATAATTTATTTAAGACTTCTTTGGAGACTTTTAAAAAAGGCACGTCTTCAAAGGGCGAATATAGACCGATCACTTCTTTTATAAGACCTTTTTTATAAGCTTTATCGATCACATTTTTTTCTAAAACCAGATATTCTTTTTGACGATATTTTTTCTGATGCAGGCGATACAATTCTTTGACCTTCGCGTTAGTTAAAGATGTGATCATTTTAAAGACCTCGCATTTTTAAGACCGTCACCATGACATCAAGGGCCGAGGCGGCATTTAAGGCATTTTTAAAGTCACTGGGATATTCGATATACAGCTCTTCATCGACGATCTTTAAGATATTTTTTTCGATCCCTCTTTTTTCCCCGCCGATAATAAAGAGCTTGGGACTTTTGGGATAGACATAGGAAAAGATATTCTTGGCCCGTGCGCTTCGGGCTAAGGCCATTAATTTATACTGGTTTTTAAGAGTGACAAGGTTCTTGAAAGAGTCATTTAATATGACGATATCAAGCTTGTCAAAAGCCCCGGCCGAAGACTTTAAGATCGTGGCTTCCATCTTGGAATAATCTCTTTTGGGCAAGATCAAAAGACGATAGCCAAAGGCATAGAGCGTCCGCATCATATAACCCAGATTAAAGGGATCCTCGATCCCATCTAGCATAAAGACATCGCTTTTGGCATCTAAGCTCTTAAAGTTTTGATAGCTTCGAGTCTCACATTCAGCAATCAGCCCGCCATGGGTCTTGCCACTAGCTAATTCGTCGATCTTTTCACGCCGCACATGTTTTAATGTGACCCCTTTTTCCTTGGCCAAATTTTCTATATAGCGAAAATCGCGCGTCTTTTTCTTAGCGTCCATCAAGACATAGTTGATCTTGCGCCTTTCGTTTTCAAGGGCGCTTTTAACGCTGATCGCCCCTTCAATGATCATAGGGCGACCTTTCTTAACATATAGTAAGGTTTGACCAAAAAGGGCACCTTGATCCAAATCAGGGCTTTAGGGCGATTGGCAACTTCGATCGTACCGTCTTCATCAAACATATCTTCCACAATGAATTGCTCGTTGTCTTGATCGGGACCAAAGACCTCTAGGGTGTCGCCTTTTGAAAACTTATTGCGCACTTCTACTAAGGCATAGCCATTGGACAAGTTAAAATCTTTGACCATCGCAACATATTCATGGCTTACAAAGGATTGGGTCGCACCAAAAAGTTCGCTGGCCTTAGATGACCCTAAAAATCCGGTATCGCTGGGTCTGTTTTCGGCCTTATCAAGTTCACTGTTATAGTAAGCTAAACGCTTTTCATCAAGATGACCGCCCATTTCGATCTCGTCGATCATTTTGCGATAGGTACGAGTGACTTGGGCGATGTAATGGTCAGACTTCATGCGTCCTTCAATCTTTAAGGAAGCGACGCCTGCTTTGATCATTCTTTCAATATAGGGGGTTGCCCTTAGATCATATGAAGACATGGTAAAGGGGAGATCGTCTTTCGATAATAATTCAGTACCATGATAGACATGATAATTCCAGCGGCACGAGTGCGCACACCCCCCACGATTGGCATCGCGATTGGTCATGCGGTTAGAAAGCGTGCAGCGCCCAGAATAATTGGCACACATTCCACCATGGATGAAGACCTCTAAAGGCGTCTTGCATCTTTGGGCGATAACTTCGATACTTAACATATCTACTTCTCTGGCTAAAACGATGCGATCAGCGCCCCATTTGCTTAATTCCTCAACTGCTAGCGAGTTGGTGGTCGAAAGCTGGGTCGATAGATGGCACTCTAATTTCGGCGCATATTTTTTAATAAGGGCCATTAGGCCTAAAGACTCGATGATCACAGCATCGACCCGCATCATCTCTAAAGTCTTAAGATAATCGACGATCCCCTTTAGATCGTCATCATGAAAGACCATGTTGACGGTCACATATACTTTTTTGCGATAGTAATGGGCAAAATCAACAAGTGTTTTGATGTCTTCAAGGGTGAAGTTTGAAGCCCGGGAACGCAAGGAATACTCAAGCCCCCCTACATAGACGGCATCGGCACCATAACGCAGGGCAATAAGGGCCTTGCCGAGGTCTTTGGCTGGCGCTAATAACTCGACTTTTTTCATGCGTCCTCCTTTTTGATGGCCGTCTTTTGATGGAAATAGCCATCATCAAACTTAAGATCACTAAAGCGCAGCTTTAAATTGTTTAAAAGCAATCCGGCATTATCGCCATTAAGACGCTTAAGATCTTTAAGCACTGTAAATAAGACCTCTTCTTTTAAAAACAGGTCATCGACGATCCCTTTGGTGATGATCTTTGATAGGCTCTCATATTCTAAATAGGCTGCCAAGATCCCTTCAGAGTAGATTTCCGAGCCATATTTTGTCTCTAAGATCGGCAAATACCCTTCACGGTTATATTCTTTTAAGCGAAAGTAAAGATCATCTTTAGCCTCTTTATCAAGACCGATCTCTTTAAAGTAATTGTTTAGATAATGTCTTTTACTCTTGGCCATCTTAAGATAGCCAAAGATATAAAGATCGACCTTGTGATCAACTCTTTGGGCGATCGCCTTTATTTCAGGGATCGTCAATTCCCTAGCCAAGACCACACGGTCCATGCCCCTTCTTAAACAAAATTCGGCATCGAGCGAATTGGTCATAAGAGTGTCGGGCGCATAGATATATTCAGCTTCGAAGTGTAGCTTTTTTAAAAGATGCAAAACCCCAAAGTCACTGAAATAGATACCTTTGGGCCTTAAGAATCTTAAGAATTCCAGATATTCTTCTAAAAGAGCGCGATCCTTTTCTTCTAAGAAGGTATCGATGCTGATGTAAAGATCTAACCCGTAGATAATGCACTCTAAAGCGATCTTCTTTAAAGTTTCTAAATCATAAAAATAGCGGGATGAAAAATAGCGGCTGCCGGTAATAATACCGCTCACCCCATAATCCCTTAATTTTTTTAAATAACTGTAGTTTGATAGCGTTACTAATGTTTCCATGGGCCTATTTTAACATATTTGTGGTAGAATATATGCATGTCAAACACAAAACGAGTCGTTTTACTAGCCATGTTTATGGCGATACAGGTTATCTTGTCATTTTTCTATATACCGGTCTTTGATAATTTAAGGATCTATTTTACTTACTTTATCATGATGCTTATAGCGATCATCTTTAAACCTGGCATTTCCCTTATGTATGCCTTTTTTGAAGATCTCATTGCCTTTTTCATCTATCCGACTGGTCCCTTTTTTTGGGGTTATACCCTGACGGCAGTCTTATCGATGGCGATCTATTCCTTTTTCTTGCGCAAAAAAGTCGACCTTAAAAGGATCATCTTGGCCAAGACCTTCGTCAATCTTTTGATCAATGTCCTTTTAGGATCTTTGTGGTCCATGATCTTATATTCTAAGGCCTATCTATTTTATCTTAGCGCTTCGATCATCAAAAACCTGGCTCTTTTGCCGCTTGAGATACTGGCTTTTTATCTCTTCTATCGCCTGATACAAAAAAACCTCCTAGATCGAGGTCTTATTGATAGTGATAAAATGCTTTAATCAAAGAAAATATAGCCGCAATAGATATAGATGAGGTAGACGATATAGCCATATAACCCTAGCCAATTAAAGATCTGTTTTAATTCGGGTATCATTACATAACCCATATCCCAAACCAAAAAGAAGATAAAGACAAAGGAAACGATGACCTTTTTAAGCCAGCTTTCATAGCGGCGACGCTTGGCGATATTTAAAGACATGCCAAAACTGAATAAGAGCACCGCTCTTAAGATGATCAAAAGGGCATTCCCCAAATGGCCGCTCAAGATAACGCCTAGCCATCTAAGCCCTAAGCTTAAAGCTAATAACAGTAATAAAGGTAAGATATAACGTCTGTACATATAAAGATATTATAAATGAAAAACCCCAAGCATTCAATCGCAAGGGGTAATTAGTCATAATTTCGAATCATTATTTATCCTTTTTGCAGATCCAACTAACAAGAACTTATTTTACCTTTCCAAACTTCTGCACGAGAATAAATCAATGTCTGATCCAAACCATTCTGGAGGTGTTATAGCCAACAGGCTATAATTATTAAACTATTCGAGCTAACTTTGAGATCCTTCGATCTCGACTTCTATTGTAGGTTCCATTAACTTTAACCTCCCAAAGATGTCGCCATCTTTTCTTTACACCTATAATATAATCAAGATATATAAGAAAAAACAGTCTATTTTTAAAAATTTTTATGTGTTAAAATGATATTTGGGAGTGCTAGTCGCCAATAGGGCGATTTTTATTTTACCATCATATTTTTTTGATGCT
>CALUVF010000066.1 GCA_944324155.1 uncultured Erysipelotrichaceae bacterium | reverse complement strand
GATTCTTTCAACTCTTTCCTTTTGCCATAAACAATTAGGTAATGACGAAAAAGCATTAGAATACGAAATGATTCTGAATAAGCTTGCGAGCAACTAAATAATCAGCACTACACAAAAAGGAGGCGCTTAGCACTAGGCCGATCGCTTGTAGCGTTGCACCTCTTATTTCATTTACTGTAATGCTTTATAGGTATTACTATATTCATGGGTCATTCATGGGTCTTGTCATTAATTCATCATCATTTTCATTGGCCTTTAAATATAAAACTTGGAAACTTAAAAAGCAGTGTTGTCCCACTTCAAATATCAATGTTATTTTCACCAAAATTGGTGAAATTTAGTCGATCCATTTGGGGGAAAATAACATTGACATTATCAGATATGATCGGCGATGAGAAATACCATCTGTTCTATCGAAACAGGACAATTTAATCCAACAGCTAAATTAGCTTTGATCCTTTGCGTCGCCTTAGATAAAAAGTTTGAAGAGCTATTCTATTTTGATGATTGATAATCTCAATCACTTAACTAGTCATTGCTCTAGATTGCATTTTTTAGCTCTACTACATATTGACTATAATGACTGCGCATTAAAAAGAGCCTCTGCATACAATACAGAAGCTCATTTTTATTGTTATTAATTATCCTTGATCCACTAGCCAAACAAGGCGTTTGCGACTGTTGCAAAGTCTTCTGGTGGATAATAATCACATGGCTAGCAGCGATAAAGTCTTTTTGAAAGATTATAAATGAATTTAACTATTCAAGACCTTTTGTTTCTTCCTCGGTATAGTGGATCACTAGATGGCGCTTGTTTCCTTCGCCCTCCGATTGTGTTCTGATGTGGTCAAAGTCATTGAGGAACTGGTGAATGACCTTTCTTTCATCATTGGGCATAGGATCTAAGGAAACGCTCATATGAGTGTTGCGCACTTCTCTGGCGATTCTTGAAGCCATCTTCTTCAGCTTGCTGTAGCGGTCATCTTTATAGTGATTGATGTCGATCGAGACTCTTACACGGTGTTTGAAGTTAGAACTCAAAGCACTCTTTAAGACATTGGTAATGCCTGTCAAAGTCTCACCACCATGTCCGATAAGTAAGGCATTGTGGTCTTCGGCATCTAAGATGACCTTAAAGCTGTCAGCTTTTTGAATGATCTCCACACTGGTTGGCAGATCGATATTTTCAAAGTATTGACCTAAGAAATCAAAGATGTATTCTTTGATGTCGTTGTCGATATAAGCTTCGACCGTCACCGAGTTACCAAAGCCTAATAAACCTTTTTTCTCTTCGATGATGTTGTAGTGGATCTCTCCAACTTCACACCCTTTTTCTTTAGCGATGTTAGATAAGACTTCATCTAGGTTTTTTGCGGTAAAAGTTTGCATATTAGGCCTCCTTGCTTCGAGCGCTGATGGCATCGACGATAAATGACTTAACGATATTAACACAGCTTGAGATCATCCAATAGAAGCTCATGGCAGTCGGCCAAGTGATACCTAATAATAAGACGACGGCCATCATAACATACATGGAGCTTTGCATTGGGTTGCTTGTCTTGCGGTAGGGACGATGGTGTTTCTCGGCTTCCATCTTCGCTCTTCTTTGTGCCAGTTTTTGGGGAATCAGCATTGATCCGATCTGTGCCACTAACATTAAGGCAAATAAGATGAGATAGACAAACTGTCCGCCCTGGATACCCTCAATCGGCGTCTTTTCAAGTGAGATGCCTAAGAAAGTTCCAGTCGCAACGGCAGAAGATCTTTGTACGGCATGGTACATAGCGATGATTACCGGGAATTGGATAAACATCACTAACATCGAACCTAAGGGGTTGATCTTGTTTTTGGAATAGAGATTTTGCATCTCTTGGGCCATGCGCATCTTGGAAGCCTGATCTTCTCTTCCTTCATATTTGCGCTGTATGCGTTCAAGCTCCGGCTGGATCGCTTGCATTCTTTGCATCGAGATATTTTGCTTAAGCGTCAATAATAAGATGATCGCATTGATCGCCACAGTAATAATAAGGATCGCCAATCCGACATTGCCAGTTGCCCCAGCGACATAGTTGATGATCTTAGATAAGGGGTAAACAAAGATCGCAGCGAAGAAACCCTCGTTGTCCATCATATATTGGAAGGTGGTCTCATCGGTGATCTGGATAAAGTGTCCTTGTTCGTCTGTTGGTATGCTACACCCACTCACTACAAATAACAGTAAGAGTATGGAAAGTACCACTAACAGTTTTTTCTTGTTCATTGATAATTCTCCTAATACATACTATATAATAGTAACTTTTTTTAAGGCCTTTGCCAAACTTTTTTTGTTGGTGAGATAGTCGTTTTCTAAGTATTTTTGTCGCACGATGACGATGATGTCATATTCGTATTCATAAAAATCGATTTCTTCCTGGATCATCATGCGCAGCTGCCTTTTTACCTTGTTGCGCACATAGGCCTTGCCGATCTTTTTCGATACGCTGATCCCAAAGCGCGCTTTATCCTCTTTGCGCTTAGCTGCATAGATGATATATTCATTAAAGGCGAAACTGTGTTTTTGTGCGATCAACTTAGAAAACTCTTCGTTTTTCTTAATGCGAAAGGCTTTCTTCATAATTTATAAAAAGCCACATCAGTGGCTTATTATGCGGACAATACCTTTCTGCCCTTAGCACGACGTCTGGCAATTACCTTACGACCACCTTTAGTCTTCATGCGTGCGCGGAAACCGTGCGTTTTTTGGTGCTTTCTCTTACTTGGTTGATAAGTTCTTTTCATTTTACACACACCTCATTTCTAAATTCCAAGTTTGCCTTTTAATTCTAGGGAAAAGCGCCCTTTTTGTCAATATATATCGCCCTTCGCATATTTTCCTTTTAACTACGTTCCAATCAACCTATAAACGACCCCCTCACCAAGCCTTTAAATATTAATAATTTGGCAAATAATCGACACATATCACTATATGTCGATATATTTAAAGGACAGTTACTTTCCCTTAAAAACTGTCCTTTTTTCTTTAAAAAAGGTCAAAATGAGTTGTTTTTTTGAAAAGAGGACAGTTTATATCCATAATAAACTGTCCTCTTCAATATTTGACATAATTAAAAATATGTCGAAAATCATTCAAAATATTTTCTAAGACACCTGGTTTTCTCCTGAATATCTAAGGCGATCTCTTTAGCGTGATTTAGATCAAGTTTGTATCTTTTAGCTATTTCCAAGATGTCAGCTAATCCAGGGTCTTTGCCGTTTCCGTTTATGGTCGTTGCGTGTTCGCCGTTTAGTGAGCTGCTGTAGGTAAGGTCATAGGCTGGCGATAAACGCCATTTATTATCTACATAGAGATAAGAAAAGTTTTTTGAATGATCGTCTCTGTTGTGTGCAAAGACATTAAAGCACATTCTTTTATAAAGCTCTAAAAGCTCTTGGTAATCGCCAGTCAAATTTAGGGTCAGTTTCATTAAAATGTCATAGTCGAGATTTGGTATGCGATGTGATGTTTCTAATAACCCGCTGGCGGAAATCATATGGATTCTCCTTTTTCCTTTTCGATCAAAGCGCTCTGTCGCAAAGAAACCATCGCAATATTTACTCGGAAGCAATTTAAAATCCGCTACCTCGATCCCGCATTCTTTGGCACACGCCATATATTCATATTCTTCTAGCCCTTTATTTTTTCGATCGATACGCGCCATAAACTTGACGATATATTCTTTATTGTCTATCTTTTGGTATACCTTTGGCCTGGCGCCGCCCAACGCTCCCCCTTTCATAAAAAGCTCGTCAATGTCTTTTATGTTATCACTATCAAGTATATCGCTTGAACTTTGTGCCAAT
>CALUVF010000065.1 GCA_944324155.1 uncultured Erysipelotrichaceae bacterium | reverse complement strand
AATAAATTGGCATAGGAACCCTTTAATAAACATTCTTTTAAAATTTCATAAGCTTTTCTTCTTGCCATAATCTACTCCAAATAATAGGGATCAAAATCAACTTTGAGACTTGAATGATGTTTACTTGCGAAGTCATGCATAAATTCATTCAAGACTTCTAAAAGCGGTGTGATGTGTCCTTCTTTAACTAAGACCCGTGCGCGGTAATTGAGATACTGCTTGCCCAAATGATAGGGGGCGTAGACCTTTAAACCCAACTCTTTTAAGCCCTCATATAGTTCATTAGCGTCTTTAAAAAGGGCCTTTTCATTTTTATTCCTTAAAAAGAAAGCAATCAGATGGGTATAGGGTGGATACTTGCCTCTTTGTCTAAAAAGCATCTCGCGCTTATAGAAGTAATAATAATCCTGCCTTCTGACCGCCTCTAAGACATAGTGGTCAGGATTATAGGCGGCGATGAGGACCTTGCCGTTTAGATCTTTGCGACCCGAGCGTCCCGAGGCCTGCATCAAAAGATCAAAAGTCGTCTCGCAGGAATTGAAATCATCGCGCAAAAGACCAGCATCGGCATTTAATATCCCCACCAAGGCCACTCTTTCAAAATCTAAACCCTTGGCAACCATCTGAGTACCGACCAAGATGTCGTAATTTCCTTCAGCAAAATCATTAAGTATTGCTTCGTGGGGGTTTTTGGAATTGATATTATCGGCATCCATGCGCACGATCCTTAGCGTATGGTCGATCTTTAAAAGCTCTTCGACCACGCGCTTGGTACCAAAGCCATAACGCCTCAGTTTATAAGAACCGCACTTGGGACAGCGCTTTGGCATATCGTATAAACGTCCGCAGACATGGCACTTTAATTTATCGAGATCTTGATGATAAGTCAAGGCGACATCGCAATCATGGCACATCAAGATCTCATGACAGTCCTCACACTTGATGATCGGGGCATAACCGCGACGGTTTAAAAGAATGATGGCCTGCTCATTGAGCTGATGGCATTTAAGGATCGCCTCTTTAAAGCTGTTGGGAATGATCGTAGAGCCTTTTTTGATCTCTTCATTTAAGTCGATGATCTCTAGATCTAAAGGTTTAGGATTTATACGTTTATTGAGTTCATAATAGCCATATTCTTTTCTTAAGGCTCTGGTATAAGTATCAAGAGCGGGAGTGGCGGAAGCTAGAAGGACCTTGGCTTTTTTATCATGGGCGAGCTTAAAAGCCACATTTTTCGCACTATAACAGGGACTTGAATCCTGTTTGTAGGAATGGTCGTGCTCTTCATCAACAATAATGAGGCCAAGACGCTTTAAGGGCAAGAAAACACTTGATCTTGTCCCAATGATAAGATCAACCTCATCATTCAAAACCTTTTGGTATTCCTTATATCTTTTAAGATCACTTAAATAGGAGTGATAGATGGCGATATTTTCAAAGTGTTCCTGAGCGTTTTTGACCATTTGTGAAGTCAAACCGATCTCAGGGACCAAGATGAGGACCTGTTTACCCTCTTCGATCATCTTTTTGGCTAAGTAAAAAAAGACCTCACTCTTCCCACTTCCCGTCACGCCATATAAAAGCGAGATCATCTTTTTTTCTTTTAGGATACCTTCATAGACCTGCATTTGGTCGGGGGTCAAATCTTTAAAGGCATTATATTTTATAGGTGCCTTTTTTATCTTTAAGGCACCTGAGACCTCGATATATCCTTTTTCGATAAGCTTGTTGATGATCGTCGGAGATAATTTACGGGCTTCGCTCAAGCTCATGCCCTCACGCAAAGATCCTAAAATCTCCGCTTGCCTTTTTGTAAGGAGTGAGATGTCAAGATCGCTGTTTAATCTAATAAACTGCTCTTCTTTATGGCTCACCTTTTCTTTAGCGGTCTTTAAGGCCTTGGGTAAGATCGTATTAAGACACTGGATAAAGGGTGCCAGCGTGACTTTTTTAAGCCACTTAGCCAAGTCATATTGCTCATTTGTGATAATGACTTCTTGGTCGACGACTTCTTCGATATAGCGTACCTCATAGCCTAGTTTCACATTCAATTCTTCAAGTTGTCCGTCAAATTCTTCAACCTTGTCGACAAAACCTAAAAGCGAGCGCTTATTGAAAGTTACGCGCACCCTGGTATGATTTAAAACCTTTTTTAGTGAGGCATAAGTATAACGATAATCGATGCTTAAATTGGGACTGCCGATATAGACATCTAAAAGATACATCTAAAACTCCTTGATGCCTTTATAGACTTCCACAAGATCGTCAAGCTTGAGGTTTTTAATGATCTTGATATCCTTGGCGTGACTTACTTCATAGGCCAGATCAATAAGGTTGGCACTAAAGATCGCATCTTCTTTTAAACCGATCAGCTCATCAAGATAAGCCATCGTCTTTTCTTCTTCATCACTTTTTATCTTAAGATAGTTTATGAGTGATTTGAAAAATAGATAAGAAGCCTTGCCAAGTGAGATATTTAGGGCCTCTTTTAAAGGCAGCGCAGCTTTTAAAAGATTGATGACCTCGGCATCATGAAAGATGTCATCTTCGATCATATATAAGACTTCTTCGTAGGCATGATAGTCAAAACTGTTTTTAAAGATCTTTTC
>CALUVF010000064.1 GCA_944324155.1 uncultured Erysipelotrichaceae bacterium | reverse complement strand
TCCATCATGATCTTCATTTTTAAGCGAGCTGATTATTTCAAAAGCTTCAAACTCTTGAGTAGTTGGCAAGACACCGGTTACGCCAGTTGCAGCTATCGCCCTAAGATAACCGATCAGATCATCTTTCGAAAAACAAGTTGCAGAATAACCCATACAACCATGGGAGTGAATGTCAATAATGCCTGGTAAAGCGATATATTTAGAATAATCCAATATCTCAAAAGGAGGGCGGGTTTTTAAAATATCAATTATTTTATTGCCCTCTACACAAAGATAGGCATCATTTAAAATGCCCGTCTTTGTGTATATTTTTTTACTTTCAAGAAAATGCTAAGATCATGTATCGCGTTAAAGAAAAAGATATGCCAATGGTCGAGGAATATGTCAACAGGCACCCATGTAAATATTACCGAGCTTTTAAAACTCAGCCCACGATGTTAGAATTCGCTGATAAAAGAGTGGATAAAGCTGTGGCTTTAAAGGCTTTTTGTAAAAGCAATAAGATCGATCTTAAAGATGTTATGGCTTTTGGTGACGCCAGTAACGATAACGGCATGATCGAAATTGCCGGGGTTGGCGTAGCCCTAAAAAAATGCAATTGAAGAAACTAAGAAAAAAGCCGATTACGTCACGGAATTTACTAATAATAGTGATGGACTTTCACGCTTTTTAGAAAAACATTCCGCATAATATGAAATAAGCATCTTAAAACTTGTAATATACATATGTGTAGAGGAAGTTTAATTAAGGCACAAATTATTCTTGACATTATGTTAGGCGAGGCTTACAATACTTTCGTTAGATAAAGCTAACAAGGAGGATCTATGATGCCGTTGACATTCGCAAAAGTTAATGAGACCTTAAGTATTAAAAAGGTCATGACGACAAGTGCCAGAAGTCACTTAAAAGATCTGGGCTTTGTGGAAGGCGAAAACATTTCGATCGTGCAAAAGGGAAATGCCGGTCTTATTGTGATGGTCAAAGGTGTCAGGTTAGCTCTGTCCTTAGAGTTAGCTAGTCGTATTTATGTAAGCGAGGGAGATCAAAATGAAGCTTAATGAAGTAAAAGTTGGTGAAAGCGTCAAAGTTAAAAAGATCGAAGGATCAGGAGCCCTTAAAAGACGCATTATGGATATGGGGATCGTCAAAGATGTCGAGATCTATGTGCGCAAGGTAGCCCCATTAGGCGATCCGATCGAAGTGAAGGTTCGTGGTTACGAATTGTCGCTTCGTAAAGAAGACGCCAAGATGATCGAAGTTTTTTAATGATGATAAGTTAGCTAAAACTAACAAGGAGGAGAAGTATGAAGATCGCATTAGTAGGAAATCCCAACAGTGGCAAAACAACTCTTTTCAATGCCTTAACGGGATCTAATCAGTATGTCGGCAACTGGCCGGGAGTTACGGTTGAAAAAAAGAGCGGTAAATATAAGGGTGATAAGAGTATTGAAATTATCGACTTGCCGGGTATCTATTCCCTGTCGCCCTATTCTTTGGAAGAAGTGATCGCCCGCAACTATATTCTTGACGAAAAACCAGATGCCATCATCAATATCGTCGATGGAACTAATTTAGAGCGCAACCTCTATCTTTCAACACAGGTCATAGATCTTGGCATACCGATGGTCATGGCTATTAATATGGCTGATGTCATGGAAAAAAGAGATGAAAAGATCGACACTAAAAAGTTAGAAAAAGAACTAGGTGTTAAATGTGTTTTGATCAGTGCTGTTAAAAATGAATTAAATAACCTGATGGAAACCCTTAGATCACTAAAGCCTAGTGAAGAAAGAGCATATCTTTCTGATGATGTTGAAGAAGCGATCCAAGATATCAGTTCTTTACTTAAAGACAAGGACTTTAAACGCTTTATCGCTATAAAAGTTTTAGAAAATGATCCTAAGATCATCGAAAAAGAAAAGATCGAACCGGGAATTATTTCAAGGGCTAAAGAATTAGCTTTGGGTTTAGGGCAAAAATACGATGATGACATTGAATCGATCATCACTTCAAAGCGCTATGATTTTATTTCAAAAGTTACTGGCAATATCTATATTAAAAAACATAGCGCCAGCGAAAGCATCTCCGACAAGATCGATAAGATCGTCACCAATCGTATTTTAGCCTTACCGATATTTGTCCTTGTGATGACCCTTGTTTATTACATCTCTGTCACAACTGTTGGAACGATGGCGACGGATTGGGTCAACGATGTCTTGTTTGGGGAGATTATCCCACCAGCCGTAGAATCCTTCTTGACTTCAGTCAACTGTGTTCCTTGGCTTTCGTCCTTGATTCTTGACGGGATCGTTGCAGGGCTTGGGGCAATCTTGGGATTTGTTCCGCAGATCCTTATCTTATTCGTTCTTTTGGCGCTGTTAGAAGAATGTGGCTATATGGCAAGAATTGCCTTTATCATGGACAGGATCTTTAGAAAATTCGGACTCAGTGGCAAATCCTTTATTCCCATGCTGATTGGAACGGGTTGTGGAGTACCGGGTATCATGGCCTCAAGAACGATCGAAAACGAAAGAGATCGCCGCATGACCATTATGACTACGACCTTTATCCCCTGCAGTGCTAAACTGCCGATCATTGCCATGATCGCCGGCGCTTTCTTTAACGGAGCCTGGTGGGTCGCTCCCAGTGCCTATTTCTTAGGCGTAGCAGCGATCATTGTATCGGGCATTATCCTAAAAAAGACAAAACCATTCTTGGGTGAAGTCGCACCATTTGTTATGGAGCTACCAGCTTATCATATCCCAACTTTAGGAGCGGTCTTAAGATCGACATGGGAAAGAGGCTTTAGCTTTATCAAAAAGGCTGGAACGATCATCTTCTTGTCTACTATCCTTATCTGGTTTGTGACAAACTTTGGCTTTATCGGCGGACAATTTAGAATGTTAGATACCTTAGAGATCGAATATTCCATTGCCGCAACGATTGGCCGTGCGATCAGCTTTATCTTTATACCTTTAGGCTTTGGCGATTGGCAGGCTACTGTGGCAACCCTTATGGGACTTGTGGCCAAGGAAAATCTAGTCGTTACCTATGGTATCATCTATGGCTTTGCCGAAGCCAGTGAAGAGGGTGCCGAATTCTGGGGAACACTCGCCAGCAGCTTCACGCCAGTCAGTGCCTATGCCCTATTAGCCTTTAACTTGTTGTGTGCTCCCTGCTTCGCCGCCATTGGTGCGATCAAGCGTGAAATGAATAATGCCAAGTGGACTCTAGCGGCCGTTGGTTATCAATGTCTGTTTGCCTATGCTGTGGCATTAATGATCAATCAGTTTGGAAACTTCCTTGTCTATGGCATATTTGATGTCTTAACGATGGTGGCTGTGGTAATATTATTGGCGATGGTCTACTTGCTTTTGAGAAAACCCAAAGCACACAGCTTAAAGACCATAGGAGGAGCTCAAGATTAATTTATCGAGTTTAATTATTTTATCTATCATCGTCATTCTAGCCCTATTAGCTATACTTTACCTCCGCAATAATAAGAAAAGCTGCGCTTCTTGCACGTCGTGCAGTCCTTCTTGTCACGTTTTAAAAAAGTTTAGAAATGACCTAGATGACGCTCAGAAAGCTATGAGAAAGCCCCAAAGCTAACTCATAGCTTTTTTATCAGATCAAAATCCATTTTATGACATATGATATAAAAAGGATTCAAAGCTTTTTACTTGTAATTGTGTGTAATATATTCACAAAGTTCGTCGTAAAAAGTGGATTCAATGCCAAAAGTTCGTTTTACTTTGAGTGAATGGAATCTCAAGGCCAAAGAGATCGCGAGCGTTTTCTGTGACGTTGACTTCAGTTACATAAGCGGATTGTGTAGCTAATTCGCCTATGTTTTCAAAGCCTAGCTTAGTAGTTTTAGAATCTGCAAAGAAGGAGTCTTTGACAAAGATAGTGCCCGCAATGATCGCAATAATAATGATGAGCGCTAATATGTTGCGAGGGCTCAAGAACTTTAAAAGTGCTACAACAATCTCTGACTTACTTCCTTTAGATTCTTTGCTAGTTTTGTTTTCAGCCATAATATGCCTTCCCTATATTGTTTATAGCCATTCTAATTTCTAACGTTGCGTGATGTTCAATGCCTAAATACAAAGAATAATACACTAATGTTTCTATGAAGAAAGCGGCACTTGTAATACAATATGAATATCTATATCTCAAAACACAGAAATAATAAGTATGAGGTCTTAATATGAGAAAACTGGAATTTCATGAATACAAGCCAACACAGATGCAAGCCAGACTTTTTGAGGATTCAATAGAAAAGACGTCATTTAGCTCGCCGATGTTTATAAGAATATTTATGACAAGTGAATACGCGATCATGTTTTCTGATGGCTCTTACTTTGTATCAGCGAAGAAGAGATCTTAGAATACCTAAACCAAAAATATAAGGTATCTAATAAAGCGCCCAGATATTCCAAAGATGAAATGTATTGGTATATGCCACCATCTCAATGCTATATGACCTTAGGCCTAAATTGGTCTATAAACTGTTTTCGGCAAAGAAAATTCGTGAATACTACGTTATTTATCATACTTATGATATAGAACAGGCCGCTGAAAGAATGATCGAAAACATCGGCTTTGAGACCGATATCAATAAAAGAGCTTATGAATTATTAAAGAAGCTCGAGTATGCTTCCAAACATTAAAAAAGACATGTTTTGATACATGCCTTTGTTGTCTTAATCTAAGCCTTCTAACAGTTCATCTAAGACTTCTAGGATATAGTCCATATCTTTTTTGAAGTCTTGTTTGATGTCATCGACGCTTTTTTGCGACATATCTAATTCAAAGTTGTTGTGATGATTGTCGATCGCAAAGTAGAGCTTGCCGAGATTGAAGTTGATAAAGATATCATCGCCTGCCAAGTCATTGACCTTAGCGATCCTTTCCATCATATGAGGCGTCAGGATAAAGAAGGCGTCGTGTTCGGAATCTGAATAGACATTGAAACGGCTATTGAATTCTTCACTTTCCGTATCGATCGATTTTTTAAAGAGCGTGAACTTGTCTTTGGCGATCGTTACTGGAGTTTTGATATCTTTATCATAAGTAGCCTCAATGAAAGGCCCCTGGAAAACGGTAGTAGTATGGGTGTGTTTGCCATCGTTATAGACTTCCTCGAGATTCAGATCACATATCTTTAGTTTGTGATCCTTATAGGTCGCTTGGATAAAGTCATTGGCACTTAGACGGTTATAACCTGGGAAGGCCATATCGACATCATCAAAAAGATGTTCATTAAAATAACCTTCAGGTTCATATGTGAAATCATCAAAGTATTCACCTAAAACTTCTTTGGCTAAAGTATTACCGACCTTGTTTTTGAGGTTGTTTGTGGCAGATATGGATAAGAAGAAACCGATGATCGCTAACGGCGCTCCTACGATCGGTGTAAACATGAAACCGATAAAGCCGACAGCGATCAAAATGAAGCCGATGAGGCGTTTGCGGTTTTCGCTTTTGATGACCTCGTTTAGATTTTTTTCATTCATAACTAGAATTGCATCTTAACGTCTTCGTGTTTCTTTTCGTCAGCTTCATAGAAGTCTTTGGCCCCTCTTCCCCCAGCTAATAAGCTGGCTGGAAACATGACGATGGCCGTGTTATAGGCTGTGACGTTGGAGTTATAGACGCGTCTTGCAGCCTGTAAGTGTTCTTCGGCATCTCTGATACCGTCTTGAAGTTCAATAAAGACCTCAGAAGACTTTAATTCCGGATAGCTTTCGGCTAAAGCTAAAAGTCCGCTTTGCATTTCTGACATATCGTTATCGCTTTGGGCCAAATCTTTTAAAGACATGCCTTTGCGTAAGTTGATGACCTTGGCAAAGGTATCAGTTTCATGTTTGGCATAGCCTTTAGCGACATCAAGCATCTTAGTAAGCATGTCATAGCGCTTTTCAAGGGCGACCTCGATATCGGATCTGGCCTCGTCGATCTTGATCTCTAAACGTTTGAATTTATTGGTTGTGCTGATTAACCATACAACGACGATTAATACGACAACAGCGATTGCGATTACAATATACATAAGTAATTTACCTCCACCAGAAGATTATATCATACTTACTCGGATCTAAGTGCAGTAACAGGGTCGCTGTTTGCGGCCTTGCGCGATGGGATAAGCCCACCGACAAGGGTCAAGATGACGCTTAGGATAACCAAGATGATCGCCCCGTTTATCGGCAAGATCGCGCTCACTTCATTAGTTCCGGCGATCGAATGTATGATGGCATTGATCGGAACAAGCAGGATCAAAGAAACGATGATGCCGATCGCCCCAGCCAAAAAGCCGATGATGATCGTCTCAGCGTTAAAGACGGCCGAGATATTGCCCTTTGATGCTCCGATCGAACGCAAGATCCCGATCTCTTTGTTGCGCTCAAGGACGCTGATATAAGTGATGACCCCGATCATGATGCTTGAGACAATTAGCGAGATCGCGACAAAGGCAATAAGGACATAAGAGATGACGTTGATGATGTCAGTGACAGAAGACATCAGAGTCCCGACATAATCGACATAAGATATGACCTTGGTCTCATCTTCCCTTTCCATTTTTTGATTGTAGTCATCTAAGAATTCGACGACTTTGGATTTGGCTTCAAAGTTTAAGGGATAGATATCAATTGAAGAAGGTGTTTCAAGATCCACATATCCTAAATCTTGAAGATTGTTTTCATAACTGTCTTTTTGTGATGTCATCATGGAGACTAAAAGAGTGCTGAATTCTTCTTCGTCCATATTAAAGCTAATGGCTGATGCAAACATCGCTTCATCGAATGAAATGGCGTTTTGGAAGTTGTTTGCGACATTCTTCATCTGGTCATTCAGCTTACTAGATAACTTAGATAAGACTTGTTTCATGATTGCCTGGCCATACTCATTGGCGATCCCTTCGACATTGACTTTTAGCTTAGCGATCACCTTTTCGCTTATTCCCGATTCGTTTAAGAAAGAGGTAACGGCGGCTTTGATAAAGTCCTGGCCTTCTTTAGAATTTAAGTAGGCCTTAAAGTAGTTTGCGGTCTCATTAGGATCGCTTAGACCATTTGAAAGACACCAGCTGGTGAAATCGTTTGATATGGCACTTGTTAAAGAAGAGGTATCGACACTATCGAAATCAAAGTCGATATCTTTTAAAAGGTCATCAGTATTAAACTCTGGAAGTGTGTCAAAATCGATCGATATATCGCTAAGGTCGATAGATGAGAGATCGATGTTTAACTTGCTTTGGTCGATCTTGAAGGCAGCACGGATCTTGTTTTGGTCGATCGAAATGAGGTCTTTAAATTCTAAAGAAGATGATGGCTCATTGAAGCTCTCGTTTGTAAAGACGTTGATAGTGGGGTCAGCGAGCTGGTCTTTGGTTATCTGGGAGTTGTTGTTTATTTCATAGATGTGATAGCTGAGATCTTTCGTATAGCCGATCCCGCTTTTAAGCATGGCGGCACTGGCATCGTCTTTGGCTTTGACGATCCCGACGATCTTTAGATCGATCGCGTCTTCTAAGATGCCTTTAAGATAATTTTGGTCTTCGCTTTTATCGACCCAAACCTCATATTTATCATCATATTCATAATAAGAGCTTTGACTGACGACCTTATATTCAATTCCGATGATGTCATCATAGGTATAGCTATCATCGGTATCTGGTACGACGACATCTTTAGAGCTCGCAAAGGCTTCGACCATGGCTTTAAGATCTTCATGATCTCTTAAGCCTAGCCCATAAAGCATGAAGTCGCTCACATAGCCCGAAGATGTTAAGACAAGAACGGCCTCGTTTTCATTAGTGGGCCAATGTCCCTTTAAGACCTCGTAAGAATCTTCATAGAGACTCTTGTTTTCGGGGAGTTCAAAGAAGATGTCGGTTGACATCATGCTGGACATGGCGCTATTGGAGGTCTGACTGCCTCCAAGACCAATGGAAGAAAAAGTGGTGTCAGGGTTGACCTTATATATGTCATCAGCACTTTCCTTATAGATCTCAAGGGGCATATTGTAGTCATATTCAATAGCTTTGACATAGCCATCTAACTCATCAGTGCTCTTAAGTTCTTTTAAAAGGGCCGCCAGATCATTCGAGCCGACGCTTGAAAACATATTGGTCAGCATGTTGGAGACAAGGATCTCATCTTCTTTAGCTTCTTTCGAGATGTCATCGATCGCCCCGCTGATCATTGAGCTAAAGTCAAAGCCGGTGTTTTCGATCATCAAAGGGTATTCCGAAAGGGTCTCTTCTTCGATGGAATTGATATAGGTATTGACCCCGGTTGAAAGCGATAAGATAAGGGCGATGCCGATGATGCCGATCGATCCGGCAAAGGCCGTTAAAAAGGTGCGTCCTTTTTTGGTCCTCAAATTATTGAAGCTTAAGGACAAGGCAGTCAAAAATGACATGGAAGACTTCCCGAAGTTTTGGTGAGTGGTCTCTTCTTCTTTGATGACATAGGGGTTAGAGTCCTTAATGATCTTTCCATCTTTTATTTCAACAATACGGTTGGCATATTCATAGGCCAATTCAGGATTATGCGTGACCATGACGACTAAGCGATCCTTGGCGACCTCTTTTAAAAGGTCCATGACTTGTAAAGAAGTCGCGGTATCAAGGGCGCCGGTGGGCTCATCGGCCAAAAGGATCTCGGGGTTATTGACTAGGGCTCTAGCGATCGCTACTCTTTGCATCTGACCGCCTGATAGTTGGTTAGGCTTTTTGTGAGCCTGCTCCTTTAGTCCGACTTCTTCTAAGGCTTTTAGGGCTCGCTTTCTTCGCTCGGACTTATTGACCCCTGAGATCGTCAGGGCCAATTCGACATTGGCCAAGATGCTTTGGTGGGGTATGAGGTTATAGCTTTGAAAGACAAAACCGATCGTATGATTGCGATAGGAATCCCAGTCTTTATCCTTGTATTGTTTGGTTGAGACCCGATTGATCACAAGATCGCCCGAGTCATAGCGGT
>CALUVF010000063.1 GCA_944324155.1 uncultured Erysipelotrichaceae bacterium | reverse complement strand
CTATGTATTTACCAGTATTACGCCATGCCCGCGTTACAGTTTCGCCTTTTTGAGATAGTGTATAACTGCTGGATCTTTTTTGACCAGAAAGTACACTTCCAACTCTCATGCCATTTCTAAAATCTTTGCTAACTTTCAAAGTCATCTGTTACTCCCTTCTACATAAATATTACCATTATTGTGGTATTTTCCCAAAAAATATAACTTTCCTAGTTATTTTTTTACAATATCTATATGCATTAGGCTAGCTTAACAACAGCAAAGTTTTCGCTCTTAGGACTTAACTTTACGCTTGCGCAGGCGTGTTTTAAAGATAATTCCCGCAAAAGGCGCTAGGCGCAGAGTAATGGCATACTTTTGATTATGACGTTTGCGGCGTTTAGCTTTGATCGGTGTGAAGTTGCACATGTTGCAGCCACTATAGATATCCTTTTCCGAATTCATGATCTCGACATAAGTACCACCATGGGGAACCCCGATCTCGAATTCTTCATAAGATATCGGCATCATGTTTAAGACTGTGACATAACAATACTTGTCGTCCTCACGGTAATAGGAATAGACCGACTGCTTGGCATTATCGGCATCGATCCAACGGAAATTATGCCAGTCAAACTCATTCTTATAAAAAGCTTCGCTGTTTTTATAGATCATATTGAGATCCCTGAAAAAGCGATGGAAGGCATCGTGCACCGGGTATTCCAAAAGGAACCAATCCAGATCCTTCTTTTCATCAAATTCGCGCCATGAAGCGATCTCATTGCCCATGAAATTGAGCTTTTTGCCAGGGTGTGTAAACATGAGCACAAAAAGGTTGCGGCAAAGATGGAATTTTTCTTCATAAGTGCCAAACATCTTGTCGATGATCGTACCTTTAGAATGGACGACCTCGTCATGCGAAAGCGGCAGGATAAACTTCTCGTTATAGAAGTAGGCCATCGAGAAATTGATCAGGTTATGATGATATTTGCGATATTCATGATCCATCTTGTAATAGCGCAAGGTGTCGTTCATCCAGCCTAGATCCCACTTATAGTCATAACCCAAACCGCCCCACTCGATCTTTTTGGTGACATAGGGGAAGTCGGTGCTGTCTTCAGCGATCAAAAGAGCACTGGGGTGAAGCCGCTTTAAGTGATAGTTCATGCGCTTGATGAAGGATAGACCTTCTTTGTTTTCACCCTTATCACGATTGCCCTCATGATAGATCAGATGCGACACGGCATCAAAACGCAAACCGTCGAAGTGATAGCGCGACAAGTAGAAATTGGCGCTCGATAATAAGAAAGAGATGACGGGATTGGAGTTTAAATCAAAATAATTGGATCCCCACTCGGATTTTTGCAAATGGGCCTCGCCGTATTCATAAAGCGGCGCAAAGTCATAATAAGCCAAGCCGAAATCATCGGGCACAAAATGGGCATAGACGACATCAAGGATAACGCCGATGCCGTTGTTGTGGCACTCGTTGATGAAATCCATGAGATCATAGGGCGTGCCATAACGGGAGGTCGCACAGAAAAAGCCGGTCGACTGATAGCCCCACGAACCGTCAAAGGGGTGCTCAAAGATTGGCATAAGCTCAATATGCGTAAAGCCGTTTTCTAAGACATATGGTATGAGGGTCTTTTTAAGATAGCGATAAGAATTAAGCTCCTCGCCCTTTTCTTTTTTAAAGCCGTTGATGTGCACCTCGTAGATACTCATTGGCTGGTTGTAGGAAAAACGGCGCTTTTCCATATAATCGTCATCTGACCACTTATAACAATCTAAATCATACATGACCGACGCATTGCCTGGCCTTTTTTCACCATAGTAGGCATAGGGGTCGATCTTGTCATGATAGGTATTTTCATCTTTATAGATACGGTAACGATAGGAATAGATCATTTCCATATCCTTAACACACACTTGCCAAATTCCGCGATAGTCGATCTTAGTTAAAGGAATACCCTTTTGCCACTTGTCAAAAGAGCCTATAAGTTCAACCTTATAGGCGCGGGGGGCCCAAAGGGTAAAGACTAGGCCCTTGTCAGTTTTTCGGGGGGCAAAGAGCTTATCTGCTTCAAGCTCTTCGCCCTTAAAAAACAGTTCAAACTTATCCATTGTAATCCGTTAACTTTCGATATAGTTCTTCGTATTCGCGGGCTGATTTGGCAAAGCTTACGTCATAGCGCATGGCGTTTCTGACAAGAGTATTCCAGGTATCGCGGTGATTGTAGTATTGATCATAGGCATATTCAAAGACATGGTTGAAGGCAAAGTGATCAAATGGTCCAAAGCTGAAACCGCGACCCTCTTTAGTATATTCGTTGAGCGGTTCGACCGTATCTTTAAGACCGCCGGTCTCACGCACCAAAGGAAGCGTTCCATAACGCATAGCGATGAGTTGTGAGATACCACAGGGCTCAAAGAGCGATGGCATCAATAACATGTCTAAGCCAGCATACATACGATGGGCCAGGCCTTCGTTATAGCCACAATAATAGACTACCCGTCCTTTGTGGTTTTCTTCCATCATTCTTAAGCGATATTCATATTTGGATTCGCCTGTTCCAAGCACAGCGACCTGGACGTTGCTTTCAAGCCAATGCTCGATCGAGTTGATCACAAGGTCAACGCCCTTTTGCCAGGTGAGGCGCGAGATCATGCCGACCAAAAGGGTATCAGGACGATCTTCTAAGCCTAACTCATACTGTAAGGAGCGCTTGTTGGCTTCCTTACCCTTTTTATAAGAACGGACATTAAAATTCTTGTAGATATCATCAGTTTCAGGGTTAAAGCTTTCCGTGTCGATGCCATTGACAATACCATAGAGGTCGGATTGGCGATAACGCAAGACGACATCGAGATTTTCGCCATATTCCGGGGTTTGGATCTCATTGGCGTAGGTCCTTGAGACAGTCGTGACGATATCGGCAAAGACGATCCCGATCTTCATGAAGTTGGCATCATCGTTATAGCGCAGAGAACCATCTTCAAAATAGCGGTATTCAAAACCCAAGAGGTCAAAGAGCACTTTCTTGTTGTAGATGCCCTGATAAGCGAGATTGTGGATCGTAAAGACGTGCTTAATGCGACGGATATTCTCGATCGCATTAAAGCGCAACTTGCAAAGGGCTGGCAAAATCGCCGTATGATAATCATGCTCGTGACAAATATCAGGATAGTAACCGATCTTGATCATCATCTCGAGCACAGCATTGGAGAAAACGGCAAAGCGTGCGGCGTCATCCTGATAGCCATAGACGCTGTCACGGTAAAAATACATGTCGTTTTCAATAAAGACGTATTCGATCTCATCAAGCCACAAACTATACACATTGGCCTCTTCGTGCAAGATGCCGCTGTTGATATAGACATGGTCTTGATATTCCATCTGATCAAAATATTTGTCTTTGATCGGTTTTAAAAGCGGTAAAACGACCTTTACCTCAAATTCACTCTTATCTAGAGCGCGCGGTAAAGCATATACGACATCAGCCAAGCCTCCGGTCTTAACGAAAGGCAAAGACTCAAAACTCACAAACAAGACTTTTTTCATATTCTATCCCTGCGCTTTACATAAATGGGCTTATCTTTATCACCCTTCAATTCTTTGATATGCGAGATGATCGCATAGCGGTCAATAACGGCATTTTCGATCTTGGCGCCGCGATTTACAAGTGATGATGGCAAGATGACGCTGTCTTTTACTACAGCACCTTTTTTGATTACACAATTGCGACCGATGACCGAATTGATGACCTCACCCTCGATTATGCAGCCATTTCCGACTAACGAGCCTTGGATCTTGGCGCCTTCTTTATAAAGGGTCGGGCAGGTATCATTGGTCTTAGTGAAGATCGGCCAATCATCATTAATAAGACCCTTTAGGGTATAATAGTCACTAAGCTCTAAATTAGCGTCATAATAAGCTTTTAGGGAATTGATACAAGCGGCATAACCCTTGTGCTGATAAGCCATGACCTTTAATTCATCGACGCTGTCGGCAATAATGTCGCTGAGCCAATAAAGCGAAGAGGTCTTGCGGGCCTTTTCCATTAAATCTAAAAGCAGACTTCTTGACATGCAATAGCACTCTAAGGAGATATCGCGATTTTTATATTTCCCGCGATTTTTCTCGATCGCCTTGACTTCTTTATTCTCGCCTAGTTCCAAAGTATCGCAGTTATTGAAAGCTTCTTTGGCATTCGAGACGCTTTGATACATGATCGTGACATCAGCTTTCGTTTCAACGTGATGCTCTAATAAGGCATTGAAGTCTTGGATATAGACAAAGTGTGATGGTGCGATGACAACGTATGGTGCATCGGACTCTTCGATAAATTCTTTATTAGCCAAGAAGTTGGCGATATCAGTGTTATAAACTTCTGATGAAAAAGCTTTTTCGCCATGCAAGATCTGGATATGACCTTTCTTGGTATTGATATTGTAGTTAGTACCAGTGATGTGATCGATCGTCGAGCGGGGACGATTTTTGATATACACCTGAATATTGTTGACCTTGGAATTGGTCATATTGGAAATCATAAAATCAAGTACACGATAGCGGCCTAAGAAACTGGCGGCTGAGACCGGGCGATAATCTTCGATCCCCTCGACATGAACCCCGGAAGATTCAAGATTAACGATTCCTAAAATCTTATCCATTAGCTTGCTCCTCTGCTTTCTTTGCGTTGATAACGGCCTTTGTGACCAGTAAGATGTCCTTTGAATTCTTATCTCCCAAGACCATGCCAGCTGGAACTTTTTCATTATCCATGACGACACATCTTGTGACCTTGGCACCCTCTCCGATCACGGCACCATTCATGATGACAGAGTCGGAAACTTCAGCTTTGCCTTCGACCCTTGAACCAGTGAAGAGCACGGAATGTTTTACCTTACCGTTAACCGCGCAACCCTGAGTGATATAGGCCGTATCAATTTGGGCATCAGGCCCCAAAATTTGAGGAATGGCATTGTTGTCGCCAGTATAGATCTTCCAAGAGGGATCCCTTAGATCCAAGGTGTCCTTGTCACTTAACAAGTCCATATTAGCTTCCCATAAGCTTGAGATCGTACCGACGTCTTTCCAATATCCCTTAAAGCGGTAGGCTTGAAGTTTTAGACCGTCTTTTAAGTAGGTTGGAATGATATCCTTGCCGAAATCGTGACTGGAAGCGCTGTTTTTTTCATCTTCCTTCAGATATTTACGCAAGGTCTTGTAGTTGAAGATGTAGATGCCCATGGAAGCCAGATTGGATTTGGGTTCTTTGGGTTTTTCTTCAAACTCGACGATCTGATCGCTGTCATCGCAATTCATGATGCCAAAGCGGCTGGCCTCTTTAAGTGGAACTTCTAAAACGGCGATCGTTGCATCGGCATGCGAATCAAGATGAGCCTTGAGCATTTTGTCATAGTTCATCTTATAGATGTGGTCACCCGATAAGATGAGGACATACTCCGCTTCTTCTTGGTCTAAGAAATCAAGATTCTGCGTGATCGCATCAGCCGTACCCCGATACTCGCCAAAACCAGTCGAGTCTTTTTCGCGCGGCGGGAGACAATACACACCACCCCCAGCGATGTCAAGACCCCAGACATGATCTCTGGCGATATAGGAGTTAAGTAAAACAGATTCATATTGGACCAAGACGCCGACGGTCGAAATATTGGAGTTGGCGCAATTGGATAAGGGGAAATCGATAATACGATACTTCCCTCCAAAATGAACTGCCGGTTTAGCTACCTTCTTCGTTAGATCGAATAGACGCGTACCACGACCTCCGGCTAAGATCATGGCTACCATTTTCTGTTTTTTCATCGTTTTCTACCCCTGTTTTTTCTATGAACTCATTATAACACATTAGTCTCTTGTAAGCGCTTTGATTTTACATTATCAAAAAAGCCCTTAATAGGCTTTGATTTAGCGTGTTTTTTAAATTAGATAATTTCAAAATGCCTGAGGGCTTCACTTATCCCACCCCTACTGGCATCTAAAGATACGTAGTCCGCGACCTCTTTTAAGGCCTTAGAACTGTTGCCCATCGCGACCCCGATCTTGGCCATCTTGAGCATATCGATGTCATTTTCACCATCGCCAAAGGCCATGAACTCATCTTCTTTGATCGCGAAAGTCTTTAAGACGGCTTCGATCCCCTTGGCTTTGCCACCAATACTGGGGATTATATCGACCCCTAAAGGATTCCAACGCGTCAATTTAACGCTCTTTAGATCTTTTACAAGCTCCCTTAATTTATCTTCATTCCCAAAGGCTGTGATCTGGTAGATCGCATCTCCTTTATACTCACCAACTTTAAATAAGGGTGAAGAGATCGAATCTTGGGCTTTTTTGACATCTTCATTATTGAAATTGATATATAGGCGATCTTTTTCGACGATCGCCAAGGGAAGCAAGTGAGTGTTAAAGGCCTCGATAAGCTTGTCGCGATCTTTTGTACTGATCGGATTATCATAGATAACTTCATATTTATCATCAAGACACAATTGTCCATTTAATAAGACATAGGCATCAAACTTAAGATCGGCGATATCTAAAAATGCAAATTCCAAAAGGTGGCGGCCAGAGGCCACGACGCACTTGATACCTTTTTTCTTTAAGCTCTCTAAAGCTTTTCTTGTATCCTTTGGTACGACTTTTAAATCATGGGCGATCAGGGTCCCATCAATATCAAAAAATACTGCTTTAATCATTTAAACTCCTATAAATGAGGTCGGGGCTTTGACCCCGACCTCATATTTAAGCTATTTTTAATTGTCTTAGACAAGACCGATCCAAGCTCCCAGGATCGAAAGAACGATGATTCCAACGATCAAAACGATCGGGCTTACTTTCTTTCTCAATAAGTAGAAGCAAAGTAAAGTAATGCACATTGGGATCAGGTTCGGGAAGATACGATCAAAGAATTCAGTTTGAACAGCAACCTCGATTCCGCCATCGACCGTGATGACTGGCAAAAGCGTAACTGAGACATAGGTTGCGATCAGGGCACCGATGACGGTGATACCTAAGATCGTTGCCGAATTGGCAATCGTATCAGAGTTTTCAGTAATGATATCGATCGATTTGGTACCTAAGCGATAGCCTAAGTGGGTCCAAACGATACGCAAGATCCAAATTACCAGATAGACCGTGAAGAAGATGATCGGTCCTAAGATCGAGCCTTGTGATGCGAACGAACAAGAGATACCAGCTACGATCGGCAAGATCGTAAACCAGAAGATCGCATCACCGATACCAGCGATCGGACCAAACAGAGCGAGCTTAAGACCTTTGACGGCTTCGCGGGTCGCACCACCCTCTTCCAAAGAGATCATAAGACCCATCAAGAAACCAACTAAGTTGGGGTGGGTGTTGATGAACTCCATATTGTCGACCATGGCGCCGGCTAATTGTTTCTTATCGTCGCCATAGATCTTTTCAAGGATCGGGCACATCGCCCAAGTGAATCCACAAGATTGCATTCTTTCGTAGTTGAAAGAAGCTTGTAAGAAAGAAGAACGGATACCCAGTACGGTGATATCACGGCTTGTGATTTTATTAGATGCCGACATCAGAGTCCCCTCCATTTCCATTCAAATTTGCATTGTTAAGAGCTTCTGCGATCTCTTGTTTGCGCTGTTTGCTGCCAAAGAAGTCAATAAGTGCAAAGATCGCACCTAATAAGGCGACCGGCAATAAGTTTGGCATTTCGATAAAGCAAGCCATTAAGAATCCGGCGATCAAATAAGGAATGTATTTGGCCTTCATCATAACTCTTAGAAGCATACCGAAACCGACGGCCGGTAAGATACCACCAGCAACCTCTAAGCCATGGGTGATAACCTCTGGTAACCAGTTGACAAAAGCCTGCATGGGCTCTTGGGCGACATAGGCACAAAGGAAGGCCAAGACACCGTAAGTTACCGAAATGATCAGCATGGTCGTCAAGTTGATATTGCGGATACCCTTGGTATTGCCGCTTTCAGCATACGCATCAGCCTTGCCCATGAAGAATGAGAATGCTGAATAGTAGAACAAGATAACATATTGTCCCAAGAATGAGAATGGCAAGCAAAGACCTAAAGCGGCCTCTGGTGTACAGCCTGTTGTATAAGCCAACACCGTGCCCATCAAACCAGCCATGACCGGGTTTGGAGGTTGAGTTCCTCCAGCTGGGGTCAGACCAGCGAAAGCCAGTTCGATCAATGCCCCTACTTTTAAGCCTAAGGTTACATCACCAAGAATTAGACCGGTAAAAGTAGAGACCATTAATGGACGGAAAATAAAGAATGCCTCAAGGAAGAAATCAAGACCGACGATGATGCTCATCACGGCCAAGAGCAATCCTTGCATCAATGTGATTTCCATTTGTTAATTCATCTCCCTTAAAATAAAATTATTCAATTTTCGTCTTCGGATCTCCAGGAACATCTTGGGCATAGACATCAAGTCCCTTGGAAGCCAAGAAATGCAGATCTTCCATGTCTTTGTCATCGACGTAGACCTTTTTAGTGATCGCACGCTTGCCTTCTGAGAAATGCATGTTCCCAACATTGATCTCCTTAAGATCGACTCCCGCCTCAACCAAGCGCCTTGCATCGTGTGGCGTGCGGACGATAATAAAGATCTTCTGGTTAGGAGCGGCCTTGTTGATAATGGCAGCCGTCTTTTCGATCGTAAAGAAACGAATACCACAACCTGAAGACTTCGCCGTTACGGCCATCAAGCGTTGTTGAAGCTCATCTTTAGCCGCATCGTCATCTGCTACTAGCAACAAATTAGCGCCGATGGTCTTGGTCCAAGTTACGCCAACTTGCCCATGTACTAAGCGATTATCGATACGGGTCAGTAAGATATTTGGCATGATTCAACCTCCCTTCTCCTATGTGAAAGCTTTCACCTAATTCATACCTCCCACCGTGCCATTTTTCAAGACAGCAGATGAGAAATTTATACTAAATAAGGGGGAAATCGAAGTCCATACTGATAAATACCATTTTTTAATAAAAAAGACGATCCATCATATAGACAGATCGCTTTGTGTATCATTTGATTGGATATAAGAGTGTTTTTATTAATCGTTATTCGTTTTATTTGACGGAAACTCAGATATTGCTAAGCATGCCAATCCAAAACCCAGCATACAAATTGCATTCTTTGCCTCGATCTCATTAAAAAGCGAAAGGACGACTGTGGCGATGCCCATCGCTAATGAGATACCTTTTAAGACAACATCAACAATATTCGAGATGTTTTCACCTAGGGTGTTTTTCTTTGCGTTTGTTTTTACCTGCATGAGTTCATCGACGCTCACATTAAATATTTCGGCCAATTTAGGGATAGTGTTGATATCTGGGAAGGATATATCTCTTTCCCACTTCGATACCGCTTTATCCGTAACGCCCATTCTTTCGGCAAGCTCAGCTTGCGTCATTCCCGCTTCCTTTCGCATTTCTTGGATCATACTTCCAAAATTTTGTTTTTTCATCGTGTCTACTCCTTTGCTTTGATGCTCGCATAATAACATGCCTCCCATTTTTCGCTCAACCGATCGTTAGTTTAGTGCATTCGCCAAACAGTTTAGTTACGATTTATTCGCTAAAAGTCAGGTTTTTACTAAAGAAGATGCAAAGATCGACCGTCGTGGTCGATCTTTAAGACATTTTAACAATCGCAATACTTAAAGGCGGAATCACTAATTGTTCTTTCATCTCTTCTTCCTTATAACGTCTGTTTAAAAAGATGAGCTTAGCCTTAAAAAGTGGATAGATGTGCTCATAAACGCAGGCATTGATAAAGATCCAAAGATCCCCTAGCTTATAGATAAGGACCTCGTAATAATCTTCAA
>CALUVF010000062.1 GCA_944324155.1 uncultured Erysipelotrichaceae bacterium | reverse complement strand
CCTCTCTTCCTCTTAACAAATTTGGATTTACCCAAGTGCTATTATATCTTGTTTTAAGACAAACCACAAGATGAATAAAAGACACTCATCTTCCCCTAACCGAAAACTTAAATTCCATTTCTAGGGGGAATGAATGGAATTTAGTCTTTCTGTTACTTCTAGTTGAATTTAGTCTTTCATTAGATCATGATTATATTACACATTGTCAGTTAATGATGCCATATACAAAGTTTTAAGTTTTTAGATAAGGAGGTTAATGATCATGGCATCATCTAATAAGAACACTCACTTGACATATGAAGAGCGCTGTATTATTGAAACAGGGATCCGCAATGGTTCATCTAAAGCGGCTATAGCTAAGATCTTAGGCAAAGATAAGTCAACGATCGGTAAAGAGATCGCCCTTCATCGCACATGTTGTTATAAGAGAAAGTTCTACAAAATATATATGATCTTTCCATTAAAAAGACAGTTAAATATAATTAAATCGCTTATATTTGAAAGAGTAAGTTCAACTATTATCTAGCTGCCTTTGAAGTGTAATTTAAATTTCAGTTCTAGATGACTTTTCTTTACGGGTTTTAAATCCTAACAGCTGCACTATTAATTTGTGATCACAAATTTGCTATTATATATCTAAATAATAAAGGAGATGGAGTATGAAAGAATACATTTATATTGTCGATATGATAAATGGTTTTATCAAAGAAGGTGCTTTAAGCGACAAGCGCATTTTAAAGATTGTCGATAATATTAAAAAACTTATCAAAGACAAACAAGAGGCAGCGATCTACGTCATTGAAGATGGCCATGATGAAAATTCTAAGGAATTTGAAAGTTTCCCTATACACTGTCTTTTAAATACAAGCGAGAGCGAGACGATCGATGAACTGAAATATGTATTTGATCTAAAAAACTTTAAAAAGCGCGTCAAGAAAAATTCCGTCAATGCCTTTTATGCCCTTTTTGACGATATTCGCCAGATGGAAGAAGGCCGCCACTATATCGTGGGGTGCTGCACAGATATCTGCATCATCAACTTCTCCTTAAGCTTAAAAACTTATTTCAATGAAAAGAATATAAAAAACGAAGTCATCGTCTTGCCAGATTGTGTCAATACCTATCAGAGTGACGCTCATGATGCTAAAAAGTTTAGCGATGCCGCATATTTGATCATGACGACCTGTGGGATCAAGTCAAAAGACTAAGGCAGAAAAAAAGATGTGCTCATTACGATGCGCATCTTTTTTTAATTTTAAGCTTCTTCTTTGTTATATAGGCGTTCTCTTATCTGTTTTGTGATCTCTTCATCGATCTCAGGGTGAGCTTTTAAGTAAGTGCGGACAGCTTCCTTGCCCTGCCCGATCTTTTCACCATGATAAGAGAACCAGGCCCCAGACTTATCGATAATCTCCATATCGCTAGCCAAGGAGATAACCTCAGATAAATGTGAGATACCTTCACCATAATAGATCTCGACCTGAGCTGTCTTAAATGGTGCGGCGACCTTATTTTTGGCGACCTTGACATTGACCTTGTTGCCGATGACCTCACTGCCGTTTTTGATGGCTTCGGATTTGCGGACCTCTAACCTGATGCTAGAATAGAATTTTAGGGCCCGTCCCCCGGTCGTAGTCTCGGGATTACCATAGATGACACCGACCTTTTCTCTTAATTGGTTGATAAAGATAGCCGCACAGTTATGCGCTGAAAGAGCACCCGCCAATTTACGCATGGCCTTTGACATCAAACGGGCGTGTAAACCAACGTTTTGATCGCCCATCTCACCATCTAATTCAGCTTGTGGGACTAGGGCTGCTACCGAGTCAATAACGATCAAATCGATCGCTCCGGATTTAATGAGCACCTCAGCGATCTCTAGGGCCTGCTCACCAGAATCGGGCTGCGACAAGATGAGCTCATCGATATTTACCCCTAGATTCTTGGCATATTTGGGATCGATCGCGTGTTCGGCATCGATAAAAGCCGCTCTTCCACCACTTTTCTGACACTCAGCAATCGCCTGTAAAGCCAAAGTGGTCTTACCACTTGATTCTGGTCCATAGATCTCAATGATCCTGCCCTTGGGGAATCCTCCGACCCCCAAGACATTATCGATCGCTAAAGAACCAGAAGATATGACATCGACATCGACATTGGAACGATCGCCTAGTTTCATGACCGATCCTTTGCCATAGGTCTTTTCGATCTGTTTTAAAGCTTCATTAAGCTTGTCTTCTCTGTTATTTTCGATTTGTGCCATTTTCTAACCTCCACCTAATTATTGTAATGTATAAATAATCTTCCTAATCATTTTGACTCAAAAATATAATCCTTCATCTGAATGAAATAGGAATAGCCACTCATCAAAGAAGAAAGTGCTGCAAACCACAAAAGAATATCAGCCACCGGGATATCGAGGATCTCAAATGGCAGATTGTTGACAAGAAAGAAGATGATCGCAAACATCTGCGCCACGGTCTTTAATTTGCCCATAAAACCAGCGGCAACAACGACCCCGCTTTTGGAAGCGATCATGCGACAGCCATCGACGATGATATCTCTTCCCAACATCAAGATGACCGGGACGACTGGTATGGTATGATCATAGGCCAAAAGGATCAGGGTCGTATTGACCAAAAGC
>CALUVF010000061.1 GCA_944324155.1 uncultured Erysipelotrichaceae bacterium | reverse complement strand
AGATCGCAAGAAATTTTAACTTTTCAAAAAGCGGGGTGTCATCGCTAGTCGCTTCCTCCAGAACTCGCTCGTTAAAGTTGAGCCAAGATAGTTCTCTGTTTTGGGTATATGAATAATCAGTCATGCTTTGTCCCTTTCAATGAAGCGTGAATATACATATCCCTCGCGCACTCCGAAATTTGAAACCTTGAGGGCCTTGATGTGATAAAAGTCCATAATCGTAAGAAGCGTTGTCATGCCCGGCAAGATCGTGTGGATCCTTTCGGGGATGGTCTTGAGGATCAGCTTGAACTTATCGTCAGAGTGCCTGGTCAGATCTTTATATACATCATCAATTTGACGATAAGTAATAGTTTCAATGCTTTCTTTTTTTTCAGATTTCAAGATGAGTTTGCGCATAGCTCGGATACTCCCTCCGACCCCAATGATCGTTTTAAATTGATCATCACCGAAACTAATAGCGGGTAAGGACCGCTTTACGTATTTCCTGATATCATCAAGTTCCTTTTCTTTAGCGATGATATTAGAGACAAACTCGCGATATAAACTCAAAGAACCAAACGGCAAACTTAGTGCCATGAGGCTCTTTTTCTGATCAAACAAAACCAGTTCGGTCGATCCTCCTCCGATATCAACTAATAGACCATCTTTGACATCTTGATTAAGAAGTGCGCCTTTAAAATCCAAAAGAGCTTCTTCTTCACCACTTAAAAGATCGATCGTTATGCCGGTTTTTTGTTTGATAAATTCTAAACATGCATCAGAGTTTTTGACATTGCGCAAAGAGGCGGTGGCAAAGACTTTAAAATCGGTAATGTTGAAGTGTTCTACAATGTTTTTAAAGTTTTCTAAAACATCACTTGCCACTCTCAGGCCATCGATCGACATCGTCGCGTTTTCGACATAACCTGCCAAAGAGGCCATCTCCTTTTTGGACATCAGTAGTCGAAATTTATTCCCTTTAACTTCATAGATAGATAGGCGTACGGTATTGGAACCCAAATCAGTTATCGCAATATTCATGTCGCTATTTTAGCAAATCCACGCTCTTGTTGGGTTAAACTTATGTTAAATATGCTATGATAAAAAAGTTTAAGGGAGGTTTTGAGATGGCTAACTATGTATTTAAGACCACTATCGATCAAAATGAGTACGATGCCTTTGTGACAAGCCGCAAGGACTGCGTTCTTTTGCAAAGCTATAATTGGGCGAAGATTAAAGATAACTGGGGACATATTTATTGTGGGGCCTACGAAGATGGCAAGCTTGTCGCATCTGCCTTAGTCTTAAAGCGCTATCTCCCCTTAAAACAAAATTTTTTATACATTCCGCGTGGTCCTATTATGGATTATGAAAATGAGAGCTTAGTCGCTTTCTTTTTTAGGGAATTAAAAAAACTGGCTAAAAAAGAGCACAGCCTGTTCATTCGCTTTGACCCTAATGTCATCATCAATTCTTTTAAGATGGGGGAGCGTCCAAATGGACATGATCCCAAAGCTGAAATTATTATCGATATTTTAAAAAGGCAGGGAGCTTTACACCATGGCTTCAACGTTGCAATGCATGAAGCCACCCAACCACGTTTCCAAGCAGCAGTCTATTTTAAAGACAACTGGGAAAATGAATTACCCAAACACACTAAAAGGCTTGTTAAGGATTCGGTGCGCTATGGTGTCAAGATAAGCTATGGACATCTTGAAAATTTAGATGATTTTTGCCGTTTGATGGCCATGACTGAAGACCGCAAGAGCGTTCATCTCAGAGGGCGCGAATATTATGAAAAGTTATTGAATACCTATGGGGATGACGCGGTCATCTTTTTGGCCAAGGTCGATCCTAAAAAGGAATACGAGCGCTTGCACAAGGATCTAGAAACGCTTGAAGAAGACTATGCCAAGGTCACTGAAAAAGCTCCTAAAAAGAAGAAACAGCTTTCAGATCGCATAAATGGTGTAAAACGCGATATGAAGATGTATGAAGAGATCGGTATCTCAAAAGAAGGCGAGATCGCGATCGCTGGGATATTAAGTGTCAAGTACGGTCATATTTTGGAGATGCTTTATGCTGGTATGGATGTGCGCTTTAAAAAGTTTATGCCAC
This sequence comes from uncultured Erysipelotrichaceae bacterium, assembly GCA_944324155.1. Lineage (GTDB taxonomy): Bacteria > Bacillota_I > Bacilli_A > Erysipelotrichales > Erysipelotrichaceae > JAHHTG01. Next base: position 1,388 of record CALUVF010000061.1, on the reverse strand, counting down.
AATACGAAGAATATATTGAAAACTTTAAATGGGGCTTAGAGCGCTCTTGTACGATCGCCAATATGGGTGGCGTGGAAGGAAACCTGGATGATGGCTTGGCTAAATTCAAGGCTAATTTCAATCCTTATTTCAACGAATATCTCGGACAATTTGATATCAGTGTCAATAAGGCCTTATATAAGATGGCTATGTTTGGGATGAAGGCCCTAAAGAAGGCCTAAAAAACTTGAGACGATATCGATACTTCCGATGATCGATCCGATCGTACAGAATAGATTTGACATAACGACGACCAAAAGGATGTGGGTGACCCGGTTTTTCATAAAGCCCTTAAAGGTCTCGGCGTCGCTTGAAAGATCTTCGAAGTCCTTGACCTGTGGTTTTTTGATATAGGCTTCAACTAAGCCCGCAAACCAACCAACGGCCAAAAGGGGATTGATGGCTGTAAAAGGCGCTGCAACAAAAGCTGTCAGGATCGTTAGGGGATGTGATAATACCAAAAGTGCCCCCAAAGCTCCTAAACCACCATTTAACAAAAACCAGTTTTTAATTTGGCTCAGTCCGACCTCATGATTGATAAATAAACTATAGACGACCATGAAGATCAAAAGGATGGGAATTGACCATTTAAGGATCGTTGAGCCAAGAGAGCTGTGCTCTTTTAATTTTTCCAGCTCACTTGTATCGATTGTTTCATTTATATATTTTTTGATCCCTAAAGAGTGCGCTGCGCCAATGATCGCCACGATCTTTTTGCCCGGCGCATTTTTGATTTTTTGAGACAGGTACATATCTCTTTCATCGACCAGGACCCTTTTGACATTAGGGAAGGTCCGACCCACTTCATTCAAGGCACTTTCTAACATATCGCTTTCTTTGAGATGCTTTAATTCTTCTTCTGAGATCTCTTCATCGTCAAAGATCGAAAAGACGATCGTATAGATCAGCTTTAATTTTTCAAAGAGGCCTAAAGACTGCCAGATCCTTTTAAAGGTCGTGGTGATATTGCGATCAGCTAAGATCAAAGGGACATCGAGCTCCTCAGCCTTTTTGATGCCTTCGAGCATCTCGCCGCCTGAAGTGGTATCCATCTTTTTGGCCAATCTTTTCTGATAGGAAGATAAGATAATATTGACTAAAAGAAGACCTACTCTTTTCTTTTTAATGATCGTTACGATATCAGTCTCACGCCATTTATCCTTACTCTTAAGGGTCTCGTAGCGGTCTTTGTCAAGTTCGATGCAGATGGCATCGGGCCTTATCTCTTCGATTGCTTTATCGACATCTTCGACGCTCGTCTTTGAGACGTGGGCTGTTTTAATGAGATAGATCTCTTTATCCCCAAAGGTGATTTTTTCTAAACTTTCGCTCATAGCCATAATCCTAGC
>CALUVF010000060.1 GCA_944324155.1 uncultured Erysipelotrichaceae bacterium | reverse complement strand
TTTTTTAAAAAGACCCCCTTTTTAAAAAAATGATTGCGTAATCTAAAACATAAGCAAAACAAAAGTTAAGACGAAAGGAGATATGAAGATGAAAAAAACGTTATTAACAGTTGCTTCTGTAGTGTGTATGTGCACGATTCTTCTGACTGGTTGTCAAAATACACCAGAGACCACCGCTAAAAAAGAAGGTAGTATTACCTTAAGCGTCAACCCTGAGATCATGGTCAACTATGATGAAAACGGTGCCGTTACCGAGATTGTCGGCTTAAATGTCGATGGTCAAACCATCACCGAAAGCTATCCTGACTACATCGGCAAGGATTGCACCACGGTCATCTCTGATCTGACCGGTCTTATTAAAGACGCCGGCTACTTTATCGAAGAGATCGACGGTCAAAAGAAAAACATCGTCATTCAGATCGAAAAGGGCTCCTATATCCCTAACGGCAGTTTTCTATCAGATCTTGAAAGTGCCGTCACATCAAAGATCTCAGAAGGCTCTAACGTGGTGACGATCGACAGCGATGATTATGATGACAAATACCAAAACGACAACTATATATCTTACGAAAAGGCTAAAGAGATCGCCTTGGCCCAAGCCCATATCACAAGTGATGGCGTCGTCTTTGAAGAAAGAGAATTCGACTTTGATGATGGTTTGGCAATCTATGAGCTAGAATTCACAAAAGATGGAGTGGAATACGAATATGATATCGACGCCCTTAGCGGCAAGGTCATAAAAGCCCATAACTCTAAAGAAGTTCAAAAAGATGATACGGATTATGGACCTTTAAATGATGGGGTAACGGATTATCATGACAGCGACTATGGACCAGACAACGATGGTGTGACAGATTATGGCAATACCGATTATGGACCGAATAATGACGGCGTCACCGACTATGATGATACCGACTACGGACCTTTAAATGACGGGGTAACAGACTATGACAAGACGGATTATAGCGAAAAAAATGATGTCACTGACTATAAGCCACAAACGCAAACGCAAACTAAACCACAGACTCAAACTCAAACTAAGCCTCAGACCCAAACCCAGACCAAACCGCAAACTTCATCAAAGCCCCAATCAAGCCCAAGCAGTAATACCAACTACTCGGATTACGACAGTGATTCCGACTATGACCCCTCATCAGACTATGATGATGGAAACAGCGACTACGATGATTAAAAAACGTCACGAATATAAGTATAAGCTCGCCTCGAATGAGGCGCTTATACTTAAAAGCGTCCTTGATCCGCTCTTAGACTATGACCCTCACGCCAAAGACGGTTACTATGAGGTGCGATCACTTTATTACGAAAGTCCTTATGACAAAAACTTATTAGATAAACTAGGGGGCATAAGTAAACGCGAAAAATTGAGGATTCGCTTTTATGATCATAACCTTTCCTACATCAATTTCGAAAAGAAGGTAAAAGAAGGCGGTCTTGGTCACAAAACAAAACTCAAGTTAGGTCCTATAGAAGTAAAAAAACTTTTAAAAAACGATTGCGCTTTTTTAAAAGAAAAGGGCAAAAGCGGCTTAGAATTCTATGCCAAGATCAAAAGCGAGGTCCTAAATCCCAAAACGATCATCACTTATCGCCGCTTGGCCTATCATTATCCCTTGGGCAATGTGAGGATAACGATCGATGATGGGCTTCGCACATCGCTTATGGTGAATAGTTTTCTTGAAAAAGATCTAAATTACCTGCCCTTAGAAAGCAATTTGGCTATTCTTGAAATAAAATATGATGCCTTCTTGCCAGACTTTATTAAAAGGATCTTAAAAGGGCAAAACATCCAAAATATATCCTTTTCTAAATATGCCTATGGACGCTACTTTGACTATGGAGGGCCCTTATGAATTTTAATGATATCTTTAAATCCAATTTCTTAGAAAATGTCTCGAGCATTGCCCTAGGCGATATCGTTATGGCCTTGGCTTTAGCCTTGATCATGGGCCTTTATATCGCTTATATCTATAAGGTGACTTATCGGGGCGTTTTATACTCATCAAGCTTCAGCTTAAGTTTGATCGCACTATGTCTTATCACGACCATGCTTATTATGACGATCGTCTCAAATGTCGTTCTTTCTTTAGGTATGGTCGGGGCGCTATCGATCGTGCGCTTTCGCACTCCTATTAAAGAAACTCTTGATATCGTCTTCTTATTTTGGGCGATCGCTTGCGGGATCACTTTAGCTGCCGGCCTTATCCCTTTATGTGTGATCGGCAGTGCGATCATCGGGTTGGTTTTGATAGTTTATCATGCCCATAAGACAAAAGATGCGCCCTATCTACTAGTCTTGCATGTAAATAGGGACTATGACGAAAACTTACTGCATGATATTATCGCTTCCCAAACCAAAAAGATACGTCTTAAGACCAAGACATTTCACGACGAAAAAGTCGAGCTCATCTATGAAATTCGACTTACAAAGGAAAACGAGACACTTTTTGTCAATGAGCTAAACAAGGCCGATAAAGTGATCGACGCCTCGCTAGTCTTTTATAATGGCGAATATGCAAACTAAAATCGTCAAAAAGAGTGATCGCTTGATTATTATACTGGTCATCATAGCGGTCATCTTTTCCCTTTTCTTATATTCAAAAGGAAAAGAGAAGGCGGAGTTTGACTATCCCAATAAGCTTTTTGATGATTCCTATGTCCATACGATCGATCTTAGAATTGACGATGTCAGATCTTTTTTTGAAAATTCCCAAGAAGAAGAGTATATCTTAGCTGATGTCATTATCGATAATGAGTCCTTTAAAAATGTCGGTCTAAGGACCAAGGGCAATAACTCCTTGCATTTAATAAATGAATACGATCTTTATCGCTACAGTTTTAAGATCGAATTTGATCACTTTCAAAAAGGTAATTCTTATCATGGTCTTGATAAGCTTTCTTTAGATGCCTTTTTTCAGGATAATTCCTACCTCAAGACGAAACTTACTTATGAAATGTTTGAGATGATGGGCGTCCCTAGCCCGCTTTCATCTTACGCGCAGATCAAGATCAATGGTCAAGACTGGGGCTTGTATCTAGCGATCGAAGAAATCGAGGACAGTTTTTTAGCCCGCAACTTTGGCTATGATCATGGAAAACTCTACAAGCCAGACTATGCAAACATTGCCGATGCAAACCTCGATATCGGCCTAAATTATCTCGGAGACGACCCCGATCTTTATCCTGGGATCTTTAATAATGCCCGCACTTCGATAAGCGAAGCCGATAAGAAACGGCTCATCAATGTTTTAAAAGAATATAACGATGGAAATTTCAAAAGACTGAATCTTGAAATGATCCTTAAATATTTTTGCGTTCAGATCTTTTGTCTTAATTGGGACAGCTATATCGGCCACACTGGTCATAATTATTTCTTATACGAAGATAATGGCATAGTTGCATTACTCCCCTGGGATTATAATCTAGCCTATGGGACCTATGCCTTCGGCATGAGCGAACCGATCAGAGATACGACCTATCTTTTAAATTTCCCGATCGATACCCCGGCTTTTAAAGAGATCATGTTTAAAAGACCACTGTATCATCGCCTGATGCAGGATGATGAAAACTTCAAGCTTTATCATAAGTATTTTGACCAGCTTTTGAATAATTTCTTTAAAAATGGTCAATATGAGCTCTTCTTTGAGAAATACACAAGTTTGATCGACCCATATGTCGAAAATGATCCGACAGCCTTTTGCAGTTTTGAAGACTACAAACTGGCTGTAAGGACTCTAAAAAGATGGGTCGAGATCCGATCCGAAAGCATCGATAAACAATTAAAGGGAGAATACCCCAGCACCATAAAGGAGATGAATGAAAACGAAGATCTCAAGATAAAGGCTGATATCGACATCAGAGACCTGGGTGATTTTGATGATCTAAAAGAATGTCAAAAACGCCAAAGTGCGGTTTTTCAAAAACTATGTGCCAAATAAAAAACCGGGATAATTCCCGGTTGTATCTAATATCTTGGTGGAGCATAGCGGGTTCGAACCGCTGACCTCTACGCTGCCAGCGTAGCGCTCTTCCAGCTGAGCTAATACCCCAAAGCTTTATTATTATATATAATGCAACTGTTAGTTGGCAAGGTTTTTTGCGCTCATCTATTTAAAAAGGTTACACCTTTTTGGCATGTAACCTTTCTTTTCTTATTTGCGATTAGCGACATCGATGCGGTTGAGCGCCCGCGATAGAGCACTTTGGGCCCGTATGATGTC
>CALUVF010000059.1 GCA_944324155.1 uncultured Erysipelotrichaceae bacterium | reverse complement strand
TGGCATTGAGTATGATGGTTATATCTGCTCGCTTGGCTCAGATGTATATTATAAGGGCAAAAATATAATCAACCGCCCCTTCACTGAACAAGAGATGCAAAGGATCATCGAAATATCAGAAAAATATAACATTGAATTAACTTATGAGACCCGTAGACATGGGTTTAGTGCTCCTCTTTTATATGATCGTGTGTATAACAGTGTCAATTTATTCCAAGGGGAATATAAATATTGGATCAAAAAAGAAGAGTATAAAGGCGAGAAAGTCTATAAGATGATGTGTGAAACCACTATTAAAAATATCGATAATTTTTATCACTTTAAAAGAGAGCTCTTTGAAGATTTTGAGTTTTGCAATTCACCGATCAAAACGATCGCTTCTTGTGAGGCCTCACCCCGGGGTTTTTCAAAAGGGTCGGCCATTGAGATGATGGCGTCTTTAGGCTATATCAAAATGGAAGACACGATCGCGATCGGCGACAGTATGAACGATGTAATGATGTTAGAAAAAGCCAATATCGGCATCGCCATGGGACAAGCCAGCGAAGAAGTTAAAAGATATGCGGATCTTGTAACAGATAGTGTCGATCGCGATGGTTTTTATAAAGCCTTTAAGAAATTGGGGCTGATTAAATAAAAACATCTGAAAAACAGCCCTAAATCGTGTATGATTAGATAGCTAATGAAAGGAGTTTTATAAATGGAAGAAAAGTTGAATGATCAGATGCTGGTAAGGCGTGACAAACTTGGAAAATTAAAAGATATGGGCATTGAACCCTTTGGTCAGGCCTTCAAGCTTGAAAAACATTCAAAAGAGATAAAAGAAGAATATGGCGACAAGAGTAAAGAAGAGCTTGAAGCTTTAAATGTCAAGACGACTGTCGCAGGCCGTATCATGTCTAAAAGAAGAATGGGTAAACTTGGATTTATGCATATTCAAGACCGCGATGGCCAAATTCAAATCGTCGTCAATAAAAATGTCGTTGGCGAAGATATCTACGAGATCTTCAAACTCAACGATCTTGGTGATATCGTTGGTATCAAGGGCGAGATCATCAAGACAGACTCTGGCGAATTATCTATCAAATGTGAAGAATACACGCATCTAAGCAAGTCTTTAAGACCACTGCCAGAAAAATTCCACGGTCTGACAGATGTTGAAGAGCGCTATCGTCGCCGTTATGTGGATTTGATCATGAATGAAAAAAGCCGCGAGATCGCCTTTTTAAGACCTCGTATCATTCGTTTGATCCAAAAGTATTTAGATGATAAAGGCTTAGTAGAGGTTGAGACACCGGTGCTTCAGCCGATCTTAGGGGGAGCAGCCGCAAGACCTTTCATCACCCACCACAATACCTTAGACCGTGATTTTTATTTACGCATCGCAACAGAGTTACCTTTAAAGCGCTTGATCGTTGGAGGAATGGAAGGTGTCTATGAGATCGGTCGTCTTTTCCGCAATGAAGGGATCGACACAAGACATAATCCGGAATTCACAACAGTTGAAGCTTATATCGCCTACTCTGATATGTATGGCATGATGGATCTTTGTGAAGGACTCTTTAGTTATGTTGCCACCAACATCAATAAAGAAGAGGTTGAGGTAAATGGTCATAAAGTATCGCTTAAAGGACCTTTCAAGCGTCTTGAGATGGCTGATGCCGTCAGTGCTAAAGTCGGTGTTGATATGAAAAAGGTCGGCCTTGAAGAAGTATTTGAGATTGCTAAGAAGTATCATATCGAACTAGAAAAACACGAGATGGACTATGGTCATGTCATCAACAAGCTCTTTGAAGAATTGTGCGAAGAAGATCTGATCGAGCCAACATTTGTCTATGGTCACCCGATCGAGATCTCTCCACTAGCTAAAAAAGCTCAAGACGAGCGCTTTACTGAAAGATTTGAATTATATGTCGGTGGGGTCGAATATGCTAACGCCTTTAGTGAACTCAACGACCCGATCGATCAAAGAGAGCGCTTTGAAAATCAACTAAAGCTTAAAGCTTTAGGAGATGATGAAGCCAGTGAGATGGATGTTGACTATGTCGAAGCTTTAGAATATGGTCTTCCTCCTACTGGTGGGATCGGTATTGGGATCGACCGCATGGTGATGTTGATGGCGGAAGTGGAATCGATACGCGAGGTATTATTATTCCCGACCCTTAAGCCTGTAGGCTCATCTAAACCCAAGACATTAGCCAAAACAAAAGAAACGATCGACTTTTCAAAAGTCGAGATCGAACCTTTATTTAAAGACTTTGTTGACTTTGAGACTTTCTCAAAATCTGATTTTAGAGCAGTGAAGGTCATAGCTTGCGAAGCAGTTCCAAAATCTAAAAAGCTTTTAAAGTTCACACTAGATGATGGTAGCGACAAAGAAAGAGTCATCTTAAGTGGGATTCACGACTACTATGAACCCGAAGAACTCGTTGGCAAGACCTGTATTGCTATCACTAATCTTGCACCAAGAAAGATGATGGGCATCGATTCTTGTGGAATGCTGATAAGTGCTCTGCATCAAGAAGAAGGCGAAGAGCGGCTGCACCTTTTGATGGTTGATGATCATATACCTGCCGGCGCAAAACTTTATTAATGAAAAGGACCTTGGTTTTCCAAGGTTTTCTTTTTGGAAAAAAACCAACCTTTTAAATAGAAAAAGGCTATAATCAAAAAAGAAGGAAGTGAAAGACGTGAAGATCGCTATTATATATGATTCAATTACCGGCAATACCGAGCTTTTGGCAAAAGAAATTGCTAAAGAGGTCAAGCCTGATGAATTGCTTGTTGTTAAAAAAGTTGATGAAGAAATACCTGAGGCCGAGCTTTACTTTATCGGTTCCTGGACAGATCGTGGGAGTTGCAGTGATAAGATCAAGAAATTATTTGAAAAGCTCCATCATAAAAGAATTGCCTATTTTGAGACAGCAGGATTTAAAGGGGAGGATTATTTTGAGCGCCTCTTTATGCGTGTAAAGGAACTTATCCCCAATGACAATAAGATCATCGGCCACTATTTTTGTCAGGGCAAGATGCCGGTGGCTATTAAAGAGCGCTATCTAAAAATGATCAAGGCTAACCCTGAAGATGCCAAGCTAAAGGTCAGTCTAGATAACTTTGAAGAAGCCCTAAATCACCCTGATGAAGATGATCTAAAGAAGCTAAGGGAATGGGTCAAAAACTGTCTCAACAATATTTAGCACTCTTATTGACAGAGTGCTATCTTTGAGTATAATAACACTTTGTAAGGAGGTATAAAGAATGATAAAACCTTTATATAACAATGTATTATTAAAAAAAGAAAAAGCTGCTAATGAAACTAAAAGCGGTATTATTTTGACGCAAAAGGAAAAGAACGAGGACTATGCTACAGTTGTTGCCCTTAGCTCTTGCAAGGAAGTCAAGATTAACGACAAGGTCTATGAAATGCCTCTAAAAGTCGGTGACAAGGTCATGTATAAGAAATACTCCGGCACTGATATCAAAGAAGATGATGAAGAATATATTCTCATCAATGCCGAAGATATTTTAGGGATCGTAGAATAGGAGTAATTAAATATGAGTAAAGAAATTAAATATTCCAAAGATGCCCGCACCAGTATGCTTAAGGGTGTCGATACTTTAGCTGATGCCGTCAAGGCAACCCTTGGTCCAAAAGGACGCAATGTCGTCTTAGATCGCGGTTTTGGCTCACCTCTTATCACCAATGATGGTGTGACGATCGCCAAAGAGATCGAGCTTGAAAATACCTTTGAAAACATGGGCGCAAAATTGGTTTATGAAGTTGCCAATAACACCAACGATACTGCTGGTGATGGTACGACAACAGCTACCCTTTTAGCCCAAAACATGATCCATCGCGGGATCGATGCAGTTGAAAAAGGATCTAATCCAGTCCTTTTAAGAGAAGGTATCGATATGGCTGCCAAGAAGGTTGCCGAAAGCCTTAAGGCCAAGGCCCATAAGATTGATTCAGCCAGCGATATCGCTTCGGTCGCTTCGATCTCATCAGGATCTAAAGAGATCGGCGAGATCATCTCTGAGGCCATGGAAAAGGTCGGCAAGACCGGTGTCATCAATGTCGATGAATCCAAAGGCTTTGATACTTCATTAGAAGTAACCGAAGG
>CALUVF010000058.1 GCA_944324155.1 uncultured Erysipelotrichaceae bacterium | reverse complement strand
CTAGAGACCCTTTCAAAAACAAGGACCGTGGTCTTTGATAAGACCGGCACGCTTACCAAAGGAGTCTTTGAAGTCGTCGCCATTCATCATAATAAGATCGATGAAGCAAAGTTGTTGGAATACGCTGCCTATACGGAGTGTGCGTCCTTACACCCGATCGCTAAATCGATCAAGAAGGCTTATGGCAAAGAGATCGATCACAAAAGGGTCAGCGACATCAAGGAATTAAGCGGCATGGGCGTTACAGCCATGGTCGACTCTCATATGATCGCCTGTGGAAATGACAAGCTAATGGAAAGCTTAGGTATTGATTATATCGAATGTCACAGCATTGGAACGATCGTTCATGTGGCGATTGATAAAAGGTATGAAGGCCACATCGTGATCGGCGACAAGGAAAAACCAAATGCTAAAGAAGCGATCCGTGTTTTATATGACAATGGTGTTAAAAAGACAATCATGCTGACGGGGGATATCAAAAAGGTAGCTGAAAAGATCGGTCAGGATCTTGGGGTTGATGAAGTCTATAGCGAGCTTTTGCCAAGTGATAAGGTGGCGAAGGTCGAAAAACTCCTCAAAGAAAAAGACCCCAAAGACAAGCTTGCCTTTGTGGGCGATGGCATCAATGACGCTCCGGTCTTGAGTCGCTCTGATATCGGTATCGCCATGGGCGCAATGGGCAGTGATGCTGCGATCGAAGCCAGCGATATCGTCTTAATGGACGATGATCCTCTTAAGATCGCCAAAGCCATTAAAATATCGCGCAAATGCCTAAAGATCGTCTATCAAAACATCATCTTTGCGATCGGCATCAAGCTTATCTGTCTTCTTTTGGTAGCGTTAGGCTTGGCTGGCATGTGGTTAGCGGTCTTTGCCGATGTGGGCGTGATGGTCCTAGCGGTCTTAAATGCCATTCGCTGTCTCTTTGTCCATAATCTATAAAAAACAAGGCCGTGTTTACCTAAATGATAAGCAAGGCCTTTTTATCATATTCACTACACTTTCAACATCATGTTCCCATCATGTTCCCTTAAGACAGTCAGAAAGGGAATTAAGTCATATTAAAGTTAAAAAAAGAGACTTTTTGACATGTCTCTTTTACGGATGCAGCTTATTATTGGGGCTTTTTCATCTTGGCATAGGCGATGAATGACAGGATCATTTCCACCACCACGAACATGAAATATAACGGGAATAAAACCATTGATACCGCATATAAGATAGCGCCGACCAAAATAAAGGCGCGCTTATTTAAGAAGGTTCCAAGACCATTAAAGATCATAGCGACCCCTTCAGTAATCATGTGCGGCATGACTAAGGCTGTAGCGATGAGAGCTCCAGCCTGCTCTGAGCCGGTGGTCGTGGTGCTTGAGCCAATAAAGTTAGCAATCAGAAAGATGAAATAGATAAGGCCGATCACAAAGCTCACAAGAGCTAATTTGTTTAGATTTTTCATGATTTCTCCTTTCATCGTACGGCGACCTTGATCGTATCACCCAAAAGATCTGGTGTAATGTTTAAGGTAAGGGCACCTTCGCTTGGCACTTCAAAGGCGATCTCGCCGACTCTTTTGCCACCGGCTACAACAGTCCCGTCAAGATCACCGTTGAGATCAGTGAATAAAGCAGTGTCGTATTCACGTCCATCTTCATCAAAGATGCTGTAGCACATCAAAGAGCTTGAGGCAAAATCATCATCGCGGTCGTTTTGGATCTCTATTTCTAGGACATAATAGACCTTTCCTTCCTCAGCCTCTAAATATTCTTGGCTTCTTTCTTCGGCCTTAGTGACCGTAAACTTGAGCCCGTCAAGATCAGCGGTCTCATTGAGGCCAAAGACCTTGTCGCTAAGAGATTCTTCTTTGCCTTCTTCTTCGTTTGAGCAAGCCGCTAAAGACAAGCCTAAAAGTAAGACTAATAGTAAACTAATAATTCTCTTCATTTTATCCTCCCTCATTTGGCTTCATATATATGCAAGCCTTTGTATCAAGGGCGAAGACACCTCGCCTCTTAAAGCGATTATAAAAAGAAGAGAATAAAAAAGGGTGTGCTTAAAGCACACAATAGTTTAAAAATTAGCGATCAAGGATTCAATTAACCCTAAGATAGAAAATAGGATCAAAAAGACGAGGATCTGTCCAAACAAGCGGACATAAGAATTGGGGGAATCATGAAAAGGACAGCGATTTTTAATGTTTAGATAATTTCCAAAAAATAAGACCACAAAAAAGCCGATCAAAAGATTCTGAATCTTTTTATAGATGATCAATATCTTTGAGGTATCATCGGGAAAAGTTGATGATAATAAGACATAGATCATCATGATATAGCCAATAAGCGCCATGAGTTTAGGGGCGCTCTCTTTGCCTCTAAAACCCGGCAAGGCATAAGGGTGACTCTTTTCCTTTTGGACTTTTTTGGGTTTTGGCCGAGGTTTGATCAAAGCACCTTTAAAGGCGTTTATATCACGATAGCGTTTATCAGGATCGATTTGGGTGGCCTTAGCTATGACAAGATTTAAGCGCTCATCTTCCATTGATCTTTGGTAGTTTTTATGATTGATAAGATATTTTATAAGCATGCCTAAGCCATAGATATCAGTCTTATCGCTGGATTCCCCAAAGCCGTATTGTTCCGGGGCGGCATAGCCCGGCGATCCTAAAAGATGAGTGTCATGATCTAAAGTGTTTGAAAAGATACGGGCGATATCGAAATCAAAAAGAATTACTTGATCGCCATCATAAAAGATATTTTCTGGTTTTATATCGCGATGTATGATGTGATTTTGATGAAGCTTGCTTAAAGGTTCAAAAAGCCCTTTAAAGATCTTTTCAATGTCATCATAAGTAAAGCTATGGGCATCTAAATACGCATTTAAAACCGGCAAGTTGATATATTCTTCGATCACGCAAAGCCTGTCGTTTTCCTCATAGAGATCATAGATCTTGGGAGTATTTGAAAGCTCAAGCTCTAAAAGACACATATATAAGGCGTAATGTTCTAAAGAGACGATCCTTTTGATAAAGAGGGCATTTTTCATTTCATCAAATACTAAAGCGATCTTTTTATCTTGAGCATCTTTAAGATATTTAAGGGTATGATACTTTTCCATTTGTTTCATATTACCACAATAATCGCTATAATATTCTTATGAAAACCAAAGATTTAGAAAACATCTTAACTAAGAATGAGGGCAATGATCTCGACAGTCTCTTAGATAAGATCGATGAGAGGGATTTTGTCTCTTATCTTAACGGCTTGATTAGGGCGAGCGCTCTTAGTAATGCTAAGATCATTTCTTTAAGCAATATCGAAAGAACCTATTATTATCAGATCCTTAATGGCACCAGGACACCAGGCAAGGATAAGGTCATAGCCTTGGCCTTGGTCTTAAAGTTAGACCTTGAAAAGACCAATCGCCTTTTAAAACTATCTAAAAACGCCTCGCTATATCCAAAGATCAAGCGCGACGCTGTGATTATGTATTGCTTGGGAAATAAATATGATGTCTATAAGACCAATCTATATCTCCTAGATCATGGATACGAGGTCTTAAAATAATTTTCCTTTATAGAAAATCAAGAAAATGCCAAAGACCGATATAAAGATCCCAAAGACAGCGGCAAAACGAGTTAGAGGCACTAGACCCTCTTTAAAAAAGATGCCGGTGATTATAGCGATGAGTATTAAAAGTAAGCCAAACACCAAAAGAATGTAACCTAATATCTTTTTATGATCGGTCTTATCAATGTTTAGTTCTTCATCACTTAATAAGTCATCAACGCTGATGTCTAAAATTTTAGCTAGAGCTTTAAGATTATAGGCATCGGGCAAAACTTGACCGTTTTCCCATTTAGAGATCGTTTGGCGGGAAACGCCTAACTTTTCTCTAAGCTCGTTTTGTGATAGACCCCTTCTTTGTCTTATGGTGATGATCTTCTTTCCAATATCCATATCTTACCTCGCTTAAATTATACAGGGAATTAATGGGCGAAAAGAAAATATCTTGTTTAAAAGCGGTAAACATATGTTTACGAAGCATTCCTTTATCATCAGAGAAAAAATAATGATGATAAAAGTACAACATAAAATATTTCCAGAGAGGAATTTGCGCTTAAGTATCGCTGCAAGATACACTATGACAGACGAACAATTATTACTATGTAAGAGACCTTTAGAAAGCTAAGCCCAAATCAGTTATCATACCAATAATGATATTTTAAAGAGATTCTTATAAGATAATCGTCTTCATCAAATTCAAATTCAATGGTTAAAGAGGGGTCTTTATGGTCGTAATAGGTCAAGGCATTGATGATGTCATCAGTTTCATCGGGCATGCCATAAGCGTCTAAGACGTTTTTCTTAGTGCTCCAGTATAGGGTCACATCGTGGTTGACGAAAGTTTCAAGTCCTTTAAAATCAAGCCAATCGTGCGATACCTCAAAAGAGTAGACCGTGGCGCTTTGGATCGGGAGGTCTCTATTTTTTAAATTGCAGACACCGACATAGATGCGCTCGCCCTCTTTGTTTGTAAGGTATACATGCTTAAAATCGCTTTTTATAGGATCATTATCTTTGCCCAAGATGATCTTTTCGTCTTCTTCATCATAAAAATCCCAGCCCATTTCTAAAAGGGCATTCATACTCATGGGAATATCATAGATGGTATCGTGTATGAGGATCTCGTCAAAGTTTAAATCATGGTGTGGAAGATAAGAAGTAAAGCTTTGATCTAATTCATTGAGAAATTCGACATTCATAACAACTTTGGAGTTAGGAAGATATGAGATCTTGGCAAAATGGTAATCATTCGAATCGCCCTTGTCATATGTTGCATTGTCGATGATGAAGATGCTCTTGTTTCCATCTAGATCATACCCTTCAATATAATTTGTGGTATTATCACCGCTGGTGTCGTCATAAAAGGAGAGGTCGTGAAGATAAGTGATGATCGGTTCTTCAAAATAAGAGACATCGTGAAAGCTAGGCATGACAAAAAAGCTCGTAAGCCAAATGCCCAGACATAAGAGGGCGATCTTTATTAAGCCTAAAACAAAATTTTGTTTTTTAGATTCCTCTTTTTTTAGTTTGTCTAGGCAGATCCAAGCGCCAAAGATGATGGCTATGATTATGAAAACGGCCATTATCCGCATGGTGGTATCATAAAAATAAGCGCTTAAACCTATGCGCCAGTAACCGCTTGAAAGCATGCTTAAGAAAAATAAGAGCCCTGCCAAAAGAAGCACCACTAAGATAAGAGCGATGTATAAGATGTATCGTTTTTTCATAAGATAAGTATAGGAAATGAATGTAAGGTTTTTATTAAATCAAAGAAAAAAATATCCTCACCGTTCGGTGAGGATAAAAGGGTTTAATCAATTTCGATCTTAGAGGCGATCTTTTTAACTTCAGGTTTATTAGATGGAAGGGTCAGCTTTAAGACACCGTTATCAAACTTAGCTTTGATATCTTCAGGCTTTACATCTTCGCCAACATAGTAAGATCTTGAGGCATTGCCATAATATCTTTCGCTACGGATGATGTTGCCTTTCTTGTCTTTTTCTTCATCGCTTTCATTAGTCTTGGCACTGACTGTCAAATAACCGTCATTTAATTCGATATTGACATCTTCTTTCTTAAAGCCTGGCAATTCGATATCTAAGATATAATTGCCGTCCTTTTCCGTAATGTCTGTTCTCATGATGTTGTTGCTTGAAGTAAAGAACGGATCAGCAAACATATCATCGAAGAAACCATCAAAGAGATCATAACCTCTATTTCTGTTCATTAAACTGTTTTTCATACTTAACACGTCCTTTCCTAGGTCTTCTTTCAACCTACACTTATATAATAACCTTTTCTCTAGCAATGTCAAGTGTAGAGTGCTAAAAAGTTATAAAAAAATAAAATATAATGTCTATGTAAAATAAAGGGAGTGGCTATTTGCGGTGAAAATGATTAAGATAGAAATATGAAAGATCTAAAGAAATACTCCATTATTGCGATCGATGGGCCTTCAGGCTCAGGAAAGACGACCTATGCCGCTAAGCTTCAAAAAGAGCTGGCTTGCTTTGTGGTGCATGTCGATGATTTTTATCTTCCCAAAGAAAAAAGAGATCTAAGTAAGATTGCCGGCAATATTGATTTTATGCGTCTTATAAATGATGTCTTAAGACTTTATCGCGATCATCATGAGTTTTTCTATGAGCCCTTTGACTGCAAGAACCAGACTTTAAAGGATAAAAAGATCATAGTGGACAGTCCTTATTTGATCGTTGAGGGATCGTTTAGCCTTTTTAGTTTGTTAAGGGAATATTATGATTATAAGATCTATATCGAAACTTTAGAAGAAATAAGAATAGAGCGTCTTAAAAAAAGAGAGGGCGAGCGCTTTAAGGAATTTAAAGCGATCTGGTTAGAAAATGAAAGGCGCTACTTTGAAAGCGAAGATCTTAAAAAAACCGCCGATTTAGTTATAATTTAGCTTGTTTTAATTTCACAAAGGTTGAAATTAAGAAAGAGAGGGAGGCTATTTTATAGCTAATAGATTTGTCTTGAACGAAACTAGTTATCATGGCTCAAGGGCGATCAAAGAGATCGTCAATGAGGCTAAAGGAAGAGGCTTTAAGAAAGCTTTGGTATGTTCAGATCCCGATCTTTTAAAGTTCGGGGTAACTTAGAAGGTGACTGACCTTTTAGATGAAGCAGGCTTGGCCTATGAGATCTACTCGGACATTAAACCAAATCCCACGATCGAAAATGTCTGGCATGGCGTTAAGGTCCTGCAAGAGGCAGAGGCTGACTACTATGTTCCATATTAAAGCTGTTGAAATCATCACTAAAAGCTTAAGGAAGGCAGTCGAAAATGATCCAAAAGGAAGAGAAGGTATGGCCTTAGGCCAATATGTCGCCGGCATGGGCTTTTCAAATGTCGGATTGGGCCTGGTCCACTCGATGGCCCACCCCTTAGGAGCTTTATACGATACCCCACATGGTGTGGCCAATGCGATCATCTTGCCGACCGTCATGGAATATAATGCGCCATATACGGGCACTAAATATAAGGATATTGCTGAAGCGATGGGTGTAGATACAAGCGGCATGAGCCAAGAAGAATATCGCAAAGCAGCTATCACAGCCGTCAAAAAACTTTCAAGCGATGTCGGTACCCCAGCTGACTTAAAAGCGATCGTCAAGGAAGAAGACCTCGACTTCTTAAGTGAATCGGATTTGGCTGATGCCTGCTGCCCTGGCAACCCCAGAGAGACGAGCGTTGAAGAGATCAAGGCTTTGTATAGATCTTTGATTTAAAGATTGCGATTTTGGATCTTTGCGAGTAGAATAATTTTCAGGGAATGAAGTCTCCCTTAGTTAAAAACTAGAACCGCATAAAGCTGATGACTTCTATGATATTTTTGTCATAGAGTCACAGCTTTTTTTATGGAGGTAATTATGCTTTTGTCTTTGGCTTTACTTTTTCTTGTCGGGATCCTTTTTAAAGAACTGGCCCTTAAAATTAAGCTTCCGGGCTTAGTGGGAATGCTTGTGGCAGGGATCTTGCTTGGGCCATATGTTTTGGGTCTTTTGGATTATAAGATTCTAGACATTTCAAACGAGCTTAGAAAGATCGCTCTTGTGATCATCTTACTGAAGGCCGGTTTGAGCTTAGATCTAAAGGATCTAAAAAAAGTGGGAAGACCGGCGATCCTTTTATCCTTTCTTCCCGCCTCTTTTGAGATCCTAGGCTATGTCGTCTTAGCGCCCTTACTTTTAGGTGTTAGCTATGCTGAGGCCGCTTTGATGGGGGCGGTTCTTTCAGCGGTCTCGCCAGCGGTAGTCGTCCCGCGCATGATAAAGCTCATGGAAGAAGAAAAGGGCACCAAAAAGGGGATACCGCAGATGATCTTAGCTGGGGCGTCGTGTGATGATATATTTGTAATCGTCTTATTTTCAAGCTTTTTAAATATGAATAAAGGGGGCGAAATAAGCCTTTCGACCTTCTTTAATATCCCGCTTTCGATCGTTTTGGGGATAGCTTTAGGGATCTTTATGGGGATCTTGCTTATGGGGATATTTAAAAAAATGAGGTTTGATAACTCTATAAAGGTGATCGCTATCTTGGGCCTTTCCTTCTTGCTTGTAAGCATCGAGACCCTTTTAGAAGATCACATCGCTATATCGGGCCTTTTGGCTGTTATTGCCATGGCTTCTTTGATTCGCTATAGGGATATAAACACTTCAAAAGAGCTGTCTTTAAGTTTTGGAAGGCTTTGGTCAGGGGCTGAGATCTTACTGTTTACGCTGGTGGGGGCAGCCGTTGATATCCGTTATATGACAAAAGCCGGTGTCATGGCGATCTTGTTGATACTTCTAGCTTTGATCTTCCGCACAATCGGAGTGCTGTTGGCACTTTTAAAAACGAATCTTAATAAGAAAGAGTGCCTATTTGAAGCTATAGCCTATCTTCCCAAGGCGACGGTCCAGGCGGCGATCGGCTCGATCCCATTATCTAGTGGGCTAAACTCTGGAGCGATCATTTTATCAGTAGCTGTTTTGGGCATCATTATCACGGCGCCTCTAGGGGCTTTTGCAATTGACAATAGCTATAAAAAACTATTATAAAAGAAAGGTTTTATGCTAAACTCTTGAAAAGGAGGGAATGTTTATGAAAATATACTGGCAACTATATAGCGCATGGTTCAAAATGGGACTCTTTACTTTTGGGGGAGGTTATGCCATGCTGCCCATGATTCAAAAGGAAGTCATTGAACATTACAAATGGGCAACAGAAGAAGAAGTTATGGACTATTATGCCATTGGACAATGTCTTCCTGGCATTATCGCCATCAACACTGCTACTTTTATCGGCTATCACTTAAAAGGAGTCTTGGGAGGCATCGTCTCAACACTGGGCGTTATCTCTCCATCTTTTATCATTATTGCCGCCATTGCTAGCTTAATCTCCAATTTTTCAGAATTGGCAATCGTCCAGCACGCCTTAAGTGGCATTAATATAGCAGTTTGTGTTTTGATGTTTAACACGATCGTCGGATTATGGGGCAAGAATATTAAAAATATCGCTTCTTTAACGATTTTTGCTGTCGCTATCATCTTAGCGCTTTTCACCGATATTTCAACCGTCTTCCTTGTAATAGGGGCCGGAGTCTTAGGAGTTGTTATGTGCAAATTGGGGGTCTTAAAACATGACTAATTTACTTTTAACTTTAGCTTTTGAATTCTTTAAAGTCGGTTTATTCGCGGTTGGCGGCGGCTTGGCAGCTGTTCCGTTTTTGGCTGAAATGTCAGAGCGCTACGGCTGGTTTACGATCGAAGACCTCTCAACTATGATTGCCGTTTCCGAATCCACGCCCGGACCTATTGGAATTAATATGGCTACTTATGTCGGCTTTGATCTAGCAGGTATTATCGGAGCTTTAATTGCTACTTTATCTGTAGCGATCCCAAGTTTGATAATTGTCTGTATCATTGCCAATTGTTTAGAGCGCTTTAGAGAAGCTAAGATCGTCAAAGAGATTTTTGCAGGATTAAAACCAGCCGTTGTTGCATTTATTATTTCAGCTTGCCTAAGTCTTTTCTTATCGACCCTGCTTCACACCGAAAACAGTTTCGGTCTAACCTTTTTCAATTTCAAAAACATCATTATATTTTTAGCCTTGCTTTTACTTACTAACTATTTCAAAAAAATACACCCCATTGCTGTAATTGTGATCGCTGGGGTATGTGGTGTCGTCTTTGGTCTTTAAAGGAGCGTGTGCTCCTTTTAATTTTGCTCAAAGTTATGCGTTTTATAAAGCTTTAAAAAGAGGGCTGAGGCTGCAAGCTCCAAAAGACAGGCCAAAGCGACAAAAAGGATCGTCATGGCGACCAAGACTAGAAGAGATCTGACATCACCTGAGAGTATGAGATTTGTTAGACTGTTAGCCAACATCAAGGACAGGAAATAGCTCAAAATAAGTGTTCCAATAGCTAAGCAGTACATAATAAATAAAGCCCTTATCCCCTTGCGCTTGTCTTTTAAATAAAAGCACTTATAGGCATAGGCCAAGGCCACAATAATCAGAATAAAGAAATTAAGATTAGATATTTCTGATAGATCAGAGGCCTTTTTAAGCATACCGATCGCTTCGTAGGGGTTAGATTCAATGCCAAAGGCCGCAACGAGTAAAGAAATGATCAGAAAACAAGAGATGAGAGCTATTAAAGACACAATGATCGTAGCTATCAGGAAGGTCCTTTCATTTAAATATTTTTTAAGATTATCCATATATTTCCCCTTTACTTTATATTTTAATTATAGCGATGATCCCGTTTTTAAATACATCAATTTATAAATACACAGCTTTTAATGTATCGAGAATGATTTGTTTGGTGATGTTTATGATACCTAGAGCTTTTAAATCAATGTCTTGATCAATCATCATTTCTATGAAGGTTTCGATATCATTTCTTATATTATTATTTGTATCGACCTTTTGATCTATAGAGAGCAATTGCGATATCCTGAATACATCGTTTTTGTGCTTTTTTATATCATTACTTTTGATGTTTAGTCCGGCCTCTCTTTTTTCTCTAAGATCTAGATATGCCTTTATTTTAAAGGGAATGATATGTTTTTCATCGATTATCCTAAGCCCATCAACAATTTTAGTCCCTTTTAGAATAAAATCATAATATTCATTGTCTAAAAGTATTGCCGAGAGGCTATATATTTCGTCATCGATATGAATGGGTCCTATGATGCCTTCTTTAGAAAGATCAAACTGTTTTTTTGACAATATTTCAATCATACTAGGGAAGGAGTTGTCCAGGGGTTTAGAAAAGCGGTAAAAACGAGCTGTGCCAGGATTTGTAGAAACTTGGTTATATCCAGCATCTTTGATAAAGTTCCAAAAAGTCTTTCCAAATGTTTTGTCTAATGTTTCAATAATCAGAACGATATCAATGTCTTTAGTGCTTCTAAAATCAAGCCCTGCTTCCTCCATCATCAGGTCGCATGCTGTTCCTCCTATGATTACATATTTATCAGTGTAATCATGGAAGTACTCTTTGAATTTATCTATTTTTGTCATATATTTCTATTAGTTTATTTACCTCTTTTTTGATTCTTTCGTCATTGTTGTCTTTTAGGCTGACGATAAGCGAAAAAATATCAATCGATTTATCATGAGTAAAAAAATCAGGAGCGTATTTCCAGATCTCGAGCTTTACCTGATTAGCGGGATCGATCAATTCGCTAGATACTTCAACATCTAAGTCTTTTTTATATATAGCGTAAGACTCTATTTTAGGCATACTTAGGTCAGTCAATTCACTAAGCAGGCTCTCACCACAAAGGATCATTTTATCACTGACGTATTTTTTGTCGATGTAGCCATAACTACTACATAAAGATGATAAATAAGGCGTGACCTTTTTCAGTATTTCTGACTTTTTATAAAGCGGCCTTATGTATATTTTTCGCCCGTCTTTTATCATGTCATATAACTCGTGGTCAAGTAAAGCTCTATAGGACCTTGAAATCGTCATATCGGAGAAATGTAATGACTTTTTTGCCTCGCTTACGCAGATAGGATTTTGTTTTTGATGCAATGTCCATATAAAAAACATAGTCTCAGAAATATTGAGTTTGTCGCTTCTTTTTAGATGATTGGTCTTTTTTAGATATGTGCCAATAAAAGGAAGATAAGCTTGCTTGTTTTTTGTAACAAACGGTATCATCGCGTCGAACAAAGTTTCTTTACGCTTCGCAGATATATTATCTAGTATTAAAAAACCTTCTCTAGCGTAGAGTTCCTCAATAAAGCAGAGATGTTTTTTTAGTGTTGCGACGTAAGGAATATCACCCTTGACCTTTAAAGCCACACAAGAAAAACCATTGATATCAGTTTCATAGATATCATATAGATTTGTGATATACAAGGGCATTTTAGACGAATTTACGCCGTGGCATGTAATCCGCAGTCCTAACTCTTTAATCTCCATGTATTAATATTAACATTAATTTTTCGTTATTAACAAATCAAATGTTAAAATAGCTAAAATTATGTTAATAATGTTCTAAAGGGAAATAGCATATTGAATTGGAGTTCTAGCTAGTTTCGTTATCAATATCATGAATCGTTCCCCCCGTTGTTTCTATTTCATAAATAGATCTTTTTAGTCTTTCGATATTTTCTTTAGAGTAAAACGGATCGATCGAGACTTCAAAAGGCAGTCTTTTTTCTCGGACCATCTTCTTTGCCAGCATCACCACAGCTGAGCTTATTGATATACCAAGCTCATTACATATCTTATCGAAATTCTTTTTTAGCTTATCGTCCATGCGGACACTTATGGTAGTTTGTGCCATGATAAATCACCTCAATTAGATGCTAATACATACATTGTCAATATTATGTATTACAAATGTAATTTGTTATTCTTTGTTTCATAAAAAGCCCTCCTTAACATATTTATTGCTAAGAAGGGCTAGTTATCCTAATAATTAATTGGTCTTTTCATCGTCCACGATCTCATAAAGCAGAGTGCTCTCTTCTTTTTTGACGTGTTCTTTAATATCGAGCACACGTACCTTTAAGTGGCGATGCCCGAATTCGATGGTGATGATATCACCAATATTTACTTCGTTTGAGGCCTTGGCGATCCGATCATTGATCTTAAGGCGTTCTTTTTCGGCCAGTTCTTTGGCGACGACCCGCCTTTTTAAAACGCGGGCAACTTTTAAATATTTATCAAGACGCATGTTTTTCTAACTCCTTTAAATTTTCTAAAAGGACAAAGAGGTGTTTTCTTCCCTCGGGATCGGGGAAGGAGAATTCCAGACGGTTTTTGATATACTTGATGCGAATGTCTTTGGAAAGCTCAGCACAGTATTCAAAGAGTTTCATCCCGTCCATATGGTCGCTGTATTTTTTTGACATGATAGCTTCTAAGCGATGGTTTTTGATCTTGACGCTATCAAGGATCTGGTCTTCGACAAAGAGCTCGAGTTTCTTCTTTTCAAAAAGGGCGGCGACCTGTTTAGGCAGATGGCCGAATTCATCGCTGACTTCTAAATAATAAGCCCAGAGGTCATCGTGATTCTCGATCTTTTCTAAGCGCTGGTAGAGGTTTAGCTTTTCATAGTCATTATCGCTGAAATTGTCCGGGATATAGGATTCCATAACAATTGGGGCCTTGACCTTTTCTTCTTTGGGTTCTTCCTTTATACCGCGTTTTTCATTGATCGCTTTTTTAAGCATCGCCAAATATAGATCTAAACCGACGTTATCGATAAAGCCAGACTGCTTGGCCCCTAGCATATCACCGGCCCCACGTATCGCCAGATCGCGCATAGCGATCTTATAACCTGACCCCAGGGCGGTAAACTCCTTGATGGCCTTGAGGCGTTTTTGACCGTCTTCATTTAGCTGTTTGCGTTTGGGTACGACGAAGTAGGCATAGGCGATGCGATCACTTCTTCCAACCCTCCCGCGGATCTGATAAAGCTGTGATAAGCCAAAGTTTTGGGCATTATTGATAATGATAGTGTTGGCGTTGGGGATATCGATACCAGTCTCGATGATCGTCGTGCATATCAAAACATCAGCTCTTCCCTCATAAAACTCTAACATCACCGCATCGAGCTCTTCACTATTCATCTTGCCATGGGCGACCATGATTTTGGCATCGGGAAGCTTGCGGTTAATCTTATTAGCTAAAAGATAGATCTCGTCGACGTTGTTGTGAAGATAAAAGACTTGACCCTTGCGCGATAATTCGCGCTTGATGACATCTAGAAGTAGGCTCTCATCTTTTTCGACCACATAGGTCTGTATGGGGTAGCGGTTATGGGGCGGGGTGTCAAGGGTACTAAGGCCCCTAAGGCCGACAAGTGACATCTGCAGGGTCCGCGGTATGGGGGTAGCACTTAAAGATAAGACATCGATACTTTGTTTGAGCTCTTTGATGCGCTCTTTTTGTTCGACCCCAAAGCGCTGTTCTTCATCGATAATTAAAAGCCCCAGATCCTTATAGACGACATCTTTTGATAAAAGGCGGTGGGTGCCGATGAGAATATCGACTTGTCCGCTTTTTAGTTTCGTGATTGTATCTTTGATTGTCTTTGAGTCGACAAAGCGGTTTAAAAGACGGATATTGACCGGATAATCCTTGAAGCGCTCCTTAAAGGTCGCATAGTGTTGCATGGAAAGGATCGTCGTCGGACAAAGGTAGGCGACCTGTTTGTGGTCAAGGACGGCCTTCATGCTGGCCTCGATGGCCACCTCGGTCTTCCCAAAGCCAACATCACCACAAAGCAAGCGGTCCATGGGTTTTGAAGATTCCATATCGCTTTTTACTTCTTCTATGGCCTTGACTTGATCCTTGGTCAATTCATAGTCGAACTTGGCATCAAATTCTTTTTGTATGTCATTGTCTTTAGAAAAGGCAAAGCCGATCTTTTCTTCGCGGTTGGCGTATAGATAGACTAATCTTTCCGCCAAGTCATTCACGTTGGCCTCGACCTTTTCTTTAGTCTTTTGCCATTCTTTTGAACCCAGCTTATGAAGTTTGGGGACAACCCCGTCTTTTGAAACGTATTTGCGCACGAGACCAAACTGGGCCAAGGGCACTAAAAGTTCAGCATTTTCACGATAGATGATCTTAAGATAGTCTAAGGTGATGCCGTTGACCTCTCTTTTTTCAATGCCCATATATTGGCCGATCCCGTATTGGTTATGGACGACATAATCGCCTTTTTCAAGTTCTTCATAGGAATCAAGTTTGGTGGCCTCTTCATATTTGCGCGCAAAGCGTCCGATGATCTTAGGAGGTGCAAAGAGCTCTTTTTGCGTGTAGACCTTAAGCTTTAACTTGTCACACTTAAAACCGAAGAAGAGATCTTCTTTAAGCAGAGTGATCTTTTGATCAGTGATCTTAGTGGAATAATCAAGCCCCAGCTCATCTAAGACCTTGGCCGTTTCATTAAAGTAGACTTCTTTTAAGGCGATGATGATCTTTTCATCAGTGCTTGTAATAAATAAAAGCTTTTTATCAAGGGGAAGCTTAGGTTCTTCTAAGGTATCAAAAAGTGCGAAAACTTCGCTATAGGGCGAACTTTTTAAGTATTTATGATGTTTTAAGAGCTCATCTTCATAAGAGGCAAAGACATAAAAGCGCAAGGGGAGATCGCGATCTTCACTCATCTGTCTTAAATAGGCATAGGTCTCATCTTTGAGGTTTGTAATATGAGACTTGATGAGATCTTTATCGCTTTCATAAATATAGAAATCTTCAAGGTAATCTAAAAGATGAGAGGAACTTTTTAAAAAGGCATAGTAATAATAAAGAGCCCCACTATAGATATGTTTTTCAAGATATTCAAGGTCAAGACCGGTGTCGTAGTTAGCAAGTTCACTCTTAAGCAAGGCGAGCTCTTCTTGATCGATCAATATATCGGAGGCAAAAAGGATCTTGGCCTCATCGAGGGTTTGGATCGTGCGTTGTGTATTGATGTCAAAAAAGCGCAGGGAGTCGATCTCATCATCAAAGAATTCTATCCTTAAGGGGTAGGGGTAATTGATGGAAAAGACATCGATGATCGCCCCGCGGCTGGCATAACTAAGTGGTGCCTCGACCCTTAAGACCTTCTCATAGCCAAGATCATTCAAGTTATCGATAAGCCCCTTTAAAGAGATATTCAAACCGACTTTTAGATTTAAGATCGCCTTTTCTAAAAGTCCTTTTTTGGGAAGGTGGCGCATTAAGCCATAGGGTGTAATGATGATAAAATCGACCTGTTTTTCAAAGATCTTATAAAGGGCCAAAAGACGCTCATGGCGATTTTCAAAAGATGTGATGATGGCTTCGGAGCGCATCGATTCTTCGGGCAAATAAAGGGCGATCCTATCTTCACTTATAAAGCTTAAAAGATTTTCATAAAAGCGACGGGCCTCATAGTCATTCTCCTTGACGATCAAAAGCTGGCGCCCCGTCTTTTTTTGATAGAGGACGATTTTCAAAAGTTCCTCATAAGAGGAATGGTAGCTGATCGGTTCTTTGATGGCGTCCTTTAAGTGGGCGCTAAGATAAGATAAAACCTGCTGGTCTTTCATCGATTAAAAGTATTCATGACTTTTTCAAAGTCTTCATCTAATAGGGCCACTAAAGCTTCGGCAGCCCTTTTTTTACCGTTAGAAAAAGCTTCTTCCTCTTCTTTGGTGAACTTTCCTAAAACATAGTCGACGGTGGGGATCAAAGGGTTTTTATCAATACCCAGGCGGATCCTTTTAATGTCGCTAGTATGCAAGAGATCAATGATGTTTCCCATGCCCTTTTGCCCGCCGCTTGAGCCTCTAGCTCTAAGCCTCAGCTTGCCGACAGGAAGATCTAAGTCATCGTGGACGACGATGAGATCATCTTTAGACATCTTATAATAGTCCAGACAGGCTTTAACGCTTTCTCCGCTTAAATTCATATAGGTCATCGGTTTTAAGATGATGATCTTTTCGCCCTTATGGCGAAAAGAGGTGTATTCACCCTTAAAGCCACTTTGATCAAGCCTTAGGCCAAGTTTATCTAAAAGCGTATCGATGACCATAAACCCGGCATTATGCCGGGTATTTTCATATTTTAAGCCAGGATTTCCAAGTCCGACAAAAAGTTTCATCAGTTCTCTTCTTCCTTTACTTCTTCGCTTTTCTTGACGTCGATAGCAGCATCGATCGCCATATCGTCATTTGTTTCGATGAGGTGATCTTCGTCTTCCTTAACCTCTTCTTTTTGGGCATATTTATCATAAAGACCCAGTTCCTTAAGCATGATCTTACCAGCCTTCATCTTGGCAAAGGTATAGACAAGCTCTTCATCATCACTTTGGAGGGCCTCACCTTCATACACCAACATCGTCGCAGCTATCGACTTATAAAAGCTGATCATGCGCTTGTCATAGACATAGTCGCCATATTCGCCCTCTAAAAGCTTTTTAAAGAAGATCTTGCCCTCATCGCCATACTTCGATAAGGCTTTATCACATTCCTTAAACAAGACCACGACGATGTCTTTAGAAAAGCCATCGATATCTTTGAAGCGCTCATATTCTTCTTTTAGGCGCTCAATGATCTCTTCGCGATGTTTGAGGTGGGCTTTGATCAAAAGTTCGATGCTCCAAAAGAAGGTGTCAGAATTGTATTGGAATTTTTCTTTGTCAAACTGTCCTTTATCGCTCATGACAACAGGCTCAAGATTAAGGAATGAAAGGGTATCGCTACTGTCGATATTGTGATCGACCTCCGTTATAAGCAAGAGTACGCGAGCTTTATTCTGCATCTCGCTGTTTTCTTCATTAGCGATATATTCTTTGATGATCTCATAGGCATCGTCCTTATGATTCAAGATGGCGTCCGTACAGACGAAGTATTTTTTCATGAGCTTGTTTTTCTTGACTAAGCTGAAATTTTTATACATCATATAAGCCATAAAGGCAATCATTACAAGTAAAATAATAGGCATAACATAAATCCTCCATTTCTAATTTTAGCACAAATGATAGAGTTTCTTTAAGGTCTTTATCACGCCCTCATCGTTATTGGAAGGGCATAAAAAGCGCGCCGTATTTTTGACTTCCTTAGTGCCATTATCCATAGCGTAACTGTAATAAGCTTCTTTTAAAAGCGCGACGTCATTGCCATAGTCGCCAAAGGCCACACAGTCTTCATAGCGATAGCCATAGCGCTCTTTGATATAGGCTAGGGCTTTGCCTTTGGTGGCATCAAAAGAATTGACATCGATCCAGCGATCTCCTGAGACCACGACATTGGCCAAGGCCTCTAAGTCTTTAAAGAGTTCATAGGACTTTAGAGCCTCGTGGCTTAGATCCAATATGGCGACCTTTAAAAATGGTCCTTTGTCTTTTAATCCTTCATAATTATCAAGAGTTAGAAGGTTTTCACAATATAGGCTTACTTCTTTATAGATCTTTGGGTCATTGCTGATGACATAGGAGGCCTTTAGACCAGCGACATAGCACTTTAAATGGTCATGACCTAAGGTCTTATTGCAGGCTTTGATCGCTATTTCATCACTTAAACAAGAGGACTTTAAAAGCTTTTGGCCCTCATAGATCAAAGCCCCGTTTTCAGCAAGATAAAAGGTATCATCACCTAAATCTTTAAAAGTTGAATAAAGCTTGGCGTATTGGCGGCCTGAGGCAATCCCAAAACGCACGCCCTGACCTTTTAATTTATGGGCGATCTTAAAAAATTCTTCCGGGATCGATTTGTCATCTTTGGCCAAAGTACCATCGACATCAGAGATAACTAATTTCATCGCTTCATTTATATCATAAAAACATGCCTAAATTTTAAAAAAATATATGTGGTATAATCAAAGAAAAGGAGGCCAATTATGAATAATGCCGTACTAGATGCCTTAAAAAAAAGACGCTCGATCCGCTCCTATGAAGAGCGCATGATCGAAGATGAAAAATTAGCCCTGATCCTTGAAGCTGCCACCTATGCCCCCAGCGCCATGGGAAGACAAAGCGCCACGATGGTCGTCGTTAAGGATAAGGAAGCGCTTAAAGAATTGTCAAGGCTCAACGCGAAGGTTATGAACTCTGACAGTGATCCCTTTTATGGCGCACCCTTAGCTGTTATCGTCTTTGGCGATACAAACTTTAATAATTATGTCCAAGACGCCTCACTTGTCATGCAGAACTTGATGGTGGCAAGCTATAGCCTTGGGATCGGATCTTGTTGGATCAATCGGGCCAAAGAGATGTTCAAATACCTCGAAGCACAAAAATACCTCAAAAAATGGGGATTAGAAGATCACTATGAAGGAGTTGCAGTCTGTATCCTAGGCTATCAAAAAGGTGAAACACCAAAGGCCAAACCTCGTAAAGATAACTATGTGATCTATGATTAAGCCGCTAAAAAGCGGTTTTGAAATGTTAAGACTTGATCTTGTACTTATTCTTGGTCGTGTATTTGATGGTCTCTAATAAACCTAAGGCACTGAATTTTAAAACGAAGCTTCTGATCGTGGCGTAAGCAGCGTTTCCATAAGCTTTCTCTAATTCTTTGGTCGAAAAGGGGCTATCAGAAAATTGGCTCAATACAAAATTCCATAAGCCGGCTTCTTTTTCAGTTATCTGGCCTTCTTTTAATAATGAGCGATAATTTTTAAGCATGTCAAAAGACTTCTTTTCTATGTCATTATATACGTTATCG
This sequence comes from uncultured Erysipelotrichaceae bacterium, assembly GCA_944324155.1. GTDB lineage: Bacteria > Bacillota_I > Bacilli_A > Erysipelotrichales > Erysipelotrichaceae > JAHHTG01. The sequence continues at coordinate 12,581 of CALUVF010000058.1, read as the reverse complement.
GCAAAATAGCTGATAAAAGGTGTGATATCGATCTTTTTGGTATAAAGATGATTGCGTTCAATTTTTTTATAGGCATCATAATAGGCTTTACGATGATTATCGATCTTGATCGAAAATGGAATGAACAGCGTTGATAGGTATCCTTTCTGTATTAGAAACCACAGATGTAAAAATCTTGCCATTCTGCCGTTTCCATCAAACCAGGGGTGCAAGTAAGTGATATAAAAATGAATGATACAGGCTTTTGATAGATCGTCGATCGCATCTTTAGAATTAATAAATGAAACAAGATCTCTCATGTATTGAGGAAGGAGTTTATAATCTATACCAGTATGTTCGACTTTAGATCCTACGACATAGACCGCATCATCGCGATAATAAAAACCGTTTTTAGGTTTATCTTCTTCACTTAGATAATTTCCGATCGCCATCATGTATAAGGCATAGATATTCTCTTCGTTTATCTTATTGGCAGGATCAGCGATAAATTCAAAGCCCTTTTTTAAGCCTTTGATCCTTTTTTCAGCTTCGTCTTTAGGGGCGTGTCCTTTTAAAATTGATTTAACGCTCTCTTTTTTATATTCAATATTTTCAATGGCTGAAGTAGCGAGGATCTCATTTTCTAAAATATTAGAGCAATATGAGGTATTTTGATATTCAAGAAGTCCTTTGATCGCATTCACATTAATCCTGGCATGATCTTTTAAATAGACCATCTTTGATCCAAAATGGTCTTTTAAAGGTAGCTCAGTATAATACAAATCCTGCAGGTTTTTAAGATAATCGTCGAAATCTTTAGGGTATTTGTTGCTTAAAACTTTATAGTCGTCCCAGGATTTGTCATTCATCATTTTTAAAAATTTAGCGATCTCCATCTTAACTCCTTACTGATACTAATTGATATCAATTAATATCAGTATAGTATTGATTGCCCGATCTGTCAAAAAATCTCGTGATCACTCACGAGATGTTCTTGTGTTGGACAATTTGTTTTAGGATCTCATCGACCTTGAAACCATAGAGGTTTGCCAGAGATAAGAGATTAGTGGTCGAAGGATCTGAGACCCCTCTTTCCCATTTAGAGATCGCTTGTCTTGATACGCCTAATTCATGGGCGACGTATTCTTGACTCATGCCGGCTTTTAGACGATAGTCCTTTAAAATCTCACCTAAGCTCTTTTTGAGCTTTTCATCTTTTTTCTGATTGGCTAAAAAGGCGCGATTATACCTGATGAGTGCCATGATCCCTAAAACTAGGATAGTGATCACTAGTAATGGTACCAATATGACATATATGGTGTTGGTGATCATCATAAAAGACGTTAAAGCTTGCATAGTGTTACCCCTTTCTATCTTTATTATAGATAGAAGTATTTGTTTACACCATCATCTATCGCGCAACTAGGCGTTGATTTCGACGTTTTTGAAATAGAGAGTGGTCTTAAAGAGGTCGCCGTCGATATCGATCGTGAACTTGCCGCCCTGGGCTTCGATAAATGATTTAACGATCGCTAAACCAATGCCTGACCCCGTCTTGGAGCGCGACTTGTCACCTCTAAAGAAGCGTTCGGTGACTTCTTCACTTGTGAAGTTCATTTCGACCTCCGAGATATTTTTGATGGTACAGATATAGCAGTCATCTTCACTTTTAAGGTCGATATAGACGCGAGAATTCGCTAAGGCATATTTGGCAATGTTGTTTAAAAGGTTGTCAAAGATGCGGTAGGTCTTATCAGGATCTAAGGCGATCTTGGCTTCCTCGGGATATTTTTTAATGACCGTCAGGTTCTTACTTAAGAGGTCGTCATAGTTTTCTTCGACGCTTTGATCGATCAGGGCCTTAAGATCGATCGTTTGGACATTGAGTTCAATATTGCCAGTGTTGGCCTTGGAGACATCAAAGATATCTAACACCAGACGATTAAGGCGTTCTGTATAGCGTTTGATCTCATTGAGATATTCTTTTCTGGTCTTTTCATCAAGCTTTTCATCTTCTAAAAGGGTGAGATAGTTTTTGATGCAGGTCAAAGGGGTCTTAAGGTCATGGGAGACATTGCTGATGAGCTCATTTTTCATGTTTTGGGAGCGTAACTCGTCATCGACAGCCTTTTTAAATCCAGTCTTTATGTTTTGGATCGTCTCATTCAGGCTTGTGAAGATGCCAACATCTTCTAAAGATACATTGAAGTTGCCTAAAGAGAGCTCGTTTAATTTACTTTTGACGATCGCAAAGTCGCTTTGTGTCTTAATGAGTTTGGATCGAACATAGAAGAATAAGGCTAAGGCATAGATGATAAAGAAGAAAAAGCTATAGGGCATGATATAGATAAGGGCCATGATGGCGATATTGATGCCTAAGAAAGATAAGATCTTTTTATCGCGGTTTTTGGATAAGTCAAGTGAAGTAAGCGCTGTTAGGATATGGCGGTAAAGATTATAGAAAGCCCCGATAAAAGTATTTTCTTTTAAATAAGTCCCTAGGCCGATAATGAAAGCGGTCTTGAAGCTAAAGCCCATCATTGCGCCGATAAGACCCGTAAACATAAAGGCTAAAATATAAACAGCCGAGGTTAAGATGATGGAGCCATCACTTAAAATAAAGCGTCTGATAAATTCATCGACCAGATAATAGTCATACAACATGAAACCATAGAAAAGAAGTATGATACAAAGGGCATAAAAAGCCAATAAGAAGAGCACTTTGATATTCTTAATATACTTAAAGGGACTGATTTCTTTTATGACTTCATAAGGGTAGATCAAGATAAAGACGAAGGTGATAAGGGCGATGCCTAAAGCGCTGAATATCGCACTCGCTATGACGCTGGGGAAATTATAGCCGTTTACTGAACCTCCAAAATTGGCATAACTGTGATCATATGGGCAGCGGGCTCCGATCTCGACCGTATAGCCATTGATCACATCGGGATTCAGTTTAAGTTCATTCTTATCAAGGCTTAGACCATTAGAAAGCAGGTTATCAAAGATCGCGTCTTTAAGATCAATAAAGCGCGTATCGTGTTCACTTAAAAGATCTTCAACTTGGGCTTGGCCGTTTTCGTCAAAGCTTATCATTAAATGAAGCGACATGTCGCCTTTAAATACGTCTTCTTGAATATTTTTATCATGGCCGTTAAGAGTGGAACGATAACCTAGACCCCTCGAAAAGGTATATACGCTGTTTCGATAATAAAGCTCTTTAAGAATATTGTTGGCATCTCTTGTGCTGATCGCAAGCCCTTCGATCGTGACAAGATCCTCAGGATTATAGTCATAGAGGGTCGCTAAGAGAAGCTGTTCCAAGCGATAATTGCTGCTTAGCCTATCATATAGGGCATCGCCTTGCCTTTCAAGAAGAGCGTTGTAACTTCTATAGGTAAAAAAGGTCGCAAAAGAGCTCAAGATGATCAAAAGACTCAGAAACAATACTATAAAGGTGCTCTTCTTTTTCATAATCAATCTTCCTCCATTTTGTAGCCTATTCCCCAAACGACCTTGATATAGCGCGGGTGATGGGGATCGTCTTCGATCTTTTGTCTAAGACGTCTGATGTGCACGATGATCGTATCAGTTCCAAAGGGCTTTTCCTTCCAGATCCTTTCATAGATCTCTTCGGCGCTAAAGACGCGCCCTAAGTTTGTCATAAGAAGTTCCAAGATCTGGTATTCCTTGTTGGTCAAAGAGATCTCAGCTTCTTTTTTTAGGACACATTTTCTTTTAAGATCGAGCTTCAAGTCCTTAAGCAAGACATAATCCTCGCTCTCGTTTTTAAAGTTATTTTGTCTTCTTAAATGCGATTTTACCCGGGCAATAAGCTCGCTGGGTTCAAAGGGCTTGGTGATATAGTCATCAGCCCCCAGATCTAAGCCGTTTACTTTATCGCTGTTTTCACTCTTAGCGCTTAAAAAGATAAAAGGCGTATAGATTTCTTTTTCTCTTAAGGTCTTTAAAAGAGCTATCCCATCAAGCCTTGGCATCATTATGTCGGCAATGATGAGATCGACTTCTTCCATCTTTAAGATATCTAAAGCCTCGATCCCGTCTTTAGCCATAAAGGTCTTATAGCCCTCTTTCTTTAAAAAGATCTTGATCGTCTCCCTGATCCCGCTTTCATCTTCTACGATTAATATTCTTTCTTCCATACCTATATTTTATAGGAGGATATGCCAAATAATTATGACGTTTTTATTAAATCGTTTCTCATAAGTTCATATAAAATTCACAAAGTTCACATATTTTTAACACAATTATTTGTTTTAATATAGTTGTTCAGCTAGGCTGATGACCCCCACTTTTCCCCTTTGTTTAAATTGGCTAGCTGAAATACGAAAAAGGTGCAGGCGCAAAACTTGTGCCTTTTTATTTTTTTTCACATACATTTCAGAAAAAGCACAAATTTTAAACATATTCTTTTAGGATAATATAGGTGTTCAGTTAGTACCCTCCCTTTCTTCTTCTAACTGTTATACATACAAGGGGTGGTAAGATTGCCCTAGATCTTACGCCCTTTTTTCTTTTTTTAAAATGATTGTATAAAAAAGAGATGCACATTTATCCTTATTTTGAGTCATTATTGTTTTTGTTCTTTAGTCATCAAAAATCTGACTATTCTAAAGTATGATTTTAGATTAGCCAGGAATTGTCTAGCTATCGCCTCATGATTCATGACTATGGACTGAGTTTTAAACCTGCGAAAAAATTTTTAAAAAAGTTTGATTTTAATGTGGTTTTAATGTTTAGTTCTTATACTAAAGCCATAAAAGGAAAGGAAGAAACTTTATGACTAACATTTTAAAATCACAAACTGTTAAGATCGCATTAGGAATCATCATCGGTGTCGGGGTGCTCGCCCTTATCATCTATGCGGTCCAGGCCTCTCCAGCCAGTGCTGAAGAGATCACGCAAAACGAGGCTAAGACCATTGCCCTTAAGGAAGCGGGCGTAAATGAAGATGAGGTCTTGTCCTTAAGTATCGTCGAAGGGAATGTGAACGGGAAGAAGACTTATGATGTCGTCTTTACTACTGAAGAGAATAACTACAGCTATGACATCGCTAAGAATAATGGCGAAGTAGTTGGTGCTTCTTTCACACAAGCCGGCAATAACTCGATGATCGAAGAAAATATCACGCAAGGCGAAAACACTGCCCCAAGCACTGATAATGTTGCGGGTAATGGTGAAGTCTCAGAAGCTAAGGCTAAAGAGATCGCTTTAAATGATGCGGGTATTAAGGATCCGGATTATATCTGGGCAAAAAAAGATCGTGATGATGGCAAGGTCGTCTTTGATGTCGAGTTTGTCAAAGATGGAGTCGAATATGACTATGAGATCGAAGTAGAAAGCGGTAAGATCCTATCTAAAGACTATGATGCCGAACACTATAGTGGTAGCGGATCATCTACATCTAAGGCCTTAAGTTTAGAAGAGGCCAAGGCTCTGGCATTAAAAAGAGTAAGCGGTGCGGGCAACGATCATATCAGGATCCATGAGGATTATGATGATGGAAGGACTGTATTTGAAGGCGAGATCCATTATAATGGAATGGAATATGAATTTGAGATCGATGCCGCAAGCGGCAACATCATCGAATGGAAGGCTGAGGTCTGGGATTAAGAAAGTATGCGCATATTAGTAATTGAGGACGAAAGAGATCTAAATCACTTAATCAAAAGGAAATTAAAAGAAGAGGGCTATAGCGTCGATAGCTGCTACGATGGCCTAGAAGCTATAGACTATTTAAACAGCGCCAGTTATGATGTCCTAGTCACCGACATCATGATGCCAAGACTTGATGGGATAAACCTCATCAAAGGATTAAGGGATAAAGGCGATATGACGCCGGCGATCTTCCTTAGTGCTAAAGACAGCGTTGATGACAGAGTCAAAGGACTTGATGCAGGGGCAGATGATTACCTCATCAAGCCTTTTGCCTTTGATGAGCTCTTGGCCCGTATTCGGGTCGTTTTGCGCAAGCCCCAAAAGATCAAGACCAATGTCCTAAAGGTCAGAGATCTAGAAATGAATGTCGATAGTCATGAAGTTAAAAGAGGAAACCGAAAGATCGAACTCTCTTCTAAAGAATTTAATCTCTTGCGCTATATGATGATGAACGAGGGGATCGTCCTTTCGCGAAGCACTTTAGAAGAACACGTCTGGGATTTTGACTATGAGGGATCGTCCAACCTCATCGATGTCTATATCCGCTACTTAAGAAAAAAGATCGATGAAAATGAAAAAGTAAAGCTTATAAGGACGATAAGGGGAATGGGTTATACCATTAAGGGATCATGAAACATCTCTCATTAAAACTGCGCCTGACCCTCTTGCATACCTTAGTGATGTCGATCGTCGTAGCGATCGTTTTGGGCCTGCTTCTTTCGATCAGCTCAAGGGAAGTGCTCTCCAATGTCCAGAATGATCTTGAAAGACGGGTCAATGAATCCTATGAAGACATCAGCGTTTTGGGAAATGAGCTCATCTTTGACTCGGACTTTTTCGAGATCCAAGACGGGGTGTATCTCTCATCATATAACGAAGACAGCCTAAGTCTTTTATATGGGCGCATACCCTATGGTTTTGAATATGAATTGCCCTTTGAAGAGGGAAAGATCCGCGAAGTGAAAAGCGGAGAAAATAATTACTATGTCTATGATTCTTTGGTGCCGATCAAAGGCTACGCGAATATCGTCATCAGGGGCATCGTCTCTTATAACGACGCTGAAAAAGAATTTGAAACGACGATCAAAACCGCCCTGATCTTGTTTCCCTTATTGGTGGCACTGACAGCGGTGGCGGGCTACCTGCTTTCAAGAAGAGCCCTAAGGCCGGTTTCTAAGATCACAAAGACCGTCAAAGAGATCCGTGAAAAAGAGGATCTTTCAAGGCGTGTAGATCTAGGTGAGGGGAAAGATGAGATCTATACCTTAGCCCATACCTTTGATGAGCTTTTAAAAGATGTGGAAAAAAGCGTAGAGCGCGAAAAACGCTTTACTTCTGATGTCGCTCATGAATTAAGGACACCTTTAGCAGTCTCCAAGATGGCGATTGAAGATGCCTTAGATAAGGCAACTGATGAAAAGATCCTGGAGGATCTAAGTATCCTTAAAAATAAGAATGAGATGATGACGAAGATGGTTTCGGAGCTCTTACTTTTATCAAGGGCCGATCAAGGTAGGATCACTCTTTCTAAAGAGCGGCTTGATATTTCATCTTTAGTAGAGATGCTGGCCTTAGAATTTAAAGAACTCGCCAAAGCCAAAGAGATCGAAGTGGAATATGAGATCGAAGATGGTATCTATTTAGAAGCTGATGAGACGCTCTTTATCAGAATGATCGATAATGTCATTGAAAATGCCATCAAGTATTCGTTTGAAAATTCTAAAATAAAGATCATCTTAAAAAGAAAAGATGACACGATAAGACTTTCGGTCCAAGATGAGGGCATCGGCATCAAAGAAGAAAACCTCACTAGGATCTTTGACCGCTTTTATCAAGAAGATGAAAGCCGCAATGAAAAAAGCGCCGGCCTGGGGCTTTCGATCGTCAAATGGATCGCCCAGAAACACGACGCTGAGATTAAAGTTCAAAGCACGCCAAACAAAGGCACGACCTTCACCTTCATCTTTAAATCAGAAGCTTGCGGATCTTTAGATTAGTGATATAGATCGTCGGCAAGATCGAAGCGATCGCAATGCTTAAAAGAAGCGTCATAAGCATCTTTAGATAAAGGATCATAGAGATATTGATCTGATATAGATCCGTGAGATCTTCAAGTTTAAGGCTTCCGATCTCATAAGAGACATTGGCACTAAGTGAGGCATTAATGAGATAGTCGCTATAAAAGAAGGCAAAGACATATGACAATAAGAGGCTTAAAAGGAAGGCAAAAACACTGATGATCAAAAGCTCTAGGACCGCTAAGACGACGATCTTTAACTTTGTTTCGCCCATCGCTAAAAGGACCCCAAATTCGTAGCGCCTTTCTTTGACAAAGAGGAAGGTCAAAACACTTAAGATGATAATGACCAAAGTAAGGGCGATATAGCTGATAATCTTAGAAAGGCTGTTAAAAGCTTTTAGAGGCTCTGCGATCTTTTCATAGACCGCCAAAGTAGAAGAGACGCGATAGTTTTCTAAAGCGGGCTCTTCACTATCATAAAGTTCGGGGTAGATCTTGGCATTGTCTTCTTTGGAGGCGGCCTTGATATAAAGCGACCATAAAGAAGGTGGCGTTTCTTCATCATATTCCTTCATCAAGGTTTCATAGGGTGTGAAGATATCGACATCATTGTCAAGATCGCGCCCCTGACTTTGATCATATTCAAAGATCCCGACGATCTGATAGTCTTTTTCGCCCTGGCCAAGATCCATCTTGACAGTGTCGCCGACCTCAAGATTAAAAGCCAAGTCTTTTCTGATGATGATAACATCCAAGCCTTCGTCTAACTCTTCCTTTAAAAATTCTCGTCCGCTTACAAGTTTGATGAGATCAGTGTTTGTTTCATAGATGACACTTTGTGAAGTAGAAGTGATCTTTGCATAAGAGCTTTCTAAAGAAGTGTTATAGACATAGTCGATGAAGCGGATATCATAATAGCTAAAAAAGTCATCATAGAGGTCAAGATACTTTAAAAGGGCCTTATCATCTTTAAAATCGCCATCGCCTAAGGCCTTGATGGTGTATTCATTCCCGCTGCGTTTATAAAACTCCGCTTCGATATTATCAAGCGAAGAAGCGATGATCATAAAGGCAAAAAGGAAGGTCCCCAAAACCGCGATCACTAAAAAGATCGCTAAGCTTTTAAAGGGCTGATGGGTAATGTTTTTAAAGGCGCGCGTAAAGATGTTCATATCGCTTCAAAGTGTTTCTTTTCCATATTAAGGCGCACGGCAAAGTCGGCACTTTTGGCGACATCGCCAGAGTGTGTGACGACCACGACACACTTGTGATATTTATGGGCCAGTCCTTTAAAGAGCTCGATGATGTTTTGGGTGCTTTGGGCATCGAGGTTGCCGGTGGGCTCATCGGCCAAGATGATCTCGCTGTCACAAGCGATGGCCCTGGCGATCGCTACTCTTTGTCTTTCGCCGCCTGATAAGCGGTTTACCCGTCGCCTGATCTTTTCATCATCAAAGCCCACATCATACAAGCTTTGGATCGCTACATTTCTTAAGACCTTATCATTTTTGATGCCCATGGCCAAAAGGACATTATCAAGGGCTGAGAGGTAGGGAATAAGGTTATATTCCTGAAAGATAAAAGAGATATGTTTTTTAAGATAGTCGCTAAGCTTCATGTCTTTGATGGCCTGGCCTTTGAAAAGGACCTGACCTTTTTTAGCGATCTCTAAACCTCCTAAAAGCGAAAGAAAGGTCGTCTTCCCACTCCCGCTTTCGCCAACTAAGGCGTAGAAATAGCCTTCTTTTAAGTTGAGCGAACAATGTCTTAAGATCTCTCTTTCTCTATCGCCATCGCGATAGCTGAAGCTCACATCTTGAGCACTTAAGATATACATACCATTTACCTCCTACATCAACAGTTCACGGATATTGATCTTTGTGGCTTTATAGGTCAAAAGTAAAGCTATTATCAAAACGATGACAAAGGATAGACCAAAGCCGATCAACAAGATTCGATAATCAAAGTTTGAGTTGATCTCTACTAAATCCCCTAAGACTTTTTCTAATAGGATCGGGGCAAGAAGCTCTGATAAGAAAAGAGCCAAGATGATCGAAAAGATTGCGATCAAGATGATCTCAAAAGCGATGACGCGCATGACAGATCCTCTTTTTTCACCCATTGCCAAAAGGATCCCAAGCTCTTTGTGTCTTCCCTTAAGATACAGGTAAATGATAAGGAAAAAGACGAGGATCGCCGTGGCAACACCGACGACAAGGATAGTGAAAGAAAGGCTTGAAAGATTATCTAAAGGTGCTTTGATACTGTTATATTCATCGGCTGATGAGAGCTTACTAAAATAGGTATCAAGACTGGGATCAAAGTGCTCGAAGAGATCGTCAAAGACCTCTACACTGTCAGTCTTAAAGACGATGTTGTCATAGTAGGTAACAGTGGGCTTTAGTGAAAAACGATTAGCCATGGCATCTTCTTCAAGATTATCGATCGTCTCCTTATTATCTTCCTTTAACTGTTTAAAGTCTGAGACAAGATCCTCGTAAGTTGTAATGGGGAATATGATATTGGGAATACGTATATTAAATTTTTGCCACCATTTTGGAAAATAGTCATCTTCAGTAGTAACTTCAAATTCTCCAATAACCTCAATTTCGTAAGTCTTAGAAGCAAAGATGGTTGATGGATCGGTTTCTTCTTCTAAGAGTTCAAAGCGGATCTTTATCACATCGCCAGGTTTATAAAAGTTCGAATAAACCAGATCTTTATCGCTTGCAGCTACTCTGCCTTTTCTTACAAGGGCCACCAGGCGATGGTTTTCGATATCATCGTCATTGATCATGCGCCCGTCAGTTAATTTCGTAAAGTTGGTAATAAGATAATCGTTGTCTTTAATTCCTCCGATCAACCTATTGCCTTCGACGACAGTGGCGTAATGTGTATAGTTTTCTACGCCTTTCATTACGCCGTCAAGAATGAAGGGGACATTCGAGAACAGCGTAGCTCCTGAATCAGTGATGTAGTCTTCTTTTAAAACACTTTCAATGCCTTCAATTAATTTAGGATTGATATCATCAAAAACCATTGGATCGGTGATGTCATAATACGGATTATAATTATTAGTGCGCCAGGAAAGGGCGCTCACATTTTCTAGCGATGATTTGATATCTTTATCAATATCTTTCGTTGTTTTATAGATCAAAAAAGAGCTGAAAGCCAAAGTGACGATCAAAAAGATCGCCATAAATAAAAGGATAGCACGTCCGATATTCCCTTTAACAGCCAGTATTATACGTTTAAATTTGTTCATAATAATATTGTTATGTGTTATGTGTAAATATAATTCACTTAGCCATTTTGCTCTGTAGCAAAGCATTTTTATAAATGGCTAAGTGAATTTTCAGTTATACATAAATATTAATGATAATTAATTCATCACAATCTGGTTGCCATTTTTATCAAAGCGGAATGTAATAATGCCTTCCTCACCCGTTCCAGTTCTATAAACAGTAACCTGAACTTCTAATCCAAAGTTGGTACCAGTTGGATACTCGTCTGTATACACTTTTCTTATTTTGAAACTAGAGGGCGAGAGAATTTTGGCGCTCCCTTGTTTGTAAACAATAAGATTCCTGACAGTGTTAAGCGTAATTTCAACGGTAATTTGACATTTAACGCTGTATCCATTTATTTTTTTAGTTTCGGTAAAGTTTTTTACAGTGTGAATTGCGCCTCTGCCTACTGCGGCTTCTGATTTGTTTTCATTTGCATAAATTGGAGATACACCAATTAACATACAAGAAAGTAAAACGAGAGTGAAAACCTTAGACAATTTTTTCATAAATTATACCCTATCCTTTCTATTCTCCGTAAACAATTACCTGTTTAATTGTCGCATTTTGTGAAATATATTGATTCAATGTTGTCTTTCCATATTTACTGGGGTCATTGATATTATATGTTCCGCTTGATGTATAACCAGTGACGACAACATAGTGCGATTTTCCATTAGATAGTTTCATTCCAATGATAAGCGGCCTACTTGCAGCGATACTTGTTCGAATAATTGAGGACAAGTAAGAAGTTGTTATGTTTTTGTCCCTGTATTCGACAACGGTCATTCCAAGCTTTGTCGCCGCTTGATACCACATAAGTGGGCATGCGCTGTTACCTAAGATGGAATTTACCTGTGAGGGGTTTCTATTTTTGTATTTTAAAAAATTAGAAACCATCGTAACTGAAGTTAAAGCACAGCCATCGGTGGAAATCTTTAAACCGCATGTTTTCATGACGTCGCTATAATTTTCTTGATAATATTTATCAATGTATAGTTGTGCGCTAGGAGCTCTTTTGACTGAGACATCATGTTCTTTGATCCATTCCACATTGACATAGTTATGTCCCGTTTCTTCGGCGATTACCGAGCAAGTCTCACAGCCATTATTATCTGCCATGACCGGAGCACAAGCTAAACCAAACATAATTAGAAGTACTAACAAAACTTTCTTAGCTTTCATACAAATTCACCTCCGTTTGCTTTAAAAGTTTTAGATCTAATAATTAGTCTCCATTCTTATATCGTGCTGTCATTTGTTTAACCTCTCTGGCTATGCGTTACCAACACTCATGTTCGCAAGGAATGCCAAGACCACATGGTGAGATACCTAAATCATCATCACAGATTTCTACTACCTCACCATTTTCAAGTTCAATAAAGTAACAGTTGTTTTTGTTTTCTTCTTCTGCTGTTACTGCACTACAAGTAATGACTAGTAATGCGCTCAAAGCAATAATTAATTTTTTCATGATATCTATATCTCCTATCTGACTTCAATCTATAGGAATAAGAAGAATAAGACAATAGCGCCAGAGTCCAAATTTTTAGAAAAACCATCAAAAACACCCCTTTTTGACCATTTTTAAAGAAATTTGGACAGTAAATTAGGTT
>CALUVF010000057.1 GCA_944324155.1 uncultured Erysipelotrichaceae bacterium | reverse complement strand
AAGGTACTGTTTATATATGGTTTAGAGTTTATCAATCAAAGTGGCGCTTTGCGCTAGCTTTTGTAGTAGAATATTGATATGCGAGTAGTAGTACAAAGAGTTAAATATGCAAAATGCCATATTGATGGCCAAGTCTATAGTGAGATAAAAGATGGTTATTGTCTTTTGGTTGGCGTCAGTGTAAACGACACTTTAGATACCATGGAAAAGATGGCTTATCGCGTGGCTCATCTAAGAGTTTTAGAAGATGATAACGGCAAGATGAATCTCGACCTTTTAAAAAAGGGCGGCAGTATTTTGTCGATCTCACAGTTTACGCTTTGCGCCAATACCGACAAGGGACATCGCCCGAGTTTTATTGACGCTAAAAGACCTGAAGAGGCTAAAGATTATTATTTATATTTTAATGAGTGTCTCAGAAAATACGGCATCGAAGTAAAGGAAGGAGTCTTCCAGGCTGATATGGGGATCGAGATCTATAATGATGGTCCGGTCACGATCGTCTTGGATTCAAAGGAATAGTTTATGATCATATACGGAAGTGAAATTGCCAAGGAAATAAAAAATGAAGTCGCTGAAAAGATTAGCGAACTTGTAAGAAACGGCTTGCGTAAACCTCGTTTAGCCATTGTCTTGGTGGGCGAAGATCCCGCCAGCCTTTCCTATATCCGCGGGAAGGAAAAGGCCTCAAGAGAAGTTGGCTTTGACTTTGTCCTCTACAAGGAAAAAGAAACGGTCAAAGAAGAGGAACTTCTTAAGCTGATCGATAACCTAAACCAAGATGAAACGATCGATGGGATCTTAGTCCAACTTCCACTTCCCAAACACCTTTGCGAAGCCAGGGTCATTAGCGCGATCGATGCTTCAAAAGATGTCGATGGTCTGAGTCTTCTTAATAGTGGACGCTTGTTTAAGGGAGAAGACGGGCTTTTCCCCTGTACCGCTTTGGGGGTCATGGAGATCTTAAGACGCTCCAAGATCGAAGTCGAGGGCCGAAATGTGATCGTGATCGGAAGAAGCAAGCTTGTAGGACTGCCTTTGGCGCGCATGTTGACAAGTGCTAATGCAACCGTCACATTGGCGCATTCTTACACCAAGGATCTGAAGTCCTTGACCAAGTTATATGATATTGTCATCGTTGCGATCGGCCAGCCCAAGTTTTTAAAAGCAGAAGATATCAAAGAAGAAGCGGTAGTCATCGATGTGGGGATCAATCGTTTAGATGGGCATCTGTGCGGCGATGTGGACTTTGAAAAGGTATCCCAAAAAGCTTCGGCTATCACTCCAGTCCCGAAAGGCGTGGGACCGATGACAATCGCCTGCCTTATGCAAAATACCCTAAAAGCTTATGAAATGAGGCAAAAATGACAAACAGAATTTATTTTAAAGAAGGAAACAATATTTAATTTAAAAAAAGAACTTCTAAAAGACCATAATAAATTCTTAAAGGATACTGTCAATTGGGGGATTAGCTATAGAAACTTTAAGGCAAGGAATATGGACTTAAGGAACCTCTGATTGAAGAAACGGAAAGCGTGATAAGAGTAATCTTGTTTAGAAACAAATCTCTTGAACCTATAGATGAACCTATAAATATAACAGATGATGAAAAAGAGATTTATTTGATGCTTTGTGATGACCCCTATTTGACCTTGGATAAATTGACAGTTAAAAGCTTAAATGAAAAGGGCTTGATTTCTAGAAAGGGGTCAAACAAAAAGGGGAAATGGACAATCTTAAAAAAGGGAGAAGTAAGGTATGATCAGTGAATATGGTTTAAATGACATCGTAGAGATGAAAAAAGAGCACCCTTGCCACAAAAGCAAGCTGTGGCAGATCATTCGAGTTGGTGCTGATGTTAAGATCAAGTGTCAGGGCTGTGGGGCCGTGGTGCTTTTAGATAGGCATGAATTTGAAAGAAAATGTAAGAAATTAGTCAAAAAGGCTAATGAGGAATAAAGATGACTAGGGTAATATATCAAGATGAGATCGATGAGGCGATCGAGGCAGCTGATGAAGCGCTTGATTATCTCTATGAAGCCAAGGAAGCATTGTCTAGTGCCGGCAACTGGGGGATCGTTGATATGTTGGGCGGCGGTCTTTTTACGACCTTTCTCAAACATTCCAAAATGAACAATGCCTCTGAGGCTTTAGAAGATGCCAAAAGAGCGATCCATCATTTTAAAGATGAGCTCGAAGATGTCGATAGGATCTTAGATGTCAATCTCAATACCGGCGATTTTTTATCCTTTGCCGACTATTTCTTTGATGGCCTTGTGACGGACTGGCTTATGCAAAGTCGCATTTCTGAGGCTAAAAGACAAGTTGATTACGCCATCAGAGAGATCAAAGATATAAAAGCAGAGTTAGAAGCGCTATAAAAACTGTAAACACTTTCGATTTGTACAGCAAACAGTTGTCTTGTATGTATTTATATATCAGACAACTGTTTTTAATAAAGCATTTAGTGCACAGCACCTATATGAATATATTTATTTAAAGGGAAGCTCTATTAATTAACTTTAAATGTTGCTGTGTACTGGCGAGTCATATTATAATTTGATTGAGAAAAAAGAAGCGCAAAATATGTTGAACTACGTCCCTTCGCGGCATAAAAACGGCGGCACAGATTAGTTGGGCATATCTATGTTTTGTGCATTCAATTTATGCCTAACTATAAAGTGGCCATAAACACAAATTGCTTTTCATTAAGTTATCAATGCGAAAAGAAAGGAGGATAAGATGAAAAAATATACGAAAATATTTTTACTCTTCGCTATTTTGTTGGTGGCAGCAGCGGCATCTCTTATCATTAGTGAATTACCCAAAACAAAACTGGAGACTCTCAATATCAAAGATCTCAAAATGGTGATCAGCAATATAGATTTCGCTGATGGTTCTACTCAATATGGGATAAATTTATATGTCGATACCAATGAATATAAACTTGATTCAAACGATTACTACATTAAGCCAATCTTTTTGGAAGATGATCTGAATAAGTATATTTTAGGAAGCAAGATAAATATACCCCAAAGCGTAACGCCTCAGGGAACTTTTAGTGTTGCCTCTGACTTTTTTGACGAAGACGGATATTTAAAAAAGTGTGTGGACAATGTTTATGAGATCAAACTTGAACTTTATAAGGGGAATGCAAAATTAGATTCAGAAGTATATCAAGTTTTATGCGAAGCAGGATAAAATCAGCATTCTATCATTTAGATGGACTCCATCTTCTTTGCCTTTATTTTAAATAGCTATCTCACAGAAACAACTTAAGAGATAGCTATTTTCTTAAATAAAAAGGACCTAGCGTCCTTTTTTGATAGCGTTTAAGGCTTCGTCGATCTTGGAGTCATCGCCGCTTAAGATCGCTTCCTTTACGCAGGTCTTGAGATGTTCTTCCATGATGGTGGAATTGACTCTAGCCAAGATCGCCCTGGTGGCATTTATCTGATCGTAGATATCAAGACAATAGCGGTCCTCTTTGATCATGTTTATGATGCCTTCGATCTGACCTTTAGCGATGTTGAGATTGCGGATCACCTTTTGATGATCAGCCCTCATTAACGATCTCCTTTACTTCATAACCAGCTTCTGTAACAGCTTCTTTAATAGCTTCATCGCTGGCATCGCCATAGACGATAGCGCACTTGTTTTCAAGCGAGACCTCAGCCTTTAAGCCGAGCTTGACTAAAGCGTCACTTACATGTTTGACGCAGTGCTGGCACATCATTCCTTCAATTTTAACAGTTCTTGGCATAACTTTAATTTCCTCCTTTTTATGCATTTTCTTGATTCTTAAAGCGTTAGATAAGACGATGATCGAGCTGATCGACATCGAAAAGGCACCGATCATCGGGTTTAGCATGATCCCAAAAGCGGGATAGAAGACCCCGGCTGCTAAGGGGATAAAGATGACGTTATAGAATAGGGCCCAAAAGAGATTTTCTTTGATGACGCGCATTGTGAAACTAGAAAGCCGGATCATAAAGGGGATATCTCGAAGATCGTTTTTCATAAGGATCAAGTCGCTAGACTCATAGGCGATGTCACTGCCCTCGGCAATGGCGAAAGAGACATCGGCCCCACTTAGAGCGATCGCATCATTGATCCCATCACCTACCATGGCGACTAAGCCTGTTTTTTGATGATCTTTGATGATCTTATATTTATCTTCGGGTTTCACTTCGCTGTAATATTCATCGATCTTGACACGATCAGCGATGTTTTGGGCAATGATCTTGTTGTCGCCGGTACACATGACACTTTTGACGCCAAGCTCCTTAAGTTCTTTAACAGCCTCGATGCTTTCGTCTTTGATCACATCAGTGATATAGACAAGTCCTAAAAGTTTATTGTTTTGTGCGACCAAGACATAGGAATAGGCCTTTTCTTTAGCTTCTTTAAGAAGGTCAGGGGTTACAATGATCCCGTTTTCTTCCATGAGCTTTTGATTGCCGGCAAGATAGGTGTCTTGGGCTTTTATAGCCTTGATGCCACGCCCTGAGATCTCCTTAAAGCTGTCGAAGGTCATTTCGGTTTCCTGATATTTTTCAAGTACGGCTTTGGCAATGGGGTGTTTAGAATTTTTTTCAAGACTATAGATGACCTTTTCAAAATCCTTATCAAGTTTGATCTCTTTAATGATCTTTGGTTTATTGGCTGTGATCGTCCCAGTCTTATCCATGATGACAGTTTGGATATCGTGGGCGATCTCTAAAACTTCGCTGTGGCGGATCAAGATGCCATTTTTGGCACTCACGCCATTTGCGACCATGATGGCACTGGGTGTTGCAAGACCCAAAGCGCAGGGGCATGATATGACAAGGACGCTGAGGGCAAAGTTCATGCTTAACTCAAAGTTATTTGAAAAGATAAACCAAATGATAAAGGTTATAAGCGCAATAAGGATAACGCCGGGGACAAAGAAAGATGAGACCTTGTCGGCAAAGCGCTGAATAGGGATTTTTTTCATCGTCGCTTCTTTTGTTAGAGCGATGATCTTATTTAGGACGCTGTCGTCTTTGGATCTTGTGACTCTTATCTTGATCGCTCCGCTTAAATTGATCGTTCCGCCAATGACATTTTGATCGACGCCTTTATTTACAGGCATCGATTCACCTGTAAGCATTGATTCATCAATGCTTGTAAGGCCCTCGATGATGACCCCGTCCTGAGCAATCGCTTCACCAGCCTTAGTGATGATGATATCGCCCACTTTTAAGTCATCGATCGCGACAACGACTTCCTTGCCATCGATAAGCTTGGTTGCGCTCATCGGTCTTAGGTTAGCGAGCATTCTAATGGCTTTAGTGGTCTTTTCCTTATTGAGACCTTCGATATATTTGCCGATTGAGACGATCACAAGGATCATGGCGCCGGTTTCAAAATAATAGTGGAAGCTGGTATCGCCCATCATGACCTTATAGATCGCATAAACACTGTATAGATA
Source organism: uncultured Erysipelotrichaceae bacterium (assembly GCA_944324155.1). Classification (GTDB taxonomy): domain Bacteria; phylum Bacillota_I; class Bacilli_A; order Erysipelotrichales; family Erysipelotrichaceae; genus JAHHTG01. Next base: position 21 of record CALUVF010000057.1, on the reverse strand, counting down.
TGATACCAGGGTCGACATGGC
>CALUVF010000056.1 GCA_944324155.1 uncultured Erysipelotrichaceae bacterium | reverse complement strand
TGAAAGGCGTCAAAACATATTCAATGCCCAATGTGAGCTCTAAAGGTTTGGTCGTAAAGGTCAAAAGCGTCGTGATCATGATCATGAGGACAAGACGCGTTGCGATATAAAAAGTTTGGATCAAGGCACTCGAATAAATCTCGATAAAGCCCAGCTTTATAAGCAAGGTCCCCTCTTTTAAAGAAAAGATATTGATAATCAAAAGGAAGATGACCATCATCATCATAGGCTTAAAAGAGCGATAGATATAGGTAAATTTGATCTTGGCTAAGACTGTGACAAGAGAAAGGATCAAGGCGATGATAATATAGCCATACCAACCGGCTGGCATAAATACCGCCACTAACATCACCATCATCGCTAAGATCTTGGCGCGGGGATCTAGCTTATGGATAGGCGAATCAAGGGGCAGATACTTACCAAATACGATCTTGTTCATGAAAGGATCCTCTCTACTAAGGTCTTGATGTCTTTAGCGCCTTCAAGATTCACAAAACCTCTTTCTTCTAACCTCGTCCTTAATTCCACGATCTTGGGAAGGACGATCTTATTTTCTTTGATCAATTCGCGATCATTAAAAAAGTCTTCGCATGTTTTATGGGCAATCACCCTGCCCTTATCTAAAAGCACGACCTCATCAGAAAAATCATAGACGAGCTCGTTGTCATGCGTTACTAAAATAATCGTCTTGTTTAACTCTTGGTTGAGCTTTTTAAAGATCGCCATCATCTCACTGGCCCCCTTGGGATCAAGACCGGCGGTCGGCTCATCGAGAACGATGACCTTAGGATCCATCGCTAAAATACCGGCAATGGCCACCCTTCTTTTTTGCCCGCCGGAAAGATTTAAGGGCGAGCGCTCATAATAACTCTCTGGAATCATCACCTGGCTTAAAGCTTCTTTCGCTTTTTGAAGCGCCTCTTCTTCGCTAGCCCCAAAATTCTTTGGACCAAAAGCGACATCTTTTAAGATGGTCTCTTCAAAGAGCTGATATTCACTAAACTGAAAGACCAGCCCCACCTTTTGGCGCAGAGCCTTTAAGCCACTGTTTTTATCTTTGGCAACGATCGTATGATCAAGGATCTCAAGGCTTCCCGAGCTTGGAAGAAGCAGGGCGTTCAAATGCTCGATCAGCGTGCTTTTACCAGAACCGGTCTTTCCGATGATCGCCGTGATCGCGCCTTCTTTGATGTCGAGGTCGATGCCGTTTAAAGCGTGATGGGCAAAGGGCATGCCCTCATCATAGACATATCTTACTTCTTTAAATCTAATTGGCATATCGCATCAACCAACCCTTCTAAGTCCTTTGTCTTTTCAATATCATACCCGCGATCCTTAAAGGCTTTTGCCACCTTAAAAGTAAAGGGCACATCAAGCGAGATCTCAAAGAGCTTATCGTAGTTACTTAAAACGCTCAAAGGATCACCATCCAAAACTTTCTTGCCCGCTTCTAAGACGATCACATGGTCGCTTTTTAAGGCTTCTTCAATGTCATGGGTGATCGAGATGATCGTCATCTTTTGATCGGAATGTAAGTCATAAATGACCTTTTTGATCTCTTCTTTGCCCTGCGGGTCGAGCATGCTGGTGGCCTCATCAAAAATAATGATCTTAGGCCCCATCGCCAAGACCCCGGCGATCGCGACCCTTTGTTTCTGACCACCCGATAAGTTATTGGGCTCCTTATCAAGAAATTCACTCATATCGACAACACTCGCGAAACGCTCAATGATCTGATCCATCTTAGAAGGATCAACCTCGTGATTCTCAAGCCCAAAGGCAATATCATCTCTGACACTCGAGCCGATGAACTGGTTGTCGGGATTTTGGAAAACGATCCCCAAGTTTTGGCGGATCGCAGTGATATTTTCAAGGTTCAAGATGCGGTCTTCGATCACTATCTCACCGCTTGTGATAGGCAAAAGACCCGCCAAAAGTTTAGCGAGCGTACTTTTGCCAGAACCGTTATGTCCGATGATAGTCGTATAAGACCCCTCTTCGATCCTGATGCTTACATCATCTAAAGCTTTAATATCATCACCATAAGAAAAGGTGAGGTTTTTTACTTCTACAATGCTCATAGCGAGATAATTATACTTAATTTAAAGCTTAAATAAAAGAAAAAAGGAACTGATGTCCCTTTTACCTCAACTCATCGATATATTTGGCAATGCTTTCTTCATCAAGCCCGTAATACTTAAAGAGATCTTTCGGTTTGCCGCTTCTTCCAAAGACATCGCGCATGCCTAGGCTATAGTGCTTGCACGTTAAGCCATAGGGAGCCAAACACTCGCTAATGGCAGAGCCCAGACCGCCGATGATGCTGTGCTCTTCTAAGCTCACGATGATGTCGTGATGCTTGGCAAGATCGACCAAGAGTTCTTCATCGATCGGCTTGATCGTATTGATATTGACGATCGTAGGATCGTAATTCTTAAGCATTGTCGAGACCTTAAGAGCTTTTTGAACCATGAGGCCAGTGGCGATAATCGCAAGCTTTACCCCGGTCTTTAAGACGATCCCCTTGCCGAATTGGTATTTATAGTTTTCATCAAAGACCGCTTCGACATTCGAGCGCCCCATTC
>CALUVF010000055.1 GCA_944324155.1 uncultured Erysipelotrichaceae bacterium | reverse complement strand
CAAAGCTTCGATTATAGTATTCGTTTCTAACTTTATAGGCGTTATCTATGTAGGGCTTCCACATCGTTAAATATAAGGGGTCGATCTTGTTTCTTTGAAAGTAGTTAGCTAAGTCATATCTTTTGACATAGCCTTCGCTTATGTCTTTGATAAGGTTGGCCTTAATCCTTTTCTTGGCTCCTTCTGACATGATCTTTAAAACCTTATCTTCAAAGTTAAAAGAAGCCTTCACTTCGCTAAGCGAGTATTGATATTTGTTAGGGTCGTTTAAATGAATGAGATACTGGCAAGCTCTAAAGAAGGATTTATCTCTGATGCCTTCAATAGCGTTAGGTGGCATATTAAAAGCCTTGGCGATCGTAATGACGGATTGCGTGTTATTCACTTGGCAATAGATATGGATGTGCTTATCTTTAAGCTCGCCTTTATCGTTATGGTCTTTATCGTGAACGATATAGGCCCAGTTTTTGATAAAGCTTAAATCCCTGAAGGTCTTTTCTAAGCCTTTAAAGTCATAATCGTAATTTATCTTATTGGTTATCATAAAATTAGAAATCTTGGGATATTTCTTTTTGGTCTTTTTATCAACGCCATTATCATCAAGATCTAATGAATCAAAATCAAATGAATGTTTATTTATCATAAATGTCCTTTCTTTTTTATCTTTTCATCAAGTTTTGAGGTCGTTAGACAAGCCCAACGACCTCAAAATAGCCCTTTATATAAGGCTATTTGGATATTCCTTCATCATCTTTTCTAAAATCTTCATTTATTCTTTGAGCTATATCAAACTCAAACGATGGTGCCTTAAACCTAAAGGGAGCTAATCCAAAGGAAGCATAGCCTTCACCCTTACCTAATTCATCTAAGACCTTAGGGGTATTAGAGCTTCCAAAGGCAGTGATATAAATAGTTGAATTAGCGTTACCAAAGACAAGCTTATTAGTAAGGTTAGCTCTTATAGATGAGTTAAGGTTATCAGCACCAGATACCTGCATTACTAATAAGATATGGATACCAAGCTGTCTTCCTAAGGTAGTGATTTTTAAAATCATAGCTTCGATCTCTTTTAAGAGCTTCTTATCTTCGCCACTATTGACTAAGGCAAGATATTCTTCAATGATGATTAGTTTTAATTTAAAGCCTTTATCAATAGCTAAGGAATTTGGATCTCTTTTTAAATAGACTTCCATTCTCTCTTGTCTATATTCAAGCTCTTTTATGATTTCTTTTAAGGCTTCATAGATGTCATTAAAGGTGTAATGACATTTAATTAGGTCTTCAAAGGCTTGATAGGTTCTTTTATAATCAAGGACTTCAATGTCATAGCCTTTAAGTAGTCCCTCATAAATGATGGTTTGCGAATAAAAGGTCTTACCACTTCCTGTTGTCCCAGTAATTAAAGTCATCGGGTCTTTTCTAAGGTCTATGGAGTGCTTCTTGTCTAAAAGTAGGGTTTCATAAGGCAAAGATAAGACCTTGTCCTTAAACTCCTTATAGGTCTTAAAGGTATAGCGATAATCATTAGCTTTACTAAAATAGATCACGATCTTATTATCAACGGCATTAAAATATGATCTATCAAGCTCATATCCGATCGGTAGTAAGGCTTCTAATAGGTCTTCGTGGTTTAAGAGCTTATTAAAGCTATTTAGATCATCAATATAGATGACTAACTTATTATCATTAAGATCGATCTTTCTTTTAGGAAGATCAATGAGATCATCACTTATCTTTTTATAGATGCCCAAAGAGATAAGGGAAGTGTCTAAGGAATCGTTAAATTTGATTATCTGGGCAAGGTTACTTAATCCATTAGCCCTTTTGATGATGATTAAGGCGATAGTCAAGATGATCGCTAAGACGATAAAAGATATTAGATAGATCAACTTAACTAAAGCACTTGGCAAGAGGTCACTTAAACTAAAGGCCAAAAGGGGCAAGGCTATAAATAAGACAAGGGCGAAAATAAAGCTCGCCCTTAGCAGTTTTCTTAAACTCATTGACCTTTATTTATCTTAATGAGTTTACCAGTAATGGTTAAATTATTGCCATAATCGCCCCAGACCTTGCCTTCGCTTACATCAATGACCCTAACTTCTTCATTACGCTTAAACTGTCTTAAGTAATCTTCATTTGCATTAGGTACCTTAATAGACAGCTTCTCGTATTGATTAGAGATACTATCATCGCCATAATCAGTGCGATCATCAATGATCAGCGTAGTGATCTTAGCTCCTTTGAAATGATCGTCATCTTGAATCTTTCCTTCAAGATACATCAAAGTCTTGTCCTTTAAAAAGGCATTTGAATCAAATTTTAAGAAATTTCTTAACTTTTTCATGAATATATTTCCTTTCCAAGCTATTCAGCTTGATAGAGTATATTCATCAAGAAATCAAAATATTACTTTTTGATGAAAATAAAAGCAGAGGGGTTAGCTCTGCTGTTAATCATTCGTATTTGTTGACTATAAATGGTTTGCCTTTTTCTTGCTCCTTCTTTTTGACATAACCCATTAGCCTTGTAGCCTTCCTTATTTGCTCCTCGGTAAGATTCGCACTTCCTTTGTAATATTTAGGATTGGCTGATTCAAATTTGAAACTTATGTGATCGCAATAATCATCGCCGTTATTTTCCTTGATGTGATCACTGATTATGTCATACATAAGAACCATCTCAATATTTCTTAACCTAAATGTTTCTTTGTGATTCTTTATCGCTGATTCTATTTGATGCTTTAATTTGGTCTTTCGGGCTTTGTCTTGATACTCTTTATTGGCTTCGCCTGCAAGTCTATTCAACAGTTCGAGTGCTGTATTATTATTGAGTTGCGTTTCATTTACTTCTGGCATAAACGATTTAATTGCATTTCTAAGCACATAGTAATTATCTTCTATCGTTGGCTTAGCATAACGATATTTGATCATTTCTTCATCGACATGACCGATAAAATCCTTTATTTCTTCTGCTTTTAAACCTAATCCGCCAGTTTCGATCGGTTTAGTCATCAAAGCGGAGAAAGCATGTCTAAACATCAAGATTGAAGTTTTGGGTATACCTTCTTCTTTGCACACCCTTTGCAACCTTCTTAATGTATTTTTCTCTGAATTGTATCTATGAGGGTCTACTGTTTCGCTATTCATATTGGTTCTGCCGAAGATAAAACACTCTTGTATTTCGTCATCGTTTAAATCGAACTTTCTTTTAGAGTCCCAATAATAATCATACACAAGACCAGAAACGATCGTTATAAGAGGAACATAGCGATTAGAATTTTTGGTTTTAAGAGAGATTCTATCGTCTTTTAGGCGTTTATAAACGGCTGTTTCGTCTTGTAAATCGCTTATTGACTGTCTTACTTCAAAAATCAAGTCGCCGTTTTCAATCCTTTTATAATCCTTCCAACGAAGCCCAACTATTTCACCGGGTCTAAGACCAGTGAAAAATAAGACGTAAAAGAAGGTATACCAATACATATTGATGAAGTGATGCAAACCAAGTTTCCTATAGTGGTTTGTTATTTTTGTGAAAGAGTCGATGCTTACATCTTCTTTTTTGATTTGCGTACTGATTCTTCCAGTGATCTTGGTTTTTTCAATTATATTTAGTGAATTGATGTAAAAGTTTTGATCAGCATAAATTCGCTCGTCAGATAAATACTTGTTAAAATCCTTTAGAACCGATCTAAAGTCGCCGATAGTATCGTTATTTAAAGGATTCTTATATTTTATTTCAAGCCCGTATTTTTCTGTATCATAGGGATACATCAAGATCGCATTTAACCAAGTTTGATAGTCGATCGGCTCAAAATCGTGGATCGACTTATCACGAATCTTTTTGGGAAAGTAATTGTTATAAAGGGAATTAGCTTTCTTGATCTTTGATTTTAGGGTTGTTTCGTTATAGATGTTCTTTGATAGAGCGTCCATTAAACTTTGGTTAAAATTTTGAAATTGTTGATCTACACTACTATATCCAGCCAAAAACGCTTCCATTTTTGATCGAGCGTCAGCCAGAGCATCTTCCTTGTTTTTAAACCATTTGCTTCCCCAGCCGTAATGTCTTTCTTTATCGACTGGAGAAGTTACAGCCCAACGGCCTTTATATTCTTTCTTGCCGTCTTTAATTCTTTTCTTTGTGGTGATTGAAGCCATTATTTCTTTTCTCCTTTGTAAGTGTGTCAAACTACTTTAATTATATGACTTTGACACACCCTTATCACACTCTTTGACACACTTTTAGTGTTTTTAGGTGGTTTTAGCCAAAAACAAAACCGAGATAAAGCCTTTAAATAGGGGCATCTCGGTTGTGTTTTAAATACTGGTGGAGGCTAAGGGACTCGAACCCATGACCCCTTCCACGTCAAGGAAGTGCTCTCCCAACTGAGCTAAGTCTCCGTGTGCTTTAAGATAATACCAAACTTTGGTATAGAATGCAAATAAAATGGTCGGGATGACAGGATTTGAACCTGCGACCTCTTACTCCCGAAGCAAGCGCGCTACCAAGCTGTGCTACATCCCGGTACCCGTTATTTTAATATATTTATTTGAAAAAAGCTACATTTCTTGCAATTTTCATTTTTAAGGGGTCAAAATCGATCGTTTGCGATCTTATACGGACCTATATTAGTAAAAATATATCCTTAAATACGTGCCTTTAAAGCTAAAAAATGCTATAATCTAGTTGGTAATAGTTCTATGATTTACATTACTTCTGACTATATCACATTAGGTCAATTATTAAAACTTACTGACATGATTCAAAGTGGCGGGGAAGCTAAGATTTTTCTTAAGACTCACGCTATTTTTGTGAATGGGGAAAAAGAAGATCGCCGTGGGAAGAAACTTTATCCTCAAGATCACATTAAAATCGATGATCAAGAATTTGAAATAGCACATGAAGATTAAAGAACTCGAACTGCGCTATTTTAGAAGTTATCGGCACTTTAAATGTGTCTTTGATGATAATTTAAATATCATCATTGGTCCTAATGGGTCTGGTAAGACCAATATTTTGGAAAGTCTCGTCTTTATCGCTAACACGCATTCCTTTCGTACTAATGATGACGATATACTCATTCATAAAGATGCTGACTTTGCCAAAATCGAACTATCGACCGAAAAACAGCGCTTAAAGGCGGTCATTTCTAAAAATGGTAAATCTCTTTATCTCGGAGATCAAAACATCAAAAGATCTTCTGATTTTATCGGGAATTTATCGATCGTTTTATTTGAGCCCAGCGAACTTGACCTTTTTAGCGATTCCCCGCGCATCAGACGCCGGCTACTTGATCTTGAGATCGGCAAGGTGTCACGCAAGTATCTTTTAGATTCCATCACATACACCAAACTTCTAAAAGATAAAAACGCTCTTTTAAAGAAGGAGTCTTGTGATGAGGTCTATCTCTCTTTGCTCAATGAGAAGATGGTACCATTAATTATTGAAATCGTTAAAAAAAGAAAAGAGTTCACCGATCTTATCAACACACATCTCAATACATATTATCAGAAACTCACTGCCTCTAGTGATGTCGTGAGAGTTGAGTATAAAACCGAGATGTCTTTAAGTGGGGACGAAGTAAAAGAAATGCTCGATAAGGCGATCAAGCGTGACTTGTTTTTGACCTATGCCTCTAAAGGGGTCCACAAAGATGATCTCATCTTCTATTTCAATGAGGAAAAGATCGAAAACTTTGCCTCGCAAGGTCAAAAAAGAATGGTCTTGATTGCTTTTAAACTCTCGCTTATGCGCTATATCGATAGTGCTACTAAAGATAAGCCAGTCTTACTTTTAGATGACATCTTATCAGAACTTGATCTAAAAAACAGTGAGCGTCTTCTAAATCTGCTTGATGATGACATGCAGATCATCATCACGACAACTGATTTGAAGGACATTTCGATTAGGAAGAAATATCGCTTGTTTAATATCGAAAGAAAGGAAGGTCTATGACAAACAAAGAATCACATTATACAGCCGAAGACATACAGGTCCTTGAAGGTCTAGAAGCCGTCAGGGTGCGTCCTGGCATGTACATTGGTTCAACCTCTTCGCGCGGTCTTCATCATTTGGTTTGGGAGATTGTAGATAACTCGATCGATGAAGCCTTAGCAGGCTATGCCACTACAATCGATGTAACGGTTGATGAAGACGACGTCGTCACGGTGCGTGATGACGGTCGTGGAATGCCTGTTGGGGTCCATGAAAAAACCGGCGTCTCGACTGTCGAGACAATTTTTACGGTCTTGCATGCTGGTGGTAAATTTGGTGGTGGGGCCTATAAGGTCTCAGGTGGTCTTCATGGCGTTGGCGCCAGTGTTGTCAATGCCCTTAGTGAGTGGTTAGAAGTTAAAGTCATTTCTGATGGCAAGATCTATTTCATGCGCTTTGAAAACGGCGGCCATGTCAAAGAGAGTCTACATGTCATTGGTGAGGCGAAAGATGGCCAAAGTGGGTCGGAAGTTCGCTTCAAAGCTGATCCGACGATCTTTTTAGAGGGTACAGAATATGACTATCAAACACTTTTTGAGCGTTTTAGACAGATCGCTTTCTTAAATAAGGGAATCAAGATCAACTATCACTATCTCAAAGGTGAAAAGAAAGATCACACTTTCTGCTATACCGGCGGCTTAAAAGAATACGTCGCTTACTTAAATCGCAACAAGAATGTCTTACACGATGAGATCGTTTATATCGAGGGACTTGACAAAGATACCAACATCAATGTTGAGATCGCTTTGCAATATAATGATTCTTATGTTTCTAATATCTATTCTTTCTGCAACAACATCAATACCGTCGAAGGCGGGACCCATGAAGA
>CALUVF010000054.1 GCA_944324155.1 uncultured Erysipelotrichaceae bacterium | reverse complement strand
TTCTTTAAAGCTTTGATGAGTTCTTCGATCAGATTGTTATTCATTAATCAAATTCACTCCAATCTTTATTAAGTATCTTTTTTACGACTTCTTTGCGGTCTTTTTTGATGCGTTTGACGGCATCGTTGATCGCTTCAATCAAACCGTCTTTCAATCTTTCGCTGTCGATGTCTTTAGGCAAGCTCAGATCCTCTAATTCAAAATTCCCCTTCATCTTGACATATACTTTTGATTTTAAGCTGTTTCCGTTAAATGTCGTGGCATTGATATCTTCATAAGCAGCGCTGATCTCTTGATCACATACTTTTAATTTGTTGATGAGGTTATCGTACTTCATGTCATTCCTCGACCTTTACCTTATCATTGCCAAAAAAGGTTTTGAGTTTATTTTCAAAACTGATGCCGCCTTCCTTAGAATAGCGTTCCACCTTATATGAGCTGAGGTCATAGTCTTTGATATGGCGATACATATCGATAAGGCGTATTTTGGTACTCTCATCGATCCCATAAAGCATCTTATCGATCTTAAATTCGTCTCTTACAAAGAAATAGAGGTCTTTATTTAGTTCGCTGTCGTTAAATTGTTTTGCCAGTAGTTCAGACTTGAAACTGAAAATGATCGCATCTTCATCATCAGCGAAGATCTCGCTATCTTTAAGCGCTTCAAAATAGCGACGATGCTCGATATCGTTTTCTAGATCGACCAGGCGCTCGTAAATGATCTGGTCTTTGTGCTTTTCATCACGCGTCGCCTTTTGTAAGATCGCTAAATAGAATTCATCGCTCTTTTGGATCGAAGTGATCAGTGGCTCTGCTTTTTGACTTTCTTCTTCTATTTTTTTCTCTTCTTTAATCGGTTCGCTCTTTTTTTCTAAGGACACTTCTTTAGCTGGTACTATTATTTCTTCTACTTTAACTTCTGGCTTTTCTTTTGATTCGGCAGACAATTTAATGATAGCGACTTGCAGGTAGGGGTAGACCTCTTCCTTAGTCATTTTGGCATTCTTTAAACTATCGAATAAGACATCAATATCTCTTATCAGTTTCTGACCATCTAAGGTGCCTGCTGTTTTTTGGGCTTCATCCTTTTCTAAGACTTCTAAAAGATCGAAAGCCTTGTTTTTTGCATACAATATGTCTTTATATACGATGATCAAATCTTTAATGAGCTTTTCAAGATCTGCTCCTTCACTATAATAGCGCTCCACTTTTTGAAGTGCAGCATTGGCATCATGATTCAGTATGTCATTTAAAAGTGCAACTTTTTCTTCTTTTCTTAGAACTCCGAAGATCTTTTGGACATCGTCTAGTTTAAGCTTATAGTCGCCATAAGCTAAGGCTTGTTCTAAAAGTGACAAGACATCTCGCATGCCGCCGTCTGAAAGATCGATGATCAATCTAAGGGCTTCTTCTTCATAATAGTAGCCTTCTGTTTCCATGATCTCTTTTAATCTTTTAAGCATTGCTTCTTTAGATATCTTGTGGAAATTAAATCTTTGGCAACGCGATACAACCGTATTGATTACCTTTTGCGGTTCGGTAGTTGCCAAGATAAAGATAACGTTTGATGGCGGCTCTTCGATCGTCTTTAAAAAGACATTAAAGGCCTTGTCCGACAACATGTGGACCTCATCAATGATATAGACCTTGTATTTACCCATCATTGGGCTTAAGTAGGCCTTAGCTACCAAATCTCTGATGTTTTCGATGGTGTTGTTGGAGGCGGCATCTAATTCCACGATATCCGGGTGATTGCCTTCGTTAAAGCTCTTGCAATTCTCACATGTTTCACATGGAACATTCTTGCCAGTACAATTTACAGCCTTGGCAAATATCCTGGCAATCGAAGTCTTCCCTGTCCCACGCGGACCGCAAAAAAGATAGGCGTGAGCCAATTTATCTTCACTAATCGCATTTCTTAAAGTTTGGACGATGTATTCTTGCCCTACCACATCTTCAAAGGTCTGGGGACGATATTTTCGGTATAAAACTTGATAACTCATAACTATCTAGATTATACCATATTTTAGTGCCTTACCCATGAGGGAAATGGCTCTTAACGCTTTCTTTTTTCTTTAAAAAATTCCGAAAGGAGTTTGGCACATTCTTCCTCTTTTATCCCACCTTCTATCAAGGGATAGTGATTTAATCCTTTGATTGAAAGTAAATTGATATTAGAGACTAACGCCCCGCCTTTGGGGTTGTAGGCCCCAAAATAAACTTTTTTAATCCGGGAATTGACGATGGCGCCAGTACACATCATGCAAGGCTCTAAAGTTACATATAATTCGCAATCATCAAGATACCAGGTACCTAAATATCTAGTAGCTTTTTCAATAGCCTCGATCTCAGCATGATGAATAGCGCTGCCGTATCTTTCTTTGGTATTAGAAGAGGTAGCGATAATTTTATCATTTAAGACAATGAGCGCCCCAATCGGCACTTCGTCATTTTCTTTGGCTCTTAAAGCTAATTCAATAGCTTTTGACATATATTCTTCTTTGTTCATAAAATAAAAAGGCACACACAAGCAGAGGCTCGTATGGCTGCTACCTTCCGGTCCTGACCAAATTAGAACATACTTGTTGCACCTTTAAAATAATAACATAATCCCAGACTAAAATGCAAATTCACTAAAATCTCGAATTATCTTAATGTCCTTATCTTCATCAAAATAGGAAAGATCAGGACTGATGACATAGATTTTCTTGTAGCCCGCTTCTTTAGCGCATCTTACTCCATATCGGGAATCTTCAAAGACTAGAGCGTTTTCTATATCGCCATCTACATTAATCAGGGCGTCTTTATACATCTCGACTTTGTTTCGATAATTTCCATTATCATATGTCACAAGTTCCCTTTTAAAGTATGGTCTCAACGGGAAGTTGTTAAAGAAGAAATCAACATTTTCCTTAATTGAAGCTGTTGCGATATTTAAATGGTAGTCTTGTTTGATCAGTTTCTTAAATAAAGCTTCTGCGCCTTTTGTAAGATGACAGAGGTCATTCTCTATACAATACTCGCGATACAATCTCTCCTTTTCTTTGGAAAGCTCTGTTGCTTCTTTAGGGCCGATTGATAAATGATTGACTTTATAAAAATGTTTGATGATCTCTAAGTTGTTGGCGCCGAAGACCTGGGCAAACACTTCTTTAAAATTATTGGAAGTAGGAAAAAGTTTTGTATAAAGCATTTCCCAAATATGGTGATGGATCAAAGAGTCATTAAAGAGTGTGCCATTAAAATCAAAGATTGCTGCTTTATTCATAAAACATGTTTCACATGAAACAATGTTCCATGTGAAACAACCTTTCTATTTAATAATTGTTTTTCCGCCCATGTAAGGCTGCAGGGCCTTTGGGATATTGATCGATCCATCTTGGTTATAGTTATTTTCTAAGAGGGCAATCAGCATTCTAGGTGGAGCGACGACCGTATCGTTAAGGGTATGCAAGAGATAGGTCTTGTTGTCAGCTCCTTTAGAACGGATCTTTAAGCGTCTGGCCTGAGCATCTCCTAAATTTGAGCACGAGCATACTTCAAAGTATTTTTGCTGGCGGGGCGACCAGGCCTCGACATCACAAGACTTGACCTTAAGATCTGCCAGGTCTCCTGAACAGCACTCTAAAGTACGAACCGGGATATCTAAACTTAAGAAGAAGTCGACGGAATTCTTCCACATCTTCTCGTACCAGGCCATAGAATCTTCTGGCTTACACAAGACGATCATCTCTTGTTTCTCAAATTGGTGAATGCGATAGACCCCACGCTCTTCAATACCATGAGCTCCGACCTCTTTACGGAAACAAGGGGAATAAGAAGTAAGGGTCAAAGGTAATTTATCTTCTTCAATGATCGTATCAATGAAGCGTCCGATCATGGAATGTTCAGAGGTTCCGATCAAATAGAGATCTTCACCTTCGATCTTATACATCATATTTTCCATCTCCGCAAAAGACATGACACCAGTTACAACATTGGAGCGGATCATATACGGCGGAATGACATAGGTAAAGCCGCGATCGATCATAAAGTCACGGGCGTAAGTCAAAACAGCCGAATGAAGACGAGCGATGTCGCCTGTCAGATAATAGAAACCGTTGCCGCTGGTCTTGCGGGCACTATCAAGATCGATCCCGTTAAGTTTTTCCATGATATCGGTATGATAGGGAATATCATAGTCAAATTCGCGTTTTGTCCCAAATTGTTCGATCTCGACATTCTCAGAATCATCTTTGCCGATTGGGACAGATGGATCGATGATATTAGGGATCACCAACATTCTTTCACGGATCAAGTTATCGAGTTCTTCTTCGCGCTTTTCACATTCCACGATCCTGTCGCCGACTTTCTTGATCTCTTCTTTTAGATTTTCAGCTTCTTCTTTCAAGCCTTTTTTCATAAGAGCACCGATCTCTTTAGAAGCTGTGTTGCGCTTATTCCTTAAATCATCAGCCTCTTTGCGTACAGCGCGATATTCTTCGTCAAATTTTTTGACTTCATCAACCAAAACTAACTTTTCGTCTTGAAACTTCTTTTTGATGTTTTCTTTGACTAAATCAGGATTTTCTCTAATTAATTTAATATCAATCATTTTCTTCTTCCTCTTCTTCTTCTTTATCAAGGATCGTCACGGTAGTGACAAAACATTCATCACCAGTTTTGATGAGGCGCACGCCCTGGGCGCCACGTCCGGTAGTTGAAACGCTATTTAAGGAAATACGAATAACGATACCGTTAGACGTCATGATGATACAATCTTCATCACCATTGACAGCCTTAAGAGTCATTAGCTCGCCAGTTTTGGCGGTGGCGTTGATCGTCTTGACACCTTTGGCACCGCGACTTGTAAGGCGGTAATCTTCTAAGGCCGACATCTTGCCATAACCGTTATGCGATACAACTAAGATATATTTGCCTTCCGAACTGATCGCTGCTCCGACCACACTGGCTCCATCTAGATTGATAACCTTAACACCACTGGCGTTTCTACCCATTGCCCTGACGGCATTTTCATTGAAACGTACCGCCTTGCCATTGGTTGCACCGATGATCACATCGTCATTACCATGTGTGACCTTGACATCGATCAGTTCATCACCCTCTGTTAGATTGATGGCGATCTTGCCGCTTTGTCTGATATTGGCAAACTCTTCGATCGCTACTCTTTTACCGATACCGTTTTTGGTGACGAAGAAAGCATATTTGGCATCTTCATTTTGAACCTTTAAGGAAACCATCGTCTGAACATGTTCGTCTTTGTCAAAGTCGACAAGATTAACGATCGGAAGTCCCTTGGCGCTTCGTGAAGATTCTGGTACACGATAGCCCTTTAAACGGTAGACCTTACCTTTGTTAGAGAAGATCAAAAGCCAATCGTGCGTCGACATCGAAATGTTTTGCTTGGTTTCATCATCTTCATTTAAGGACATGCCCTTAATACCGCGACCGCCACGATTCTGCGTACGGTAGGTGTCGCTAGAAAGGCGCTTGATATAGCCTTTGTGCGATAAAGAGATGATAACGTCTTTAACAGGAATGAGATCCTCATCTTCGACATCGAGATCGCCTTCGATGATCTCACTCATCCGCTCATCACCATATTTTTCCTTGATCTCTAAAAGCTCGGTTTTAATGATTTCCAAAACTCTTGTGTGGTTTGCAAGGATATCTTCAAGATCAGCGATGGTGATCTCTAGATTATGCAATTCATCTAAGATCTTATCTCTTTCAAGACCAGTAAGTCTTCTAAGCTGCATATCAAGGATCGCTTTGGCTTGAACTTCATCAAGCCCGAAGTTAGACATAAGACGATTTAAAGCTTCAGCGTTGTCCTTTGAGGTCTTGATCGTATCAACGATCGCATCGATATTGTCTAGGGCAATCTTTAACCCTTCTAAGATATGGGCTCTTTCTTTTGCCTTGCGCAAATCAAACTTTGTCCTTCTGATAATCACATCGATCTCGTGTTCGATATAATATTTGATCAGATCCTTAAGACCCAAAAGCATGGGCTTGTTTTTGACAAGCACGACGTTGTTGACGCCAAAGGAGGTCTGTAAAGAAGTAAGGCGATATAGCTGATTTAAAACGACATCGACCTGCGCATCTTTTTTGATCTCAATGACGATCCTAATGCCTTCGCGGTTGGATTCATCACGCAGAGCACTGATCCCTTCGATCTGTTTATCACGCACTAAGGAAGCGATCTTTTCTACTAAAACAGCCTTATTGACTTGATATGGGATCTCTTTGACGATGATCTGCTTCTTGCCATTATCCATATCTTCGATCTCGACTTTCGAGCGCAAGATGATAGCCCCGCGTCCCGTCTCGTAGGCTTGGCGGATACCGCTTCTTCCTAAGATATAGGCGCCGGTTGGAAAGTCTGGACCGCTGATATAATTAGCCATCAACTCATCGATCGAAATGTCGGGATTTTCCATAACAGCAATCGTTGCATCGATCGCTTCTTTTAAATTATGAGGTGGCATATTGGTGGCCATACCGACCGCAATACCAGTCGAACCATTGACCAAAAGATTCGGGAATTTAGAAGGTAAGACCGTTGGCTCCTTCTCTTCGGCATCGTAGTTATCTTGCCAATCAATCGTCTCTTTTTGGATATCGCGTAAAAGCTCAAAGGCGATCTTAGACATACGCGCTTCGGTATAACGCATAGCCGCCGCTTCATCACCATCAATTGAACCAAAGTTACCATGACCATCGATCAGTGGATAGCGATAAGAGAAAGGTTGGGCCATACGGACCATTGAATCATAGACAGCGGTATCGCCATGGGGGTGGTACTTACCTAAGACCTCACCGACGATACGGGCCGACTTCTTATGCGGCTTGTCGCTGGTTATGCCGTTATCGTACATCGCATAAAGAATACGGCGATGAACGGGCTTTAGACCATCTCTGACATCAGGCAGGGCCCTAGAGACGATGACCGACATTGAATAGTCCAGGAAACTCTCTCTTATTTCCTTGGCAATATCAACCTGGGTGATCTTACCGTGATTAAAGTTCTCTAAGTAGTTCTTTTCGTCTTCCATCAACTACCTCCTAAATATCAAGTGTTGCATAGTGGGCATTTTCAACAATGAAGTTGCGGCGTGGTTCGACCTCATCTCCCATCAAGACTGAAAATGCATTATCAGCGTCCATCGCATCTTCAATCGTCACTTGTTTCAAAGTACGGTACTTAGGATCGAGCGTCGTCTCCCATAGCTGCTCCGGATTCATCTCACCAAGACCCTTATATCTTTGGATCTTAAAGTTATTCACAAATTCTTTTTTATATTCTTCGCACTCTTCATCACTATAGGCATAGCGCACAGCATTGCCCTTTTGAACTTTATAAAGCGGTGGCATGGCCAAGTAGACATAACCTCCTTCGATCAAAGGACGCAGATAGCGATATAAGAACGTCAACATAAGAGTTGCGATATGGGCGCCATCGACATCGGCATCGGTCATGATGACAATCTTGTGATAACGCAACTTAGAAATATCGATCTCATCACCCACTCCACAGCCAAAGGCGGTGATCATCGAACGGATCTCAGCATTGTCGAATATACGGTGCAAACGAGCCTTTTCAACATTCAAGATCTTACCTCTTAAAGGAAGTATAGCTTGGAAAGTAGAATCACGCCCCTGTTTTGCACTACCGCCGGCCGAATTACCCTCGACGATGTAGATCTCTGAGATACTGGCATCTTTTGATGAGCAATCCGCCAGTTTTCCAGGAAGCGAAGAGACCTCTAAGGCATTTTTGCGACGAGTCAATTCTCTGGCTTTGCGGGCCGCGACCCGGGCTTTTGACGCTGTAATCGTTTTTTCAATGATCTCTTTAGCATCACCAGGGTGTTCCAACAAGAACCTTTCAAGACCTTGGGCCAAGATATCAGAAACAACTTTTTTTACTTCGGCATTACCTAATTTTCCTTTGGTCTGTCCTTCATATTGCGGGTTAGGGTGTTTGATAGAGATGATCGCAGTAAGTCCTTCCTTTATATCGTCGGTCTGTAAGGATTCCTCATCTTTTTTGATGAAATTATTGTCACGGGCATACTTGTTGATGATACGGTTCATCGCTGCTCTAAAGCCCTCTTCATGGGTCCCGCCTTCGACGGTATTGATGTTGTTGCAGAAAGAATAGATATTAGAAACATAAGAATCATTATATTGCAAAGCGATCTCAACATTGATGTTGGTATCTTTGTCAAGTCCCTCGA
>CALUVF010000053.1 GCA_944324155.1 uncultured Erysipelotrichaceae bacterium | reverse complement strand
GTGCTCTAGTTCTGAACTTAGGGCGTCCATATCGTGTTGGGTCTGCAGCTTTTCTCGTTCCAATTCGTTCCTGCGAGCTTCATAATCGGCCTTGAGGTCATGGCTGCGCGCTATGTATTGACCTTCTTGTTCCCGATAAAAGGCTTCCCATGCCTTGTTTTCTTTAAGATTCTGATTCTCAAAATCTTTTAATTGGGCATCGAGCTCGCCTTCTAAATTCACGAGATTCGTCCTTAAAGTTGCGATATGTTCGCTTACCACAGCGATCTTATCGTCGTAGTCTTTTTTAATATTGGCACTGGCACTCTCATATGCGCTCAATTCCTGGGCGTTAGCTTCTTCTTGTTTTTTGAGCTGCTCTTTAAGCTGTTCCTTACGAGTTTCGATCGCCAAAGACATCTGGATCTTGCGGGCTTCGACCTCTTCTTTAGCTTTTTCGATATTGTCGTTATATTCTAAACGGGTCTTGCTGTAAAGATCGTTGTACTCATTTTGTAATTGTTCTTTTTGGAAGCGGTATTCTTCATTTAACTTATTGACCTCTTCTTCCACATTGGCCTTAAAAGATGCTAAAGCTTCTTCTTTAGCACTGACCTCGTTTCGCAAGTTGTCTAATTCCCGACTCAAGCTTTCTTCTAAAGATAGAGCGGCGTTTTTTTCGCTTTCGATATTTTTAAGAGTACTGCCATGTTGAGCGAGCAAATTATCATATTCATTTTCTAAGCTTAATTTTTGATTGGCGATATCTTTTTCAAGACTGGCCTTCTTTTGACTTAGCTCTAACAGTTCGCGTTGCTTACTTGCGAGGGCGTTTTCTAATTTCTCACTCATCTTCCTATACTCCTCATCAAAACGATCTAAGACGGTCTTTTTTTCGGCACTTAATTGTTTGACACGCACTGCCGTATTTTCTTTGGCTTGATTCAAACTGACCGTCATCTTTTCATTGGCTTTTTGCCAATTCTTATTGAGTTCATCTTCTTCTTTTAGAAGTGCTGTCAATTCCTGACTCTTTTCATCTTCTAATTCTTGACGCTGTCTTGAAAGTTCGTCTTTCTCTTCCTTAAACTTCGCATCACTTTTCATAAGCAGATCGCCAAACTGCACCAGATGTTCTTTTAAAACGTCCTGCATATTGGTATCAAAATAGCTCTTCTGTTCTTCGATTTTGGCCTTTTCGATCTCATAGTGTTCTTCGATCTGGCGCATATTATCTAAATGCCGCGCTTTAAAACCCGACAAAGATTCATCATTTTTATTTTTCAGATCATCCTTCTTTTTAGTGTATTGTTTTAAGGCTTTGTCATATTGCTCACTTTTTTTGGCCAGCTGTTCCTCAAGCTTCTTCTTCTCGGCTTCGAGTTTTTCAAGCTTCCCTTCATGTTTTTTCAAAAAAGCTTCCAGTTCACCTTCTAAACGCTTGGCATCGGCTTCGTTTTGGACTTTGAGACTTTCATTTTGGGCCTCGAGCTCTTCGACTTCTTTTTGGGCGTCTTCCATTTCTTTTTGAATACGCGCAATGTCTTCTTGGATTTCATCAATACTTAATTTACTGATGCGTTTTTTCTCATTTGACTTAAACATAACTACATTCTAGCAAATATTTCGCAAACTTGCATTATTTGGAGCTAGAATATTAAAAGAGTTGTTAAATTATGAATCAAAAAACTTTAAGAAAACTATTTAAAGAAATGGGATTTGTTAGAACTGGCGGATCAAAAGAAGAAAAGGAATGCGCCCTAAAGATCGTTTCATATTTAGATAAACTGGGTTTAAAGGCCAAATTAGAGAGCTTCAAAATTCCTGATGCCAAAGTACTAGAAGGACGGCTCTTGGTCGATAACAAGGAAATCAAGTGCTGTGGCTATCGCTTAGCAAAGGACGCTACGATCAGCGCACCGCTTTATTATTTAGCCAATTGGGATGATGGCTCCCTGTCTCAGGTAAGAGGCAAGATCGTTTTATTTACCGGCTATTTGAACCGTTCGCGCTACGAAGAGCTCACAAAGCACGGGGCCGTAGGTTTTATCAGCACAAACGGCACCCTGATCGATGAAGATCGCGATGTCGACGACCGTGAATTAAGGCCCAGTGTCGCTAAAGATCTCGAGATCTTGCCAGGAGTAAATATCAATATCAAAGATGCCATGAAAATCATTAATGGAGCTTTTAAAAACGCTACGATCACTTTAAGACAAGAAAAGATCGAGGTAACTTCGCACAACGTCGTATGCAAACTAAAGGGTGAAAGCGAAGAAGAGATCATCCTTAGTGCCCACTATGACTCCGTGCCGCTTTCGATCGGGATATATGACAACTTATCAGGTACTTTAGGAATCTTAGGAATTTTAGAAAAATTCTTAGATACTAAGCATCACTACACTCTCACTTTCCTATTCTGTGGAAGTGAAGAAAGAGGTCTTTTGGGATCTAAGGCCTATGTCAAAAAACATCAAAAGGAACTCGACAAGGTCCGCTTGAATATCAATCTCGATATGATCGGAACAAGCCTTGGAAATGCGATCGCTGTTTGTACTAGTGATCAAAAGCTCGTCCACTTTGTAGAATACTTAGCTCTTATTAAAGGCTATCCCTTAAAGGCTTCACAAGGCGTCTACTCCAGCGACTCGACGCCCTTTGCCGATAGTGGTGTCCCCGCTCTTAGCCTAGCGCGGATCGCTCCTTTAGATTCACTCATCATTCACAATCGTCACGATCAGATGAAATACATGTCGATGGAAAAGATGAAGGAAGACATCAGATTCGCCTATGAATTGACTAAGATCATGGCAAACGCCAAATATCTGCCGGTCCAAAAAGAGATCCCTCAAAACATGAAAGAAGAGATCGATCATTATTTTCATCGCTCAAAACCCAATAAATAAACATACAAAAAGCGGAATTTACTCCGCTTTTACTTTAATTCCCAGATCATCAAGTTGATTTTGATCGACACAGCTTGGGGCTTTAGCCATCAGATCCATTGCACTGGCTGTTTTGGGGAAGGCGACGACATCTTTGATGTTTTCGGTGTCCGATAGAAGCATCACCAAACGCTCTAAACCGATACCAACTCCCAAATGTGGCGGGGCGCCGTATTCGAAAGCCTCTAAGAAGAAACCAAACTTCTCCTTGGCCTCCTCTTTACTTAAGCCTAAGGCTTCAAAGACCTTGGCTTGCATGTCTTGATCATGTATTCTAACCGAACCCGACAAGAGCTCATAGCCGTTTAAGACTAGGTCATAAGCCCTAGAGTAGCAGTGCCCTTTATCATTTAAAAGCTTATCGACATCTTCGTCTTTAGGAGCAGTAAAGGGGTGATGACATGCCACATAACGCTCCTCACTTTTAGAATATTCAAACATGGGGAAATCGGTGATCCAGACAAAGTGATACTGCGTCTTATCGATAAGTCCCAGGTCATGGCCAAGTTTGGATCGAAGGGCCCCCAAGGAAATCTCAGCGACCTTCTTTTCATCAGCGACGATCAGGATAAGATCGTTATCTTTTAAAGCAAGTACAGATATGAGCGCCATCTTTTCATCATCGTTTAGATATTTGGCGATCGAACCGCTAAATTCACTGTTTTGATACTTTAGATAAGCTAAGGCCTTGGCACCATAGAGCTTGACATGATCTGTCAATTTGTCGAGATCCTTACGGGAAAATTTCGGTGCTCCCTCATCTACTTTGATCGCTTTGATAAGACCTTCGTTTTCAAGGCAATTCTTAAAGATGCTAAATTCTGTGTTCACAAAGATCTTTGATAAATCATTGATCTTTAAGCCAAAGCGCAAATCGGGCTTATCGCTTCCATAGGTGCTCATCGCCTCA
This sequence comes from uncultured Erysipelotrichaceae bacterium, assembly GCA_944324155.1. GTDB lineage: Bacteria > Bacillota_I > Bacilli_A > Erysipelotrichales > Erysipelotrichaceae > JAHHTG01. The sequence goes on along the minus strand of CALUVF010000053.1, from coordinate 12,190 downwards.
TCATAACTCAAACGCTCAAAGGGCTTTAGATCAACTCCTTTGACTTTATTAAAGATCGCTTTCATCATGCCTTCAGTAATCGCAAAAATATCTTCTTCATCACCAAAAGACATCTCAACATCAATTTGGGTGAATTCCGGCTGACGGTCCGCTCTTAGATCCTCGTCGCGGAAACATCTGGCGATCTGAAAATAGCGGTCCATGCCGGCGATCATCAAAAGCTGCTTGTAGATCTGCGGGGATTGAGGCAAGGCATAAAAACGTCCGTTATAAAGACGTGAAGGCACCAGATAATCTCTAGCTCCCTCAGGTGTCGATTTGGACAATATAGGGGTCTCGACCTCGATGAAGTCAAGCTCATGCAAGAAATCGCGAACGATCGTCGTAACCTTGTCCCTTAAGATCAGACGGTCTTTGATCGGGGATCGTCTGATATCTAAATAGCGATATTTAAGGCGCAGATCTTCTAAGGCGTCCGTCTCGTCTTGGATCAGCATCGGAGTGGTCTTGGCGATATTGATAAGCTTGTAGCTATCAACAATGACCTCGACTTCACCAGTCGCTAGTTTTGGATTAGGGGTATCTTTTAAAGAAACAATCCCACTTACCTGTATTACATATTCATTTCTGACGTCTTTGACAAGTTCGCTTTTATCTTCATTAAAAGTAATCTGGGTAATCCCATAACGGTCTCTGAGATCCATAAAACAAATCGCGCCCAGGTTACGCCTTTTAGCGACCCAGCCCACCAACGTGACCCTTTTGCCACAGTCTTCTTTTCTAAGTTCTCCACAGGTATGTGTTCTAAGCATCTTCATTTTCTCCTTTAAATTTTTCATCAAGATAAGCACACAGATCTTCGAGCTTGACGCTTTCTTGCAAAGCTGTGCTTTGATCTTTAATACTTATCTCATTTTTTGCTTTTTCGCTTTCCGCGATGATAATCACGAATTTAGCCTTTTCGCGATCTGCTGACTTAAATTGCGATTTCATCGAACGCTTATAGTAGTTTAATTTCACCATAAAGCCATTGTGGCGCAAGACCTCAGCGACCTTTAAAGCGTAGGGATCATCTTCTAACATATTGATGATATAGGCATCTAAAGCTCTTGTTTCATCATCTAAAAGCCCTAAGGCCTCCATCAGGATCAAAAGCCGCTCTTCACCGATCGCAAAACCGATCCCCGAAAGCTTTGGACCACCCATCTTTTCAACGAGCTTATCATAGCGTCCGCCGCCAAAAATCGTGCTTTGCGAGCCAGAGGCCTCATTCAAAGAGACGACCTCAAAAACGGTATCGGTATAATAATCAAGTCCTCGAACCAAGCGATCATTGACCTTATAAGGCACACCTAGTTCATCTAAGGCCTTTAAGACTTTTTCAAAATATACTTTTGACTCTTCACTTAAATAATCCTGCATTTTAGGAGCATTTAAGACAAAGTCTTTAGCTCCGTCGATCTTGCAGTCCAAGATCCTTAAAGGATTTAAGCTAAGCCGTCTTTTACAATCTTCACACAAATCTTCTTCATAACTTTTAAAGTAGCTTTCTAAAGCTTTAGAGTATTGGCTTCTAGAAGCTTCATCACCCAGGGTGTTGAGATATACTACGATATCATCGACCCCTAAGGTCTTAAGATAGAAGTAGCCCATGGCAATGACTTCGGCATCGACCAAAGGGTTCTTTTCACCAAAGTTTTCGACCCCTAATTGGGTAAATTCGCGCTGCCGGCCTTTTTGCGGGCGTTCATGACGGAACATTGATCCAATATAGGAAAGTTTGATCGGCATTTCTAAACTGTATAGTTTATGCTCGATCAAGGAGCGGACTACGCCCCTTGTACCTTCTGGTCTTAGAGTGATATAGTCTTTAGAATTCAATGAAAAACTGTACATCTCTTTGGTCACCATATCACTGGTATCGCTCTTATCATAAAAGACATCGCGATTTTCGATGATCGGGGTACGCATCATCGTATAACCATATAGGTCCATAAAATGTTTGAAAAGTGTTTCCACCATCTCGGCTTGTCTTAGGCGATCGCCATAGACATCATAAGTTCCTTTGATCGTTTGTAGTGCCATCTTGTCCTCCCTAAAAATATAAAAACGTCCTTTTTCTAAGGACGTCATAAACGCGGTGCCACCTTAGTTCACAAAAAACTTTGTGCCCTTTTTTTCTTAACGCGAAACAAACGCTCACCCTTTTAAGATGAGACCTCACAAGTGTCACGCTTTCATTCATAAGTCAGGTTTTCACCAGCCACCTGCTCTCTTTACTTAAACCTGAAAGTCTCCTTGGTCATAGGCTAGTGCTATTCTATCAAAGTGTCTTCAATTGTGCAAGCTACTTGATGACGCGGTCGACCTCTAAGACGCTTTCGACTTTCTTGAGGTTCGCCATGATCGTTTTTAAGTGTTCGACATCGTCGACCACGATCGTCATTTTGGTCGTGGCCAATAAGTTTTCCTGATTGACACTGGAATTGACCGCCATTAAATTGGCCTTGTATTGCGAGATACAGGTGACAAGATCCGTCAAAAGAAAATTGCGATCTTTGGCTAATATCTTGATATGGGCCTCATACTTTTGCCGGCCCTTGGCAGCCTCGTCCCAATGCGCTTCGATCAGACGCTCCTTATCCTTCATGACATTGGGGCAATCGATGCGATGGACCTTAATGCCACGGCCCTTAGTGACATAGCCAACGATCTCATCGCCATAGATCGGAGCACAACAAGGCGCCAATTCCGTCTTCATGGAATTTAGACCGCCAACCGTGACGCCAGTTTTTGAAATATCCTGATTCTTGCGATGGGTCTTGGTCTTTTCCGTGATCTTATCGATTACATCTTGGGTGAATTCGGATTTTTTCTGTTTGCTCAAACGCTCTGCCACTGCCGCTAAAGACAAAGATTTGCAAGCGATGGCATACATCATTTCATTGTAAGATGAAAGCTGGAAAGACTTATAGACATCTTCGAGCTTTTTATGATCCTGATAGTCATTTGGGTTAAGACCTCGCCTTTTTAAATCTTCTTTAAACATATTCTCGCCCTGTTCAATAAGCTTCTCGCGCTTTTCGTTCTCCTTCTTTTGAAGATAAGAGCGGATTTTATTTTTGGCATGATTGGTCTTAACAAATTTAAGCCAGTCTTCTGAAGGTTCGGAATTCTTATTCGTCTTGAGCTCTACGACATCACCGGTCTTTAAAGCTGTATTAAGAGGTACTAATACCCCATTGACAAAGGCCCCGACCGTTTGATGGCCTACTTCCGTATGGACGCGATAGGCAAAGTCGATCGGTGTTGCCCCTTGTACCAAATCAATGACGCGTCCTTTGGGGGTCATGACATAAATATTGGCATTGAAGACATCATGGGTGACCCCTGACATATACTCGCTGGGATCATCAGAATAGTCATCTTCAAAATCCTTGAGCCAAGCCAGTTCTTTTTGGATCTCCCTCTGCTCTTTTTTAGCCGAGTAGTTGGCCCCTTCCTTATAAGACCAGTGGGCAGCAATGCCCTTTTCGGCAACTTCGTCCATCTCTTCCGTACGGATCTGGACTTCATAGATCCTGCCATCAGAGCCGATGATCGTTGTATGTAAAGATTGATACATATTGACCTTAGGCATGGCGATATAATCCTTAAAACGTCCTGGTATGGGGTGATAAGTAGCGTGTATGAAACCCAGCACTTCATAACAGTTCAACTCAGTCTTAGTGATGATGCGGATCGCCAAAAGATCAAGGATCTCATCAAAGCGCTTATGCTTGGTCTGCATCTTTTTATAGATGCTGTAAATATCTTTGGAACGTCCAAAGATCCTGAACTCAATATGGTTTTCATTTAAGATCGCCGAGATCTCTTTGATCATGGCGTTGATCTGTTTATCTCTTTCACTTTTCTTATTGTTTAAAAGGTGCACGATCTCTTCGTATTCCTCAGTGTGCAAATAGTAAAATGAGAGATCCTCTAATTCATGCTCGATCTCCCCGATACCAAGGCGATGGGCAATCGGGGCATAGACCTCCAGCGTCTCATTGGCGATCTTTTTTTGCTTGATAGGAGATTGAAACTCTAAGGTCCGCATATTATGCAAGCGATCGCAAAGCTTAATGAGCACCACCCGCACGTCTTTAGCCATCGCCAATAAGATCTTGCGGTGATTGGCAGCCTGATATTCTTTTTCATCTTTAAATTTGATGTCGCCGATCTTAGTGACCGCCTCCACCATAAAAAAGACTTCTTCATCAAATTCACTTATCAACTCTTCTTTGGTCACGCCCTGATCTTCCATGCAGTCGTGCAAAAAACCGGCACAGATAGTCCGCGGTCCGGCCTTTAAGCGAGCCAATTCATAAGCGACACTCAAAAGGTGCACAAAATAGGGTTCCCCGCTTTTGCGCATCTGTCCTTCGTGTTTTTGATAAGCATAGTCATGAGCTTTTTTAATGAGCGCTAAGGATTTTTCATCATGAATATACTTTTTGACCTCATCATAGAAGATCTCATCAGTGAGCATCGTTTTCATATAGGCACCTTTTTAAAAAATCGAAGAAAACTTCGATTTAATACTGGATCAGAGTAAAGACGTTGTAATCCTTTAAAAGATCGCGGCCTTTAAGATCAGTAAGTTCGATCAAGAAAGCACAGCCGACGACTTCGCCGCCCATCTCTTCCACAAGATGGATCGTCGCTTCCACCGTTCCGCCAGTCGCTAAGAGGTCATCGATAATGAGGACCTTCTGTCCTTTTTGGATCGCATCGGCATGCATGTGGAGCTCATTTGACCCATACTCCAGATCATATTTGTAAGAAATGGTCTTACGTGGCAATTTGCCGGGCTTACGCACTGGGACAAAACCGATCCCTAACTCATAGGCCACAGGACAGCCGAAAATAAAACCGCGGGATTCTGGGCCGGCAATGATTTGGGCCCCTACTTCCTTGGCAAAATCAACGATTCTTTTGGTTGCCTCATGAAAGGCTTCTCCATCTTGCATAAGTGGTGTGATGTCACGAAACAAAACGCCCTCTTTGGGAAAATCTGGGACATCAGCTACTAAGTTTTTAAAATTCATGGCGCTCTCCTTTTTTCACCCCGCCATTATATCACAATTTAGGGATTTTTCAGGATCTTATCGATACTAAAACTGACTTTCGGCTTAGTTGTAAAGTAATTAAGACCTAAATGCCCAATAAAAGCGTAGGGCAAGGGGCTAAACTCTTCAGAATTAAAGCCCATGGCCTCAATGCCATCTAAAAGCTTATATTTAGGATAGCGTTTCTTGATCAAAAAACTCGATTCAATGGCTGGATATTCTAAAAAGAAAGCGGGTTCTTTGAATCCTTCACCAAAAGGTTTGAGACTTTCAAACCACATTAGATTTTCAATGTTTAGATCGCGATGGTTTAAGTAGATCAATTCTTTTTTTAACGGTTTATGGACATACGAAAGCTTAGCGACATAATCCTTAAACTTTTTAAGATCCTTTTTTAAAAGGGAAAAGCCGACTGCTTTTTGATGACCACCATATTCTAAAAAGGCATCGAAATCTTTAAGGCTATTATATAGATCAAAGTCATTAAAACTGCGCCCTGACCCCTTTAGTTCATTGTCATGATCGGCCAATACCAAAACAGGTCGCTCATATTTTTGCGCTAAGCGACTAGCAACCAAACCGCTTAGTCCCTCTTTAAATGATGGGTCATAAAAAAGCGCAATGCCCTCACTCACTTCATACACCAAGGAGCGGTTTACCATCTTTTCGGACTCTTCTTTGCGGCGCGTATTGATATCACAGATATCTTTAGCGGCCAAAAGGTCAGCCTTTTCCTTTCTTAAATAAGCGACCAAATAATTGACATTGGCCAAAGGTTCCATACGCGAGATGGCATTGATTACTGGTATGAGCTTAAAACTTATATCTTCATAAGTATAATGTTTAGATTTTTTAACAAGGGCGTGAAGCGGGGTATCTAAAGTCTTGTTGAAGGAATCGATCCCCTTTATGACGATCTTGCGGTTTGCCCTTTGCATCTTGACACTGTCGCCGATCGACCCCAGCATCCCAAGCATCTTGCTGTAATCATCATCATAGAAATGCTCTGCCAATAAAAGACAAAGACCTGCTGTACACATGCCCTCATAATAGCCTTTTAAAAGTGCAGGGTGAATGATGGCCTTAGCAATAGGCAGATCACTAAATTCGTGATGGTCAATGACCAAGACATCTAAGCCCTTATCGAAGGCCAACTTTAAGGCCTTATGGGCAATAATGCCAGAATCTAAAACGATCATAGCCTTAAAACCGTGCTTTAAAGCTAACTCGACATGCTTTTCTTTTAATCCATAGCCGTCTTTTAAACGTGACGGAATCAAATAGTTGGCTTTGATCTTAAGATGATCCAAAAGCCTTAAGATAATGCTTAAGGAGCTGATGCCGTCGCAATCATAATCTCCCAAGACAAAGATGCGCTCATTTTTAGGAAAGTTTTCTAAATAATTCAAAAAGACTTTTACCTCTTCCTTATCGTAAAAGTCTTCCACTTCCCTTTCTGCTTCTAAAGGATCAAGATAGGTCAAGACCCTTTCTTTAAAATCAGCGATATCTTGGCCTAAGATCTTATAGTTTTCTAACGAGCTTGACAAAGGCCTCACCTCTTTTTTCAAAATTGGGGAACTGATCCCAGCTAGCACACATCGGCGAAAGTAAGACGACATCGCCCTTTTTTGCGATCGCATGGGCATGATTCAGGGCTTCTTCCATCGTTTCAAAGATCGAAGCTTCTGGGTAGATCTTTTGGATCTCATACTTGGTCTCACCAAAAAGACACATCGCCTTGACGTTTGATAAATAAGGCTTAACTTCTTCAAAGCCGGTATGCTTATCAAAACCGCCGGCCAAAAGAATGATATTTTTAAATGCCTTAAGGGCATTGATCGTGGCATCGGGATTCGTACCTTTAGAATCGTTAAAATATTTAACACCATCGATCTCTTTAACAAACTCTAAGCGGTGCTTGACACCCTTAAAATCACGCAGGACCTTTTGGATATCCTTGGTCTTGACACCAAGTTTTTTAGCCATGGCACTGGCGACCATCGCGTTATAGAGATTATGTTCTCCAGGAAGTTTTAGATCATCTAAAGTAAATAAAGTTTCATCAAAAAGTTTGACCTTCTCATCTTCTAAGTAGAGATCAGCTTTCTTATGCAGTGAATAGGTGATGATCTGACATTTGATATTTTTGGCATGCCTAACGACCTCTTCATCATCGATATTAAGCAAGAACCAGTCATCGCCGCTTTGGTTTTGATAGATACGCATTTTAGAAGCGTAGTAATCTTCTAGGCTTTCAAAATAATTTAAATGGTCAGGAGTAAGGTTAGTGCAGACGCTGACTAAGGGGTGAAAGTCTTTTAAACCCAGGGCTTGAAAAGCCCCAATCTCAAGGGCCAGCGTCAGAGGTTTTTCGGGATACTTTAAAACGATGTCACTGATCGGAAGACCGATATTGCCACCCGCCACATTTAGAGGGTTTAAAGTCTTTAAAAAGGCTCCGAGCAAGCTTGAAGTAGTCGTCTTGCCGTTGGTTCCCGTGATTGCGGCGTAGCGATAGTTTTTGGCATATTTTAAGGCAATTTCAATTTCATTATAAAGAAAATAGCCCTTATCTGAAAAATACTTCACAAAAGGTGCGGTATACGGGATACCAGGATTTTTGACGATCAGATCATAGTCCATATTTTTTAAATAGTCACTATGACCAACATCGACAACGATGCCCAAAGCTTCGAGTTCTTTGATTTCCTTAACTTCTTTTTGATCAGACAAATAGACTTCATAGCCCTTAGAATTTAAAAGTTTAGCACAGGCGACACCACTTAGGGCTGCCCCAATAACAAGCGCCTTCATTATAAAAGCACTCCTATAAGCATAATGAGCGATAAAATACCTTGGATCATATAAAACAGAATGACAACCTTCTTTTCTCTTAAACCTCTGATGACAAAGGCATAATGGATCGGCGTATATTTAAAGATTCGGCGATGGATCGTCCTGACAGCAATCTGTTGCAAGACACAGCACACCATCTCCCACAAAAAAACCCCGCCACCGATCAAAAGCCAAAGCTCCGCTTTTAAAGCCACGGCAATCGCGACAAATAAGGCTCCTAAAGCTAAAGAGCCGCTGTCGCCCATAAAGATCTTGGCTGGGAAAAAGTTAAAGCGCAGATATCCAATCAAAGCTGCTAGCACCAATATGATAAATAAGGCAATGTCGTATTCACCTTCTTTAAAAGCCAAAACCAAAAAAGGCAAAAAGGCGATAAAAGATACCCCGGCACAAAGCCCATCCATGCCATCGGTAAAGTTTACGGCATTACTTTCAGCACAATACATAAAGATAACTAATAAGACATAAAGGATATGAGGCAGATTGATATCGATATTAGTAAAAGGAATAGTTACGAAAGTGCTGGCATCTTTTAAGAAAAAGAAACCTAAAAATACAGCACATAAAACTTCCATCGCCATCTTGAGCTTGGGACTTAAGCCTTCGTTATTCTGACGGATTATGATGAGGATATCATCTAAAAAACCAATGATAAAAAACAAAACATAGGCCATGATTATCATTATAATATCAGGATCAAGAAGATGTGACAGATTGATCACGCCAAAGACGATAACTGGTATAACGACAAAAAGGGCTCCGCCCATAATGGGCGTTTGCGCCTTATTCTTATACTCTTCAAGGGCATATTCCGAAACTCTTTGTTCATAGTGAAGTGCCTTTAATAATTTAATGTAATGAGGCATGATCAATAAAGTCAAGCCCAAAGACAGGGCTAAACCAATAAATACGATCAAAATATAATTTTGCATAACTATCACCTTACGTCTTTTAAAAGACCTCTATAAGTTTATACACTGTACTTCTTTTTGACAAGCCAATTCTAAGTGCCAGGATCCTTGAGTTTTACTTCGATCACACTTTTTTTATCTACTACCTCGCCCTTTTTAATCGATTGTTCATAAACGACACCATAGCCATCGATCTTAAAGGAAATCCCGCTGATTGACCAAAGCTCCATGATCTCCTTGCGCGTATAGCCTACAAGATTGGGCAGTTTGAACTCTTCGCTTGTCAATAAGAAGACCTTTTCGCCCTCATAGATATTGACCCCACTTTCTGGATATTGCCTAATGACCTCTTGACCATCACCCAAGATCACAAGGTCATAGTTTTCACCCAGTTTATCTTTGGCATAGCCAAGGCTATGGCCGCTAAGGCTTGGCATTTCGGAACTTTTAACTTCTTCGATCACATTGCTTCCTTCTTCTGATGTAAGGTTAAGCCCTTCAGACAAAGCGATCGAGCGCACCAAGGTCTTTACGGCATCAGTGTTGGTCGAGTTTTCCATTGAGAAATCATCTTCAAAAAGGATATAGACCATATATTCGGGATCATCATAAGGGAATCCTAGCATGACCGAAGAGATCGCTCTCTCGTTGTCATAGCTACCTTCTAGGGCCACTTCCCCTGTTCCAGTCTTAGCCATGACCTTTATCCCTTCGACATCATAAAAGCGTGCCGTGCCCCTTTCGTCGGTTACGACCCTTCTTAAGATATCCTGCAGTTCTTTGGCCGTCTCTTCTTTGATCGGTGTGCCAACCACTTCTCTTTGGGCTTCATAGATGATCTTATTGGAATCTTTAGAATCAACGATCTTATCAATATAATATGGTTTGACCATTTCGCCATTGCCAAAGATGGCCGTATAGGCCTGCATCATCGTAAGCGATGAAGTGGTAAGGCCCTGACCAAAAGTAGCGGTAACCTTTTCGATCGGCCATGTGTAATTGATGCTGCCAACATTTTCTAAAATTCCATCGGTATCAACCTTTTCAAATAACTTAAAACGATCCAGATATTCTCTTAAGGTATCGGCAGAAATTGTATCTGTTAAAAGTGAGGCTGTGACTGTATTTGACGAAAGGATCAGTCCATAGTCATAGTCGACATAACCATAATCGCGATCTAACGCATTATTGACACATTCTTTAGCCTCGGGGTCATAGGTTCTCTTGATTCCACCCTGGCCATCGCTGACCACACAAAACTCGCCGGAATCAACCTGTTTTTTCCCATCATAATCACCTGCATCAATCGCGGCAGCATAGGTAAAGGCCTTATAGACGCTACCTGGCTCATACACGAGTTGCGAAAGCATGTTGTTGTAGTCTTTGATCTCCATTTCATTGGGATCAAAAGAATCGCTTTGCCCCCAAGCCAATATTTCGCCACTCTTGATATTCATAACGGCGCCCCAAGCGCGATAGGCATCAAAGGTATCCATGATATCATTCAAACAGGTATCAAGATAGTTCTGGATAACGCTGTCGATCGTCAAATATACATCATAGCCATCGATACTCTCTTTGACGACTTCCGACATCCCAGGAAGGATATAGCCCTTGTCATCAGCCTGATAGCGCCGATAGCCATCGATCCCAGAGAGTTCGGTATTCAAATATTGTTCAACGCCCATCTTGCCCACAAGCTTGCCATTATCATCAGCCTGACAATAGCCTAAAAGATAGGGCGAATAGCTTTGCCCAAAGGGGTAATTGCGTTTGGTAGTTTCACTAAATTCGACACCTGGAAGCTCATATTCTTCGATCGTTTCCTTTTCTTCGTTAGTCAGACCGCGTCCGATATTGCCGATCTCAGTCTGATAAAGACCGCTTTCCTTACCTTTTTTTAAAAGGCTTGCAATACTTTCTTCATCACCACCTAGAACTTTAGCTAAGACACTGCCAGTATAGTCGACATCATCGATATAGGCGATCGCATTATTGATTCCAACCCTGCTTTCATCTAGGTAGCAGATTATATTAAAAGTCTTGACATCCTGAGCTACGACAATACCGTTTGAATCATAGATATAACCGCGTTTGGCCAGATCCGTCTCGGTCACAAAATTTACGCTGTCGACATAACTTTCAAGATTTGTCCCAGAGCGCAAATGGACCTTGGTAATCGATAACGCAAAAACATTGATCATAGTAGCGATCATAGCGATACTGAAAATGGTGAAAATAAAAAGTAAAGAGCGGCGATTACGCATCGACTACTCTCCCTTTACAACATTTTGGACATTATTATCTTGTTTTTCTAGGCCAGCAGCCGATGCAATCTCATAGACACGGTCTTTAGAGCTCAGAGTCTGGATATCGATCGAAAGCTGTTCGTTCTCTTCGTTTAAAAGAGCCGTCTCTCTTTTGGTGTCTTCGATCTTCATCACTAAAGAGTTATTGTAATTGCGCAAAAAAAGACCACTGACGATCGAGGCCATCAGTGAAACGACCAACAAAGTAAGCGCAAAACCAAACATGGTCAAGCGTCTTTTTCTTTTTTGTACTTTCTTTCTTTTCATATAGCTAACTCCTAACTTTTTCAATTGCTCGTAAGATAGCGCTGTGAGAGCGGTTGTTTTCGGATAGCTCCTCTTTAGTAGCACGAAGGCCTTTTTTAGCTAAAAGGCGATACTTTGGTCTATCAATATCTTTGATCGCCAAGGGGATCTTGCGATCACTGTTGTCGGTGGTAAGTTCTTTGAACCTATGTTTGACCAAGCGGTCTTCTAAGGACTGGAAGCTAATGATCACAAGTCTTCCACCTTCATTTAAAATTTCATCAAAACTATTTAAGAATCCTTCTAAGCTGTCTAATTCGCCATTAACGGCGATCCTTAAAGCTTGGAAAGTTTTTTTGGCGGGGTGCCCTTTTTGGCTTAAAACCTTTGAAGGCAAAGCTTCTTTGATCGCCTCAACTAGTTCAAAAGTCGTAGTGATCACCCGCTTTTTGACAATACTTTGAGCGATCTTATAAGCGTAGGGTTCTTCCCCATAATCTTTTAAGATCCTTGTGAGTTCTTTTAGGTCGTAGGTATTGACGATCTTATAGGCATCAAGGCTTTGCGACTTATCCATGCGCATATCTAATCGCGCATCGAAGCGATATGAAAAGCCTCTTTCTTCTTCATCAAACTGCATGGAAGATACCCCAAGATCCAAAAGGATACCATCGACCTTTTTATCTAGATATCTTGCCATATTGGCAAAGTTATCATGGATATAGGTCACGTTCTTAAAGTCCTTTAAGCGCTC
>CALUVF010000052.1 GCA_944324155.1 uncultured Erysipelotrichaceae bacterium | reverse complement strand
ACCTTGGTCTTGATGATCTCTTTAGGTGTCTTTTTGATCTTTAGACCAAAGGCGACATTTTCAAAGACGTTGAGGTGCGGGAAAAGGGCATAGCGCTGAAAGACCGTGTTGATCGGTCTTTTATAGGCTGGAACCTTCGAGATCTCTTCGCCATCAAAGATGATCTCACCCTGATCCTGCTCCAAAAACCCGCCTAAGATCCTTAAAAGAGTCGTCTTGCCACAGCCCGAAGGACCTAAAAGCGTTACGAATTCATTTTCATTAATATCTAAGTTAATACCTTTTAAGACAATATTGTCATCAAATTTCTTGACGATATTGCGAAATTCAATCAGTTTCTTCATCTTATCCCCCTTTTTATCTAAAACACCGGTGGTGTACAGATCCAAATAAACTTGGTGTCATGGTCACTATCGTTTTGTAAATAGTGTGTATCCATGCCCTTCATATAGAAGGTATCCCCTCTTTTTAAGTGATAGCGCTCATCTCTTGTGACATTGACAAGTGTCAGATTGCCCCTTAAGACATAGCCGAATTCTTCCCCTTCATACGGCGCCATCTCACTTGTCTTGGCGCCTGGTGATAAGTCGTACATGATCGGCTCCATTTCGTTGTTTTGGGCATTGGGGACAAGCCAAGTGATCAAGGAATCCTCGTTTTCTTTGACATAGAAGTCATCTTTTTTAAAGACGAGCTGATCATCTTCTTCTTCTTTGAAAAAACTTGAAAGCGATATGCCCAAGACCTCACAGATATCTTCTAAGGTCGAAATACTGGGCGAAGTCAAGTCGCGTTCAAGTTGCGACAAGAAACCCTTGGATAATTCACAACGGTCCGCCAGCTCTTCTAAAGTCAGATTTTTCCTGGTCCTAAGCTGTTTTAAGCGATTTCCGATCTCCATCAATGTCCCCCTTTCTAAGTTTAGTATTACTAAACAATATGTTTATTTTTACAAACAATTATCATTATATTATTTCTCTTCTCAAAAGCAAGACTTTTTTGTAATAAAAAACAAATTTTTTAGTGATACTAAACAAAGACATATAAAAAAGACAGTCTTTTAAGAGACTGCCTTTTATAAGATTCCTTATTTCTTTAATGCGGCATCGATAAAGTCACGAATGCTAGCTTTAGGCTGCATGCCACCGGTTTTAGCGATCGCCTCGCCATCTTTAAACAAGATAAGAGTCGGGATCGACATAATGCCATAGCGGGCCGCCAATGCTTGTTCCTCGTCGACATCGACCTTGATGAAGGTCACATCGCTGTATTCCGGATCAACTTCCTCTAAGACTGGTGAAAGCATCTTGCAAGGCCCACACCACGTCGCAAAGAAATCGACAAAGGTATAACCTTCTTTGATTGTCGCGTCAAATTCAGCTTGATTTACTTTTTTCATTAATTAATCCTCCATTTACTTGTCTAAAGTATAAAGGAGATTAATGTTCTTTCTCAAGCAATTTGCCCGCCGCCTTGTCGATAACGACCGTTACGCTGGGGTGCTTTTGTAAGATCGAAGCTGGGCAATCCGTAGTTATAGGTCCTTCCAACAAGCCCTTAATAGCTTGGGCCTTATTTTCGCCATTGGCGACTAATAAGATGTTTCTAGCCTTCATGATAGTAGCTAGACCCATCGTGCAGGCTTGGGTCGGTACTTCTTCGCCTAGTGGATCAAAGAAACGGGCATTGTCTTTTCTAGTCGATTCCTTTAAGTCCGTGACATGAGTACCGAGTTCAAATGGTGTGCCAGGTTCATTAAAACCGATATGGCCATTAGAGCCGATACCTAAAAGCTGGATATCGACCGGGCAATTATCGATCGCTTCATCATAAGCCTTGCAGCCTGCTTCAAGATCGCCTAAACCGCTTGGGATATGCACATTTTCCTCTTTGATATCAACATGATTAAAGAGATTTTCATGCATAAAGGTGTAATAGCTTTGAGAATGATCAACTGGCAATCCCACATATTCATCGAGATTGAAGGTCTTGATATCCTTATAGCTCGTACCGTTTTCCTTGTGGTCTTTGATCATTTCTTTATAAAGACCTACCGGGCTTGAACCAGTTGCCAAACCTAAGACTTTCCCAGGCTTTAAGTATTCTTTCATTACTTTAAAAGCTTCTTTAGAGATCTCGTCGTAATTTTCGCAAATAATAACTTTCATTTTTTTACCTCATTTTATTTAATTAATGTAATGGCATATTCAGTATAAAAACTCTTGCCGCTTTCTAATTTGATGATACCTGGACGATCTTCAAATTTTAGATCGTTAGGTTCAAAGTCCCCGTGTGAATACCAGGGCTCGATGCAGATAAATGGCGCCTTCGGTGTCCAAAAAGCCACATAGGGATAATTGGCACAGGTGACCACAAGCTCATGTTTAGAACTTCTAAGGCTGATCTCTGCAGAGTTCAAATGCTCCATAATGATCGTGGGCCACTTGTCAAATAAGCTGTAATCTAGTTTTAATTCGTGGTCTTTGATGAGGGCCTTCTCTGGCGAATCGGGATCTTCATGTGAATGAAAGATCAAGGAATAATCATCAAAGCTTTCATCTTGCTCGATCGGACAATTGAAGGCCGGGTGAAGGCCAAAACCAAAGGGCATCACATCAACATCATGGTTTTCGATGCGGTAGCTGACCTTAAGTTCGCTACCCTTTAAGGTATAGCGAAGATAAAGGGCAAACTCATAAGGATAGTCAGCAAAGGTCTTTTCATCACTTTCAAAGACCAGCTCCACAAAATCCTCGCCTCTTGCGCTAAGCTTAAAGGTCGCATGTCTGGCCAAGCCATGATTTCCCATATGGCATTCCTTGCCCTTTAAGATCTGAGTCTTGGTATAGGTGTTGCCAACTTGCGGGAAAAGGGTCGGGTTGCGACCCTTCCAAAACTTGGGATCACCTTGCCACATGAATTCATAGTCACAACCTTTAAGTTTAAAACTATAGATCTGGCCGCCATCAGAGCTCAACAAGACGCAGGCCTTAGAGTTTTCTAAAGTCCATTCCATATTTATTTGACGATCTCGCCCATGCAGCTGCCTTTGACATTAGCGGCATTGGCTTCATCAGTATCGATATGCATCGCTAAGGCATACTTATCAGATACGCGAACGACCGTATCGCCATAGATCGTGCTTCTATCACTTGTATCTAATTTAACACTGACAATATCGCCGTTTTTGACTCCGTATTTTTCAGCGTCGGCTGGTGTCATATGAATGTGGCGCTTAGCAGCAATGACGCCTTCTTTTAATTCCATCTCGCCATTAGGACCGATCAGAGTTACGCCGTTTGTGCCTTTGACATCACCTGATTCACGGATCAGGGCCTCAACGCCTAAAGCTCTGGCATCAGTCAAAGAGACCTCGACTTGTGAGGCGCTGCGAGTCGGACCTAAGATCGACATCTTTAATTCGCCTCTGGGACCTTTGACGGTAACTTTTTCCGCACAGGCAAATTGTCCGGGCTGTGATAAATCTTTTTTGGGTGTCAGCTTATAGCCTTCCCCAAAAAGGACAGCCAAGTGTTCATCAGTTAAGTGAATATGTCTGGCTGAAACTTCAACTAAAAATTTTTCCATATGTATCTCCTTCTTTTACTGCCCTAATTATAGCTCAAATAAAAAGCGCTCTCAAGAAAGAAGCGCCAGTAAATAATCAATCCTTTTGATCATGCTTTTTTGAGCGATCAGATGTTTTATACATGATGATAAAACCAAATAAAGCCAAGATCAGCGGCAAAAGAAGCTGAAGCAACGTATAGTAGTTATGATCATAGACTATGTCGTTATAAATACGACCAAAAATCCCGCGATACTCATAAAAGTAACTATCAGCATCAGCCAAAAGGATTACACAAAAGATCACTGTGCCAGCTATAAACAAAACAAGCCCTAAAACGAAGCGCTGGCGCTTTAAGACTACATCTTCAATAGAGCTAAACGAGGTAGTCTTTTTATTATCAAATAGTTCGTCAAGCGATACATTAAAGACCCGCGCTAATTCCTTGATGTTGCTAAGATCGGGCTTTGCTTGATTGCCCTCCCACTTAGAGATCGCCTGTCGTGACACCTTTAAAATAGCTGCCAGCTCTTCTTGAGATAAACCCAAGCTTTTCCTTAAGTTAAATATTTTTTCACCTAAAGTCATAACTTTGCCTCCTACCTAAATTCTAAAAAGAAAAGCAAAAAAATACTGCCTATCATAACTTGAAAAACCGCAACCAGCGGTTGCAGTTGAACTTAGATCTCTGAAGCAGGATCGATTCCTTTCTTTTTAAGCCGCTTGATGATGTGCTCACCTAAAAGCGTATAGATCGATGCGGTCAAAGGTACAGCTATAAGCATGCCTAAAGGTCCCAAAAGCGAGCCAAAGAACAAGACCGAAACCAAGATCCAAATGGCTGGTAAACCCAAGGATTTACCGATGAACTTGGGATAGATGAAATTTCCATCGACATTCATGACAACCTGATAGATGATAAAAAAGATCAGCGATTGTAAAGGATTGATCGACAAAAGTAGTAAGCAGGCAATGATCGTGGCAATTAGGGAACCTACGACCGGCACGATTGTCACGACCCCGCAAAGAGTCGCGATCAGGATCGCATAAGGCACACCACAGATGATCATAAGGACATAGACCAAAACGCCCACTACGATCGATTCGACGAGCTTTCCGCCGACAAAGTCTTTAAAGATCTCGTTGGAAACATCACAGATCCTTAAGATCTCATCGGCAATATCATCTGGTATCAAAGCCTTGACGGCAAGCTTTGTCTTACGTATCAAAGCTTCCTTTGACCCCAGCATATATAAAGAGATCATAAAGCCCATAAAAAGATTAAAGAGGGTTGAGCCGAGATTGGTCAAACGGTTGAGCACTTCTGCGCCGGTGCCGATCGCAAAGCTTGACAGGGTCGACAAGATCTGCGAATAGTCAAGACCTAAGCTCTTTAAGACATCATTGAAGTTAATGGTTTCAAGAGTTGGTGATTCAATATGAAAATAAGCCAAAAGTTTGAGGATATTATCGATCGCTGAATTGAAATAGTTTTCCGAATTCTGAACAAGGCGCACAAAAGAAGTAAAGAGTTCCGGCAAGACCATCATCATGACGATCGAGATGATGATAAAAGCCAAGATAACCGATAAGGTGATACTGATGCCTCTTTTGTGTTTTAAGATAAAGCTGTCTTTCTTAAGATGTGCACAAGCCAGCTTTTCGATCTTGATCATCGGAATATTGAGCACAAAGGCGATGATCAAGCCATAAAAGAAAGGATTTAAATAGGTGATGATCAAACCGGCATAGTATAAGACAAATTCAATATTGCCTAACACCACAAACAAAAGTCCGACATATGATGCCAGCAATAATAAGGGTTTGATCTTCTTAAGTTCTTCTTTAAAGCGTTCCATGTCTCTATTATAAGGCAAAAAGAAAAGAAAAAGCACTTGTTAGGTGCTAAATCTTTTTAAAAGTAATGAGCCAGTTGTTGCCAACCCCAATAGAATAAGCCTTGGCAAAGGATCCCTGATTGATCGCTAAGGCCATGCGATAGACCGAATTCATATAGATGATCGGCATGCCGACATTGACGGCTGAGAAAGTTGCGCCATAAAGGACCTTGTTTTTGTAGACCTCGGTCTTGTTGTTGAAGATGTGGACTTCGATCATATCGCCGAATTCAAAACCTAAGGATTTAAACTCTTCAAAGGTGATCGAGGTCCAAAGCGAACCGAAGCGGACATCTAAAATATCGACTTGTCCTGTGACGCTATCATCACTAAAGCTTGTGGCGAAGATATCAAGATCGACGATCTCTTCAAGATCGAGCTTTGGCCCGACCTCTTCAAAAGTAATCACCCCACTGGCCAAGCGGGCACCAGTAAAGGCATAGACATCGCGTCCGTGGAAAGTATAGGAAAGTTCGGTGTTCTTGCGGCGATTGGTAACTTCGGAGATCTCTCTTAATTCTTCAATCCCGAAAAATTTATGGATATGCGTAAGCGTTCCATTATCAGGTGTGACGATATAATGACCGTGTTTGGTCTTGGCGACGACCGATTTACGCTTAGAACCCACTCCTGGATCGACCACCGAAACAAAGACCGTCCCTTCAGGCCAGTAATAGACTGTTTGAAACAAGCGGTAAGAGCCTTCAAAAATATTATAGGGTGTGATGTCGTGAGTAACATGCGAGATCTTAAGATCGGGATCAACGGCATAGGCTACCCCTTCCATCGCACTCACCGCTCCATCAACTAGACCAAAATCACTTTGAAAAACTAAAAACTTATTCATTGACTATAACCTTTCTAAAACATACTTCATAAGCTTCGCCATAGCCAAGATCATAAGACTTGCATAGATTGCCCATGACCATAGCCATAGCGATATTATTGAGCTCATTATTATAGATCATTACACTGCCCTTAGGCGCCATGCCGAAAGATGCGTAATAGGGAAGGATCTCATTAAACACTACTTTGCCCTCGTATTTAATCGTGACCTTGACCTTATCGCCGTGTTTAAAAAACTTGCTGAAATCATCTAGCGAGATATTGGTCCAAAGATTGCCGAAATTGGGATCATTGATCTCAAAGATGCCCCTTATCTCATCATCTAAGACTTCCGCTACTTTGATCTTGTGAGTGATGATCTCATCAACCGGATAAGTTGGTCCGACTTCTTCATAGCTGATGATCCCGCTGGCCAAACGCGCTGCACAATAGCCAAAGAGATCGCGTCCGTGGAAGATCGAGACCGCCTTATTGTCATCACGCTTAAGGCGATTGATCGTCTCATCGATCAGGCGCACCTCTTTAATGCCAACGCTGTTTTTGACATGAGTCAGGGTGCCGTTATCGGGTGTGACGATATAATAGCCATCATTCGTGAGGGCAACACAAGCTCTTCTTGAAGTTCCGACGCCTGGGTCGACCACCGAGACAAAGATCGTGCCCTTGGGCCAAAAACGAATATATTGATTTAAGCGAAAGGAAGCAGACCAGGTATCATATTGGGGGATCTCGTGGGTCGCATCGATGATCTCTAAACTTGGATCGACGCTTTTGACAACCCCATACATGGCTGCAACGGCCCCTTCCATATAAGTAAAGTCAGTTTGAAATACTAAGATCGGTTTCATATTTTCTCCTTAAATAAACGGGTTCCAGAATAAATTTTTAACGACCGCAAAGCGCATAAATAAGACTGCCATAAAGACTAAGGTACAGAATAAAATCGCCAGATAATCACGTTTTTGAAGCGGGCGATAGGAATACCAGGTCCGACTTTTAGCTTTACCATAGCCTCTTAACTCCATGGCGTTTGAGATAAGTTCAACGCGGTCTAAGGTCGAAAAGACCAAAGGGATTAAGATCTTTGAGGTATTTTTGATGCGCTTTGACAAGGATGCTTTTTTGGAAGAATCGATGCCTCTGGCCTGTTGCGCTAAATTAATATTATTATAGTCTTTTTGAATATCTGGGAAATAACGCAAGGCCAAGGCAAAGACTGTGCAAGCCTTGTAAGGCACCTTGATGCCATTGAGGCTGGAAGCGAGTTCTGAAGGGTGGATCGAATAAAAAAGCAGCATGCCGATGGGAATGATCGACAAGAATTTAATAATCTTGCAAAGCTGGTAATAGAGCTCCTCTTGCGTTAAGACATAGAAGTCATTGAAACGGTAGATAACATGCGCGCTGCCAAAGATCTCTACACCATAGGTCGGTGCCAACAAAAAGTTTAAAATGGAATTGACCAGGGCAAAAATCGCAAAATACAAAAGAAAAGCCTTGTATCTTCCAAAGGGAAACTTAGCTAGATAAGAGATGATTAAAGAAATCATCGTTAAAACCAGCAAGACTCTTAGGTCATATGTAAACATAGAAGCAAAAGTTAAGATCAAAAAACACAAGACCTTGCTTACGCCAGATAGTTTATGAATGATCGTACCTTTGTCAACGTAACTGAATACCTTAATCTCGCGCATGTCGTAAGCTCCTTTCCGCATTGATATAGCTTTGGGTAAAGTCGTTAGGTTCCATGCCGATCATATTGGCAAGATCATATAACGAAGTCATCTTAAGATTAGCCTTATCCGTGATCTCTTTATTGACTAGAACGCTTGAGGGAAGACCTTCAAAATAGATGCGACCATCGACGATCGTAATACAGCGGTCGCAATACTCTAACATGAGGTGCATATCATGTGTGATCATGATGATCGTTTGGCCCTCTTCGTTGAGTTTTTCCAAAAATTCCATGATCTCAGTATAGTGGCGATAATCTTGCCCTGCGGTAGGTTCATCTAAAATGATGATCTTCGGCCGCATGACTAAGATTGAGGCGATCGTCACCCTTTTCTTTTGCCCGTAGCTTAGGGCACTGATCGGCCAATTGCGCATCTCGTAAAGACCGCAAATCTTTAAAGTCTCCTCTACTCTTTGTTTGATTTCCTCGTCCTTTACCCCAGCGTTTTTTAAGCCATAAGCCACCTCATCAAAGATAAAGGTATTGCATATCATTTGATTCGGGTTTTGGAGGACGATCCCGATTTCTTTTCCTCTTTCATAAATCGTATCGTCTTTGATGTCTCTGCCATTTAAAAAGATGGTTCCGGCATCTTCCCTTTCAAATCCCACAAGCAGTTTGGAAAGAGTCGATTTACCAGCTCCGTTTTTACCAATGATGGCAAACATCTCCCCTTTTTTGACTTCAAAGGAAATGCCATTAATGACTTTCTTTTTTTCATCATAGGAAAAGACAAGGTCTTTGCCTTCTAAAAGAGTGGTCTCATCTTTTTTTCTTATTTCCATGTGACTTTTTGCCCATGTCAAAATCTGATCCTTGTCGTCCTTACTTAATTTGAAGGTATCGATCGAAGATGGTTTCATATCAGGTGTGATCTTTACCCCAGCAAATTTAGCGGCGCTGACATAAAGCGGCTCTCTGATACCGTGCTTGATCAAGACATCGCTCGATAAGACATTATCGGGCGTATCTTCAAGAATGATCTCACCATCACTTATCAAAACGATGCGGTCCACATGGCGATATAAAACATCTTCTAAGCGATGCTCAATGATGATTACCGTACTGTTGGTCTTTTTTTGTAGTTCATCAATTAAGGCGATCGCCGTTTTGCCGGTCGCTGGATCAAGATTGGCCAATGGTTCATCAAAGAGTAAAATATCAACATCATCGACCAAAACACCCGCTAGTGCGACTCTTTGTTTCTGACCACCAGAGATTTCAAGCGGCGACTGTTCCAGAAAATCGCCCATATCGACAAGTGTTGCAATCTCTTTGACTTGCTTTTTCATTACATCGAGCTTTACATTATCG
Organism: uncultured Erysipelotrichaceae bacterium; assembly: GCA_944324155.1. Lineage (GTDB taxonomy): Bacteria > Bacillota_I > Bacilli_A > Erysipelotrichales > Erysipelotrichaceae > JAHHTG01. The sequence goes on along the minus strand of CALUVF010000052.1, from coordinate 10,742 downwards.
TTTTCAAGGGCAAAGGCGATGTCTTCACCGACGTTGAGGCCGACAAATTGCCCATCGGAGTCCTGTAAGACCGTCCCGACGCTTTTAGAAAGTTCGGCGATGGAAAGTTCCCTTGTCTCAGTGCCTTTGATCTTGCACGAACCCGTAATATCACCTTCGTATTTAAAAGGAATAAGCCCATTAAGACAATTGCCCAAGGTCGACTTGCCACTGCCACTAAGGCCGACGATCAAGACCTTTTCGCCCTTGTTGATCTTTAAGTTGATATTATTTAAAGTTGGTTTTTTTTGAGCGTTATATTTAAAACTAAAGTCTTTAAACTCAATAATTGTTTCTTCCATACTCTCTCTTTCTTCTTAAAAAGGCAAAAGCGCCCCGATAATCATGGAGCGCAAAAAGGTTATTGTTAAAGACAAAAACTATTCTTTGTCTAGGCTTGAAGTCGAAGGTCTGATTGCAGCATAGGCGTAGGCTAAAATACCACCAACGACACAAGCTGAGATAGCGTCGATCACAAAAGATGTAAAGCCTTGAACAAAGACTGTCTCAACAGGTTCAGCATAGATAACGATATCTAAAACTGGAGCGACCAAGATCCAAGCGATGAGCTGTCCGACGATATTAAAGATAAAGAACATCTTGCCAGGTTTCTTGCCGTGTTCAAGATCTGAGAACTTATAGGCACAACCTGAGAAGAAGCCGGCAACACCAGAAGCGATAACCCAGCTCCACCAAACACCAGAGATACCACCACCGACAAAGTCATTTAAAGCATGTCCGACAAAGGCTACTAAAAAACCAGAGATTGGGCCAAATAAAGCACCAAAGAAAGCTGAGATACCATAGGCGATCTGAATGTTCGTGTTAGGGATCGGTGATGGGATCCTAACAAATAGGAACAATACTAAGAATAAAGCTGCACCTAAAGCTGTCGCAACGATTGTCTTGACATCAAATTTACCAAAGAAATTCTTGTTCATGTTTTTTCTTTCCTCCCTTAAAAAAACATTTATAACCATACAGGAAATAAAGATAAAAATATAGGCTTTTTTAAAAAGTCATTTCGGTGTATACTTATTAATTAGAAAATAAGTGCAAATATCATGCCTTATTTAGTTATTTAGCACCATATTTTTAGTTATGTTTGGGTCATGATTATTTCTTATGTATTTTAGTTGAACTTTCAACTACTTTAGTGTATAACTTTCTTCGGGAGGAAACTTCAAAGATGAACGTAATAAAAAGAAGTGGCGAAGAAGTCGTTTTTGATCGCGCTAAGATCGAAAATGCCATCGCCAAAGCCAATAAAGCAACAGACGGCGAACCAATGAAAGACGAAGAGATCCAAAAGATCGCCCAAAACGTGGAAGACACCTGTTTAAAGCGCAACCGCAGCTTAAGCGTCGAAGAGATCCAAGATCTTGTCGAAAAAGAGATCATGATGGCTGGCTACTACGGCCTGGCCCATAACTATATCACCTATCGCTATAAAAGAGCTCTGATCCGCAAGTCCAACTCCACTGACCAGCAGATCATGTCACTTTTAGAGCGCAACAACGAAGAGGTCAAACAGGAAAACTCCAATAAGAATCCTTTGGTCAACTCAGTCCAAAGAGACTATATGGCCGGTGAGGTCTCCAAAGATATCACCAAGCGCTTCCTGCTTCCAGAAGATATCGTTGAAGCACACGAAAAAGGGATAATCCACTTCCATGATTCGGATTACTTTGCCCAACACATGCACAATTGCTGCTTGGTCAATCTTGAAGATATGTTACAAAATGGGACGGTCATCTCCGATACGATGATCGAAAAGCCCCACAGCTTTTCAACGGCCTGCAATATCGCTACCCAGATCATCGCTCAGGTCGCCTCTTCACAATACGGTGGGCAGACGATCACCCTTTCGCACATCGCGCCCTTTGTCGAAGTAAGCCGACAAAAAGCACGCAAAGAAGTAAGAGATGAATTCTTAGAAGCCGGCCTAGAGCTCGATGAAGAAAAGATCAATGAAATTGCTGAGATGCGCGTTAAAAGCGAGATCAAAAAAGGTGTCCAGACCATTCAATATCAAGTCATCACCCTTATGACCACCAATGGTCAAGCTCCCTTTGTTACGGTCTTTATGTATCTAAACGAAGTGAAGGAAGGACGCTTAAGAGATGATTTGGCCCTCATTATCGAAGAGATGCTCAAACAGCGCATCGAAGGCGTCAAAAATGAAAAAGGGGTCTATATCACCCCAGCCTTCCCCAAGCTCATCTATGTCCTTCAAGAAGACAATATCCACAAAGGATCAAAATATTACCATTTAACTGAGCTGGCTGCCAAGTGCACTGCCAAGCGCATGGTACCAGACTATATCTCAGAAAAGATGATGAAAGAATTAAAGGTCGATCAAAACGGTAACGGGCAATGTTATCCCTGTATGGGCTGTCGCAGTTTCTTGACACCTTATATCGATGAAAACGGCCAGCCTAAATACTACGGGCGTTTCAATCAAGGAGTCGTAACGATCAACTTAGTCGATGTCGCCTGCTCATCTAAAGGTGATGAAGATGCCTTCTGGAAGATCATGGACGAAAGACTAGCTCTTTGCAAAAAAGCTTTGATGATCCGCCATGACCGCCTTATGGGCACTCCTAGCGATGTTGCGCCCATACTTTGGCAAAACGGTGCTTTAGCGCGCTTAAATAAGGGCGAGACGATCGATAAGCTCTTGTTTAACGGTTATTCGACAATCTCTTTGGGCTATGCCGGGCTATATGAATGTGTCTACTATATGAAACATGTCGCCTTGACTAAAAAAGAAGGCACAGAATTCGGTTTAAAAGTTATGCAGTATCTAAACGAGGCTTGTGCTAAATGGAAGAAAGAGGAACATATGGATTTCTCGATCTATGGTACCCCTATGGAATCGACGACCTATAAGTTCTCCAAATGTCTGCAGGATCGCTTTGGGATCATTGAAGGTGTTACTGATAAAAACTACATCACCAATTCTTACCATATCCATGTAAGTGAAGAGATCAACGCCTTTGATAAGCTGACCTTTGAAGCACAGTTTCAAAAGCTTTCACCCGGTGGGGCGATCTCTTATGTCGAAGTTCCCAATATGACAAACAACATTCCTGCTGTCTTGGCCTTAATGGAGCACATCTATGAACACATCATGTATGCCGAGCTCAATACCAAATCAGACTATTGCCAGGAATGCGGTTATGATGGCGAGATCAAGATCGTAGAAGATGAACATCACAAATTAGTGTGGGAATGTCCCAATTGTCACAACCGTGACCAAGAGAAGATGAATGTTGCCCGCCGCACTTGCGGTTATATCGGCACCCAGTTCTGGAACCAAGGCCGGACCCAGGAGATCAAGGAAAGGGTATTACATCTATAATGCATTACGGCAATCTAAAAAAATACGACATTGCCAACGGCGAAGGGGTGCGCGTCACCCTTTTCGTTTCTGGCTGTACCAATCATTGCAAAGGTTGTTTCCAAAAAGAGACCTGGGATTTTGACTTTGGCCAAATTTATGACAAGAAAGTCGAAGACGAGATCTTAGAAGCTTTAAATAAGCCTTATATCAAAGGTCTGACCCTTTTGGGTGGCGAACCCTTCGAAGAAGAAAACCAAAAGGTGCTTACTCGGTTATTAAGAAGAGTCAAAGAAGAACTGCCACAAAAAGATATTTGGGCCTATACCGGATTTATCCTTGATCAAGATCTTTTAAAATACGGCAAGCGGCACTATGAAGTAACCGATGAAATGTTGAGCTATATCGATGTTTTGGTCGATGGTCCATTCATCGAAGATAAAAAAGACATCTCACTGGCCTTTAGGGGGAGCAAAAATCAAAGGATCATCGATCTAAAAAGGACCCTTCAAGACGAAAGGATCCATTTATATTTAGAATAAGCCTCAATTTTGGGGCTTTTTAAATTATTCAAATATGATACGATCACCATTTTTTAAGATATAAGCTTATCTGATCATTACTTATCTAGCTTAATTGTCTTAACGCCAAATAAGAAATAAATGATGTGAAATAACCAGACCAAAGCTAAGACAGCTTGTCCTAAAACGATCTTATGCATCATGATAAAGCCTATGCACATAAGGATCGTAACGATAATCATGATCTTGAGCTTGGTTTTTAAGGTCATACCCTGTCCTTTGACGTATGATTCTAAGTTATTTTTGTATAGTTTGGTGCTTTTAAACCAGGCATCGAGTTTTTCAGAGCTTCGGCCAAACCCAAAGGCTGCCAAAAGTAAAAATGGGAAGGCTGGCATAAGTGGCAATAGTGCTCCAATCGCCCCCAAAACTAGGCCAATAAATCCTAAAGATAAATAAATAATCTTTTTGACATTCATGATTTTCTCCTTCTTTCTTTGAATGATGAAATGAGATGGCTGATGGCCATAACGGGGTCATGTATAAGCATTTTGGGTCCACTATAGCGCATCACTTCTTTTATTCTTTGGCGCATCTCTTCACTATAACAATGCACCTTGCAATTGCTGCAGAAGGTTTTGGTTTCCATTTTAGGGCAGCACATTATGCGCGAATGGGCATATGTTTCTAATTCCTTACACTTTTTGCATAACGTATCTTGTTTGTGCTTTCCTTTACAATAGATCGCGATCATCAAAGAGATCGTCTTTTTTTCTTTCGCTCTTTTTTCTTCTATCTTCATGAAACCCTCACTTTTTCCATTTTAATGACCTCATCAGCTATCCTTAATGATGAAGGGCGATGCGAAACAATGATGATCGTCTTATCTTTTATTTCTTCTTTTAAAGATCTTAAAATGATACCTTCTGACAAACTGTCGAGATTGCTGGTGGGTTCGTCTAATAAGACGAGGTCACTATCGTGCAAAAATACGCGTGCCAAATTAAGCCTTTGTCTTTCTCCTGAAGACAGACTTGCACCTAATTCCGACAGCTTTGTCTCATAACCCTTTTCAAGCGACATGATAAGATCATGGATATGGGCTTTGATACAGGCCTCTTTAACTTCCTCTAAGCTGGCATCAGGTTTGGCGATCCTTAGATTGTTATAGATTGTATCGTGAAAAAGATCGGCCTCTTGTCTCATGTAGGAGCTCATTTCTCTAAGCTCGTGCGTGTTGATCTTTTTTAGATCTCTTTCATTGATCTTGACTGTTCCCTTTTTTGGGTCATAGAAGCGCATGATCAGTTTTAAGATGGTCGATTTACCAATTCCACTTGGCCCGGCAATTCCAATGACCCTTCCCTTTTTAAGATTGAGCTTAAGTCCCTCAAAGATCTTTTCATCATCATAGCTAAAATCGACTTTATCAAAGACGATATCGCCAAAACCGACTGGATCTTGACCTTCAATATCTCTTACCTGGGGTTCTTCTTCTAATAAAAGGTTGACTCTTTTAGAAGCGGCAATTGTATTTTGGATCGTTGTCGAAAGATTAGCTAAAGCCACGCTCGGTCCAAAAGAAGACATCAATGTGATCACCGAGATCAATAAAGCCTCAAAGCTTAGAGCGTCATTTAAATAAAGATAAACACCACTTATAAGCATTATCAGATCACAAAGATAGATGGCTGCACCACTCAGGCTTGCATTTTTCATCGTTACATCTTTTAAACGTTTTTCGATCGTCCTTAGCTTTCGACTTTTTGTTTTGAGCTCATCGATGCGCTTTTGAGCATACGCATAGCGGTCAAATTCTTTGATACCTCTTAGTGTCTCTAAGACAAAAGAACTAAGTTCGCCACTTTTGTTGCGAAATTCATCACCAACTTTTGCACATTTATGATCGGCATATAAAGGGATAAGAACGCCGATCAAAAGATAGCTTAATAAAGTGATAAGTCCTAAGACGAGATTAAATGAACTGATAAAAAGTATGATCAACGAATTAAAAATCAAAGCGATCAAAAGCGGCGAGATGGTGTGGGCGTAAAAGACCTCCAAAAGCTCGATGTCCGAAGTGATGAGACTGATGAGGTCGCCCTTGTCTTTTTTATCGAGTTTGCTGGGCGATAGGGTCCTTAGTTTTGTAAAGATCTCATGCCTGATAAGCGCCAGCATCTTAAAGGCGATATAGTGATTGAGATTTTGCTCGCCATAGCGAAATAGCGCCCTAAAGACACCTAAAAGGACCAAAATCACCCCTAAGGTTAATAGATCGATATCCGCAAAGATGATCGCTAATATCGCATAAGCCCCAAGCACCGTAATAAGTACCGCCGCTAAATGTCCTAATACCCCCAAAATAATCGCTAAGATCATCTGAAGTCTCAAGGGTTTTACTAAATGTATAAGCTTAATAAGATCTTTCAAGAAATTCCCTCCATCATGTATTTTTCATAACTGTTTTGTTTAAGATAGAGCTTTTGATACAGCCCTTTTTTCTTAAGCAATTCTTCATGGGTGCCGCTTTCTTTAATCTTGCCATCTTCCATCGTGATGATCATATCGGAAGATATGACATTGGCCAAGCGATGCGAGATCAAAATTATAGTCTTGTCGTTTAAATTATGAATGACACTCATAATGGCTTCTTCACTTTCCATGTCGATGTTGCTGGTGGCTTCATCAAATATATAGATCGTGCTGTCATGTAAAAGAGCTCTGGCCAAAGCTAGACGTTGTCTTTGCCCGCCTGATAGATTTTTGCCACCCTCAAGGATCTTGGTATCAAGGCCATCTAAATTTTGGAAGTATTCATCTAGTTTGACCTTCTTTAAAACTTCCCAGAGTTTTTCATTGCTCGCCTTTTGATCGGCGATCAAAAGCTCCTCTTTTAAAGTCCCCTTAAAAATATAAGAATCTGCGCCCACATAGGTAAGGTGCTTATTAATGGCATCTGGGCTGATCTTTAAAAGATCTTGGTCGGCGATCTTGATCCTTCCCTTTTGAGCTTTAAGATTTCTATTGATCAAAGAGGCGAGCGTACTTTTGCCACTGCCGCTGGGCCCGACGATCGAGGTCAGCGAACCCTTTTTGATCTTGAAGGATACATCTTCAATGATCTTTCGCTTATCATATTTAAAGCTGACATTTTCTAATTCGATATCACCATCTGGATCAAATGAATCTTTAAGGTCTTCTTCAATTTCGACATCAAGCAGTTTAAATATTTTATCGCTAGATGCCATACCATTCATCGCAATGTGGAAAAAGGAACCTAAAAGGCGCATCGGCAAGAAGAAGTCGGCACTGATAAGAATGATAAAGATCGCCTCATCTAGCATAAGGCTATTGTTTTTAAAAGCTACTAAAGCTACAACGATCCCAAGAGCCGCCCCGCCATAAGCGACAAGGTCCATGATCGAGATCGAATTGAGCTGCATCGTTAAGACCTTCATCGTGATCTTGCGGAAATTTTCCGCTTCTCTATCCATTTTTCTTTGATAATCTTCATCGGCCTCGTAGAGCTTTAGTGTGGTCAACCCTTCAAGGTCTTCCAAAAAAGTATCGCCTAGCTTAGTATACTGGTCCCAATATTTTTTAAGCAGACGTTTAGCCCATTTTTGGATAAGGATTATCACAAGCGGTATGAAAGGCACAAGGACAAATAAGATCAAGGCGCTTGGCATATTGATCGGAAGCACAACTATAAACAAGGTGATCGGAGCGATGATGGCATAGAAAAACTGGGGTATATAATTTCCAAAATAGCTTTCTAATTGATCCACGCCCTCGCTTGTGATCTGAGTGATCTCACTGCTTGATAAAACGTTTAGATACTTATCCTTTATTTCAAACAGCTTTTTAAAGATCTTTTCTCTAAAGCTCATCTTGATAAGTGCCGTGGTCTTAAAAGCGAATTTCGACGACAAAAAAGAAGACAGGGTCTTTAAGGCAATCAATAAAAGAATGATCAATAATTTATCGCCAGCTAATGTCCCTTTAAAAGCTAAAGAGAGCACCCTAGCAAAAAGTGCCATGATCATGATATTAAAAAGCAAGCTAAGCCACTAGAATAAAACATTGAAAGCTATATATTTTTTGGTCGCGGGCATCGCTTTGAGCAAACGTCTGTCGATCATTAATAACCTCCTGTTAGTTTTGGTTAACAAATGTATAAAAAATATAGTTAGCTATTGCTAACAAACGAATTATACACAAGCTCAATCGCAAAAGCAATCATTTTATTAGCTTTAACTAACATGCTTCCTAAAATAAAAGGCTATAGCTTCTCATATTAGCTATAACCCCTTTGTTTTAAAAGATCAGTTATGATAAGCGATGATCGGCACCAAAAGTTCTTCATCGCTAAGACCGGCGTGGGCCCCGATGATTTTTTCATGATCTTTACTCTTTTGATAGACAAAACTTTTCTTTCCTTTAGCGATAGCGACAAAATCACCGATGAGTTCTTCGAAACGCTCATGATTTTCTTTGGCACCAAAAAGCTGTGACTTTAAGACCTGCTCTTTGTTTAAAAGAATGAAATCTTCCTGATAGTTTTTCTTGAAATCTTTTTCAAATGCTACTTCAAAACCTTTTTTGATGTAAAATACACTGCATCTTCCCTCATTTGAGATCTGACGCAAAAGGTATTTATCAAGCGGGCTTGATTTGACCTCGATCTCTTCTAAAAGATCGATCTGGCCATGATCTGCTGTAATGATCAATAAAGAATCATTGGAAAGCCGTAGGGCTGCTTTTTTAAATAGATCATCGATTTTATTTAAATAATCGTCGCATTTTTGATGATCGACACCCAAATGATGCATCATATCATCATATTCATCCCAATAGGCATAGATGAAACGGTCCTTAGAAAAACTGTCCGCGACGATCCTTTCGACAAATTCTTCGATCGTCTTGGCCCCGTCTTTTCTAAACTTCGGGAAGATGTCATGGGTCCTTTCAAGATCTAAAAAGCTCTTGACAGGAATTTTATTAAAGACATAATTACTGCCATAGTCTTTTTTGGAATAATAGCCCTTGCCTAAAAAGGGAATGATGAAATCATCAGCTTCCTTTATGTATTCATACCAGCCTAACCAGGCATTCTGATTAGGTGAGCGGCCACTTAAGATAGCCGTAGTAGCGGCCGTCGTAGTTGGGGGGAAAACGGTTTGGGTGACTTCTAAGAGATGCTTCTTCATGAAACTATCGGCGCCCAGCTTTCTTTCGATCAGTTTGGCCCCCATGGCATCGATCAGGCATAAGATGATCTTTTTAGGCTTAAAATCCTCAATGAGACTATCTAAAAGAGGGTGTGAAGGATAAGTTCCTTCCACCCCCAAAAAGTTACAGATCGATGATGATAGAGCTAAGATGCAGTCGTCGTAATTGACAAACATCTTATTTCATATCCTTGATAAAGGCCATGTAAGCGCGATAGGCTTCATAGATATCGACCTTTGATGCCACTTCGTAACAAGCGTGCATGTTTTGAACGGCGATGCCGGCATCGATGACCTCCATATCAAGGTTTGCCAAGATATAGGCGATCGTTCCGCCGCCCCCTTGGTCGACCTTGCCGAGTTCAGCTGTTTGGAAAGCGACCTCGTTATCATCCATCACTTTACGAAGTTTAGCGATAAATTCTGGGTTGGCATCATTACAGCCGCCTTTGCCGCGCGAACCGGTATATTTGTTGAAGCAAATACCTTTGCCAAAGAAAGCGGTATTCTTCATCTCGTTGACACTTGGATAGTTGGGATCATAGGCCGCACTGACATCGCTTGAAAGCATATAGCTGTTGCTTAAAAGATGTCTTAGGCCCCGTTCTGAATAGACGCCCATCTTATCCATGATATCGGCAATCGCATTTTCAAAGAAACGCGACTGCATACCCGTAGCACCTTGCGAGCCGACTTCTTCCTTATCGACCAAGATACAACAAGCGGTACGGTCAACTTCCTTCATATCTAAAAGAGCCATCAAAGAAGTGTAGGCGCAAATGCGGTCATCATGTCCATAGCCCATGACCATTGAACGGTCTAAGCCATAGTCGCGGGCCTTGCCGCTTGGTACGACCTCGATCTCAGCTGAGATGAAATCATCTTCTTCAATATCGTATTTTTCTTTTAAAAGATCCAAGACATATTTTTTGACATTTTCATCTTTTTCTTCGCCTTCAGCTGGAATGGAGCCGACTAAGACATTGAGATCTTCGCCTTCGATAACGTTAGAGGCGGTCTTTTTCATCTGATCGGCTGATAGATGGATCAAAAGATCACTGATCCCGACAACCGGATCTTCGTCCTTGTCGCCTATCTTGACATCGACCTTTGTGCCGTCTTTTTTAATGACCACACCATGTAAACTCATCGGGTGAGCGACCCATTGATATTTCTTTACACCCCCATAGTAGTGGGTATCCATTAAAGCCAGACCTTGATCTTCATATAGCGGGTGTTGTTTTAAGTCAAGACGTGGCGAATCGATATGGGCTCCCAAAATATTCATGCCCTTAGTGATGTCTTCTTTTCCGATGATGAAAAGACAAAGCCCCTTATCACGGTTATTGACATAGACCCGATCACCGGTTTTTAAGCTTTCGTATTCATCTAGGCGCTTAAAACCTGCCATGCGCGCTAAAGCGATCGCTTCTTTGGTCGCCTCGCGCTCCGTCTTGGAATTTGAAAGATAGGTCTTATAACCTTCTGAAAATTCCATGACCACTTGTTTTTTATCATTTGGATATTTATCCCAAGCTGTTTTCATTTAAAAGCCTCAGCCAAATGAGAATAAATATAGCACCTTTATACTTCTAAAAACGAAAT
>CALUVF010000051.1 GCA_944324155.1 uncultured Erysipelotrichaceae bacterium | reverse complement strand
GCGGCGTTGCTCGGTCAGGGTTGCCCCCATTGCCGAAAATTCCTTACTGCTGCCTCCCGTAGGAGTCTGGGCCGTGTCTCAGTCCCAATGTGGCCGTTCACCCTCTCAGGCCGGCTATGTATCATCGCCTTGGTGAGCCATTACCTCACCAACTAGCTAATACAGCGTAAGCCTATCTGTGGGTGAGGCAAACGCCTCTTTAGTAATAAGAAGATGCCTTCTTATTAGCTATATGGTATTAGCCCTAGTTTCCCAGAGTTATCCCATGCCCACAGGCAAGTTGCCTACGTATTACTCACCCGTTCGCCACTAAAGATTAATCTAAGCAAGCTTAAATTAAGCTTTCGTTCGACTTGCATGTATTAAGCACGCCGCCAGCGTTCATCCTGAGCCAGGATCAAACTCTCCGTTTGATGACTCAATAATTATCTTAATATAAAGTAACTAAGAGCTACTTATATTAATTCCTTTTAAATGAATTGACGTATATATCGCTTGTTTAATTGATTCTATTCAGTTTTCAAAGATCAATATGGCACTTATTAAGAAGTGACCTTCTTAAACCGTGCTTACTTATCTTACGCAAATGGATAGCTGAAGTCAAGGAGAAAATGCTTTTTTTGAGTGTAAGCGTTGTCATTTTTTTCATCACCTGATCATAGGCTTTTATATATATAATATTGATATGAAAGACGACTATCTAACAAAGGGACTTAGCTCTTTAGATGTTCTAGAAAGGATCAAAAAAGGTCAGGTCAACGTGTTGGAAGATGAAACGATCAAGACACCTGCCATGATCATCTTTTCAAATGTCTTCAACCTTTTTAATGCCCTGAATCTCTTCTTGGCTTTACTGGTAGTTTTGAGCGGACATTTTCGCAATATGCTTTTTATGGGTGTCGTCATCACCAATACGGTCATTGGGATCTTTCAAGAGATCCGCTCTTATCATAAGCTCAATAAACTGCGCCTTTTAAATGCCCCACATGCCACCATCATAAGAGATGGCCAAGAGGCGAAGATCACTGGGGATAAAATTGTGCTTGACGATCTATTAAGGCTTGGCATCGGCCAGGAAGTTTTAAGCGATGTCATCGTTTTAAATGGTGAGGTCTTGGTTTTAGAGGCCATGCTGACAGGGGAAAGCGATGAGATCTATAAACAGAAGGGTGATAAGATCTATGCTGGAAGCATCATTACAAAGGGCGAGGCTCTATGTAAAGTCGTAGCCGTTGGCCAAGATAACTACATTTCCCACATTGCCAAAAAGGTAAAGCGCGCCAAAAGACAGCCCTCTAGGCTGCGCGATGCCCTAGACTTTATTGTCAAGATGGTGGCGATCATCATCTTGCCCTTAGGTATCCTTTTGTTTTTAAAACAGTACCTCATTTCGGGTCTTGACCTTGACGATGCCTTGCTTCAAAGTGTCGCTTCAATGGTCGGCATGATCCCCGAAGGACTTGTTTTACTCACTTCGATCGCCTTAAGTGTTGGGGCCTTAAATCTTTCTTTTAAAAACACGCTAGTTCAAGAACTCTATTCCCTAGAGACTTTGGCCAGGGTCGATGTCTTGTGTCTTGATAAAACTGGGACTTTGACAAGCGGCAAAATGGAAGTCTTGAAAATGGAAAAGTTTGAAGAGTTTAATGAAGATGTCTTTGCTAATATCGTGCATGAATTGAATGATCAAAATGCGACCGGCGAAGCGCTTCAAAATTATTTCAAACCGCAAAAAAAGATACACTTAGATCGATTGATCCACTTTTCTTCGCGCGATAAACATTCAGGAGCAGGATATAATAAGGACCTTTATCTGATCGGGGCCTGTCAATTTATATGTGATAAAATCAGCTCTTTTCAAAAGGCTCGGATCGATCATTATGCCGAAATGGGAAACCGCGTCATAGGGCTATCGATCAATAAAAAGCTCGTCGCTTTATTGATCATCAAAGATGAACTAAGGCCTAATGTCAAAAAGACCTTGGCCTACTTTTTAGATCAGGGCGTCGATCTTAAGATCATCTCGGGCGATGATGAAACGACGATCCGAAGCATCGCCCAAAGTGCTGGCTTTAGATCCTATGACAAAAGCCTTAATTGCCTGGGGCTTAAGGAAGATGAACTTAAGGACAAGGCTTTAGATTATGCGATTTTCGCACGTGTCAATCCCGATCAAAAGATCTGGCTGATCGAAGCTTTAAAAAAGAGCGGCCATACTATCGGCATGGTTGGTGATGGGGTCAATGATGTCATGGCCTTAAAGGAAGCGGACTTTTCGATCGCCTTGGGCAGTGCCATGGAAAGTGCCAAAAACATCGCCAATGTCGTCTTGCTCGACAATGACTTTAATCACATGATCGCCATCATCAAAGAAGGGCGACGCGTTATAAACAATATTCAAAGGACAGCAACGCTCTTTTTGACCAAGACGCTTTTATCGATCATCTTGGCCCTTTTAGCCATCGTGGTCTTAACAGAATTCCCCTTCGCTCCGATCCAACTCACCCTTTTGTCCTCTCTTTTGATCGGCATGCCGGCCTTCTTTTTGTCCTTTGAACACAATTATGATCTAGTAAAAGGCGGCTTTTTATCAAGCGTCCTTAAGAAAGCCTTGCCTTGTGCTTTAAGTATCATCTTAGCTGTTTTGATTTTAGAAGTACTCATTAAGCTCAATATGGTCAAAGCGGAACATGTCAATACGATGGCGACCTTAATCAGCGCTTTAATCATGTATGTCAATGTCGCTCGCATCAGCAAGCCTTTAAATCTCTTCAGGATCTTGATTTTATCTTTCGCCTTTTTAGGCCTTTTCTTGTCTTTTATATTTTTTAGGGAGATCTTCTATCTTGAAGCGCTCACACTTAATGAGATCATCTTGGCCTTTATACTATCAAGTGCCGGGGTATTTATTATGTATAGGCTTGATCGTCTAAAGATCATAAAACATCTGATCTCCCGGATCGATGAAAAATACTGAGCTTTAAAAGCGTATTTAAAATTAAAAAGAATTATAATAATAGACAAGGAGAAAACATATGAGACATGAACTTTTGATTATCGGCGCCGGACCGGCCGGGGTGAGCGCTGCCTTATACGCCAAAAGAGCAAATATCGATACCGGCATTATATATCTAAAAGATACAGCTTTAAATACCGCCCATATGATCGATAACTATTATGGGCTAGCCCACATCAAGGGCTCTGAACTCTTTGAAAAAGGCCTTAGACAATGTCAAGATTTCGATATCGCCTTATACGAAGAAGAGGTCATCGACATAAACTGGGATGAAGATTTCAAGGTCGTGACGACCAAAGGCGAGCACTTCGCCAAATCTTTGATCTTGGCTAGCGGCGCTAAACGCAATGTCCCCAAGATCAAAAACTATAAGGAATACGAAGGAAGAGGTCTTTCTTATTGTGCAACCTGCGACGGCTTTTTCTATAAAGGGAAGGTCGTAGCAGTCTTGGGTGATGGAAGCTATGCCCTCCATGAGGCGGAATATTTAAAAAATCTCGCTAAGGAAGTCTATATCTTAACCAACAACCGACCCTTAAAGGACGCTCATCTTGAAAGTTTTGAGATCTATGATAAAGAGATCGATATGTTATATGGAGAAGACAAGATCCAAGGAGTCCGATTTAAAGACGGGCAAGAACTTCCATTAGATGGACTTTTTGTGGCCGAAGGGATCGCCGGATCCTTAGATCTTGCGCGCAAATTAGGAGTTGTCGTAACTGACAAAAATGAGATCGAAGTAAACGCGGGACTAGAAACCAATATCCCCGGACTTTTTGCCGCCGGTGATCTAATTAGCGGCATGAAACAAGTTGCCAAGGCGGTCTATGATGGCGCTATGGCTGCTAATAGTGCCATCGCCTTCATTAAAAGAAATTAGCATCTAAGTAAAAGAGCTGTCCTGACAAATGAGACAGCTCTTCTTTTTTTATTCTTCTTCTTTTTCTCTTTCTGCTTCCTTGATGACCTTATCGGCAACGGGCTGCGGGGCTGGTTCGTAGCGATCAAATTCGATCGTGTACTCTCCGCGTCCCTGCGTAATCGAGCGAAGCTCCGTGGCGTATTTCATCATTTCAGCCATCGGTACCTCAGCTTCAATGCGCTGTTCACCCTCATCGGTCATCTCCATGCCCATGATCATGCCACGACGCTTGTTGAAGTCTCCGATGATCGTACCAGTATATTCTTCAGGTACCAAAACCACTACCTTGCCGATCGGCTCTAATAAGATCGGTTTAGCCTTGGGCATGCCAGCCTTATAAGCCAGTCGAGCTGCAGCCTTGAAGGCGATTTCTTTGGAGTCGACCTCATGATATGAGCCATCATACAGCGTCGCTTTGACACCGACAACTTTATAGTCCGCCAAGACACCATGTTGCATACATTCGCGAAGTCCAGCTTCGACGGCTGGGAAGTATTGTTTAGGAACAGCCCCACCGAATACTTCTTCATCGAATTCCATCTCTTCGCCATCATATGGTTCAAAACGTACCCAGACATGTCCATATTGACCTGCACCGCCAGATTGTTTCTTGTGTTTGCCTTCGGCTTCGACTTTGGCTTTGATCGTTTCGCGATATTGGACCTTAGGTTCTTTGAGATCGATCTCAACCTTATATTTATTTTTAAGTTTATTCTTGACGACATCGATCGCTTGATCTCCAAGGGCATACAAGACCTGTTCGCCAGTTTCGACATTTTTTTCAAAGCGCAGGCTGGGATCTTCTTCTAAGATCCTTTGCATAGCTTGGGACATCTTGTCTTCATCGGCCTTGGTCTTGGGCGAGACCGCATAACCTAATTGGGCCTTGGGGAAAGTGATTGGATCATACATGATCGGCATTTCCTTGGTAGCTAAAGTATCATTAGTAGAAGTATATTGAAGTTTGACGACACAACCGATATCACCGGTAAAGAGTTTGCCGACAGCTACTTGGTTTTTGCCTTTGACGATATAGATCTGATTGATCTTTTCAGCCTGTTCCTTATTGGAGTTATAGATCTGCGAATCGGAAGTCATGACTCCGCTCATGACCTTTAGATAAGAGATGCGACCGACAAAGGGGTCGATGATCGTCTTAAAGATCCGGGCCGAGAACTTCTCCGACTCGTTGGTCTCCATAAGCACTTCTTTTCCTTCTTTGTCATGAGCTTTAACCGTACCCTTTTCGGCATAGTCAGGGAAATATTCGCTGATGAGATCCAAAAGTCTTTCGATGCCGGTGCAATTTAGAGCGCTGCCACAGTATACCGGGCGAATATCACCATTTCTAACACCGATCCTTAGACCCTTGGCCAATTCTTCTTCACTGAAGGGTTCACCTGAGAAGAATTTTTCCATAAGCTCATCATCGGTCATAGCGATCGCTTCAGCGATTTGATTGTAGTAATTATCAACGATGTCCTTATAGGCTTCTGGGACATCGGCAGGTGTCGATTTATCACTATAATACCAGGTCTTATGTCTTAAGATATTGATCGATCCTTTGACCTCGCCATTTTCAACGACTGGTACTTCAAAGGGAATGACATTCTTGCCAAAACGGTCATGGAGCTCATTATAGGTCTTATCAAAAGAGGCGTGTTCCTCATCGATCTTATTAATGAAGAAGATCGTCGGCATTTTTTGTTTATTGACAAGCTTGACCGCCTTTTCTGTGCCGGTTTCAACCCCGTCTTTAGCACTGACGACGATGAGGGCATTATCCCCCACCGACAAACCGGCTAAAAGTTCGCCTTCATAATCTAAGTATCCAGGCGTATCGATAAAGTTGATCTTCTTATCTTTCCATTCACAAGGAGCGATGGCCGTGAAGACCGACATGCCCCTTTTAACTTCTTCTTGGTCAAAGTCAACCGTCGAGTTGCCATCTTTGGCCGAGCCCATGCGGTCGATCGCACCGACAAAGTATTCGCTGGCCTCCACCAAAGTCGACTTGCCAACTCCTGAGTGCCCGAGTAAAACGACATTTCTTATTTCATTAGCTAAATAATCCTTCATATGATCTTATCTCCCTATTTCAAATGGTTCTTTAATTCATCTAAACATTCTGTGCGGACATAGTGGATCGCTTTGTTGCCATTATTATCGACAACCTCCTTATCCGCGCCCTTATTCAAAAGGAAGATGACAAGATCGGTATAGCCGCCATAGCTAGCTCTCATCAGGGCTGTGCAACCGTTGTTGTCTTGTTTATTGATATCAGCTCCGGCATTGATCAAATAGTGGATACAGTCAACCTTAAAGGCCAAGACCGCTTCCATGAGGGCTGTACGCCCGCGATTATCCTGGGCATCGATGACAGCGCCTTTTTCCACTAAGAATTCAACGACATCGAGATTGCCTAAAAAAGCAGCGCGCATCAAGGCAGTGCGGCCGTTGTTGTCATGCGAATTAACATCAGCTCCTGCTTCATATAACATCTTGCAGATATTGAGATAGCCTTTTTTAGCTGCTCCCATTAAAGCCGTCTTATTGTTTTTGTCACGGGCCCTGGTGCTGGCGCCATTATCTAATAAGATCCGGACAATATCTTCATAACCTCTTTTGGCAGCCCGCATCAATCCGCTGCGGCCGTCGCCGTTGACCATGTTGACATCGGCGCCCTTGGCGATCGTCGCCGCTACCTTGGCATAATCACCGCTGGCACAGGCGTCAAAAAATTCTTTGTTGACTGTTTGATCCATAATCTTTTACCTCCTGTCAAACAATAAAAAATGAATGCTCAAACGCACTCACCTCAAAAGAAATCCAGACTCACAAGAAAAACCAGTTTGCTTTAAGACAATATTTTTGGTTTCTAAAAGTCCTTTGGTCTTTCTCATGATATTTAGCTCCTATCTATGCTTTGATTATAACCGCTTACATTTTGAAACTCAAGGCTTGACATTAAAGAAAGTTAAGTTCAAGAAAAATTTTCTTAAAAACTTTCCGAAAAAATTTTCATTAGCGCAACATTTCATGGGCCTTATCATATTCTGGCATCTTAGTTCTTAAGATATCATAGAAGCGTTTAGAATGGTTTGGCACGATGAGATGGACGAGCTCGTGATAAACGACACTTTTAAGACAGACCAAAGGGTAGTGCAAAAGCCTCAAATTGATCGTTATTTCCCTTCTTTTAGGTCGGCATACGCCCCATGAGCCATTCATATAGCGATACTTAAAACCGATTTCATAATTAATACCGTAATCTTTTAAGACCGTCTTAAATTCTTCATAGTATATTTTGACATAACGCTCTAGTTCTTTTTTAAAGTGCTGGCAAAATATCATGTCGCATTTTGATAGATCCTTATAGCATATTAAAAAAGCACCATCTTTAAAGATGACTTTGTTTGTTGTATCTTTTAGGCACTTAAGATCATAGGGTTTTCCAAAGAGATAGATACTTGAACCAATATAGCGATAGGATCGCTCGTAGCGCTTTAAGGCCTCGAGAAAATAAGGAAGCTTGGCATCAACATATTTCTTTACCTCTTCTTTATCTAAGACATAGGGGTAAGACACAAAAAGTGCGCCGTCTTTAAGGCGCATGTTGATCCTTTTAACGTTTTTGGGAATCAAGTAGATATTCATGCCTTGAGCTTTTTGACATGACCAAAGCCGAAGACCCCTGGACCGGTATGAGATAAGATAACTGCCCCAAAGTCATGCAGTTCAACCTCTTGATGGGTCTTTTCTTCAAGTTTCTTTTTCATCTCATCTCTTAGATCATCGCATTCATCTTCAATGATCATCCAATAGTAGTCTTCATAGTTCGTGACCTTTGTGATCGCATCAAAGCCAACCTTTAAGGCTCTTTTTTCCGTGCGTACCTTGTCATACACGTCGATCTTGCCTTCTGAAACGCTTAAGACCGGGACGATCTTTAAAAGATTGGCCAAAGCTGCCGCAGCACTTGAGATTCTCCCGCCGTTTTTTAAATAGGTTATATCGCGGGGTATGATGATAGCCTCCAAAATATTGCCGCTATTTTCAATAATATCTTTAACTTCAAAAGCGCTCTTCCCTGTCTCTAATAACTTCTTGGCATCGAGGCAGAGCTTGGTAAGGGGGTAGCAGACACACTTAGCATCGACTACAGCGATCCTGTTGCCGAAAGTCTTAGCCTGCATCAAAGAAGTCTGATACATGCCACTTAGCCCGCTCGATAAAGGAATATGCAAAATCTCGTCATATTCTTCTAAGAGCTTATTGTAGATCTTGATCAAAGAACCCGGCGAGGCTTGGGCCGTCTTGGCCATCTGGCCCTTAGCTAATTCTTCTTTTAAGCCCTCTAGATCGAGGTCAATGCCCTCCGTATATTCTTTAGAGCCGATCATGATCGGCATTCTCAAGACATAGATACCTAATTCCCGGGCTGTTTTTTCATCGATATCACAACCCGAATCAGTTAAGATTGCTACTTTTTTCATATATTCTATTCTACTCACTTCTTTAATAATTAGCTAGTCAGTAATTAAATCAAACGTTTTTCCACATTGCCCATGACTGATGCATTGTCTAAAACAATAATGAAGGCATGCGGATCCATGTTTTTGATGCGGGTCTCTAATTCCTGGACCTCAAATTTGGAAACGATCGTCACAAGCACTTCAGTCTCCGTATCCGTATAGGCCCCCTGGCCCTTCCAATAGGTGACGCCACGGTGCTGGTCATTGATGATCATTCTTTTGATCTCTCTATTTTTAGTAAAGACCATGACATTGACATCGATATTTTGTAAGTGCTGACGATCGACGACAAATGAGAAGATCGCTGCCATCAAAATGGAATAGATCGCTGTTTCAAGATTGAAAAGGATAGCACAAAGAGCATAGATCGCAGCGTTGAAACCTAAAGTAAAACGCCCGACCGAGAGTTTCGGCCACTTTTTCATGAGAAGCATGCTGGCGACATCTGTCCCACCGCTTGAGCCACGGTGGACCAAAATAAGGCCGACCCCAAAGCCTCCGACCAGCGATCCGACCAAGATCGAAGCAAGGCGCTCCTTAAGGATCGCATCGATCGGAATAAGAGAAAAACTGATCGTTTGAACAACAACCGAAAAAATCGTCTTTTTTACAAAAGAGGGATTGAGCTTAAAATAAGCCGCCGTAAGCAAGGGAATATTGATCATGAGGTTGATGATACCGGCGACATCGAAATTGAGGTCGAAGTGAATGAGGCTTCGCACAATCTGGGCTGCTCCCATCGTCCCAGAGTTATATAAGCCCATCGGCACCAAAAACAGATTGGTCGCTAGGGCATAGATCAAAGACCCTGCCCCGATCATCAAATAGGAATACCAGAACTTATTCTTCATCTTCGATTACTACGCTTTCCATGACATCGCCCGGCTTCATCTTTCTCACGGCTTCTAAATTATCTGTGACCATGCCAAAGACCGTATAATCGCCATCTAAATGCGGTTGGGCCTCATGGCAAATATAAAATTGGCAGCTGGCCGTATCTTTGCCTCTGTGCGCCATGGCGATCGCCCCTGGTATATGTTTTAAGGGATTTCCTTCATTTTCATTTTTAATGAGGTAATCTAATTCACCCATGCCATTGCCCAAGGGATCGCCGCCTTGCGAGACAAAACCCGGGATTACGCGATGAAAGGTCAAGCCATCATAGAATCCCGATCTTGCCAGCTTTACAAAATTATCCACGGTATTAGGGGCATATTCTTTATAGAGCTCAAAGCTTATCGTTTGCCCGTTTTGCATATTGATCTTACCTTTAATTGCCATTTTCCTATCTCCAATCTATCTTTAAAAGATCCAAGATCTTATCAAAATCATCCGAAAAATTACCCGCATCTTTAATTTCTTTGATCTTTAGCCAAAGATTAGCGCCTTCGCTTGTTGCTTGTATTAGTGTGCCCTTAAATTCAAAAGCCTTAAAAAGCAGGCACAGATGGCGCTGACCTTTAATATTCCACTCGATATAGTTTTCAAAGTGCCAATCCTTTACTTCTAGACCAGTCTCTTCCAAGAATTCGCGCTTAATCGCTTCCTTTATGCTTTCTTTATCTTCGACCTTCCCGCCGGCAAGCGTGAGCCCGGGCCAATCTGTCTTAGTTCTGTTTTGGACTAGTAAGCTGTCACCTTTAACAAGAGCGCCCATGACGGTTAAAACGATTTCTTTAGCCATGCCTTTATTATAGTCGAAAAGTTAATTTCATTGTCAAAGTTTTAAACAAGTGCTATTATATATTAGCAGTCTAAAGAGTAGAGTGCTAAAGGAGTGATTTTAATGGCAATTAAACAGTTTAAAACAGAATCAAAACGTCTTTTAGACTTGATGGCAAATTCCATCTATACCAACAAGGACATCTTTTTAAGAGAACTCATCTCTAACGCCTCTGATGCCCTTGATAAGCTACACTATCTGTCTTTGACAAGTAGCGATGTCAAAGAAAACGATCCGCATATCGAGATCAGCGTCGATGCCAAAAATCGACTTTTGACGATCAGCGACAATGGGATCGGCATGAACAGGGAAGATCTTGATAACAATCTTGGCACGATCGCTAAAAGCGGTTCACTCGACTTTAAAGAAGCCTTAGAAAATAAGGGTGATGTCGACATCATCGGACAATTCGGGGTCGGCTTCTACAGTGCCTTTATGGTCGCCGATCAGATCGAGGTCCACACCAAGAAGGTTTTGGAAGATAAGGCCTACTTGTGGAAGAGCACCTCAAATGAGGGCTATGAGATCAAAAACGACACCCAAGAAGAGACTGGCACAAGAATCGTCCTACATATCAAAGAAGACAATGAAGAATTTAAGTATTCTAAATATCTCGATAAAGATGAACTGCAGCTTTTGATCAAGAAATATTCCGACTTCATTCGCTATCCGATCAAGATGGAGGTCGAGGTCACCAAAGCAACCGAAAAAGAAGGCGAGACCAAGACCGAAGTCGAAAATAAGACGATCAATTCCATGATCCCGCTTTGGAAAAAGAATAAAAAGGATATCAAAGAAGAGGACTATGAGGAGTTTTATATGCAAAGCTTCTATGACTACAACAAGCCTCTTAAGACGATCCACTACAGCGTAGAAGGAAATACCTCCTACACCGCCCTTTTATACATTCCTTCCATTGCCCCCTATAACTATTACACAACCGACTATAAACTCGGTCTCAAGCTTTATTCTAAAGGCGTCTTTATCAAAGACGAGGCCAAGGAGCTCGTATCAGACTACTTCCGTTTCATCAGAGGTCTAGTCGACAGTGATGACATCAGTCTCAACATCTCAAGAGAGATCCTCCAACAAGACCATCAGATGGCAATGATCAAAAAGTCGATCGACAAGAGGATCAAGTCAACTTTAGAGAAGATGCTCAAAGACGAGCGTGAAGACTATGAAAAGTTCTTCAAGGAATTCGGGGCGCAATTAAAATTCGGCGCTTATGAAAACTATGGTCAAAATAAGGATGTCCTTATTGACCTCTTGCTATTTAAATCATCTAAAGAAGACAAGTACACGACCTTAAAAGAGTATGTCTCAAGAATGAAAGAGAACCAGAAGGACATCTACTACGCCGTAGGTGACAGCATTGAAAAGATCAAGGCTATGCCACAGATCGAACGATTGTTGGACGAAGGCTATGAAGTTCTCTATTTCCTTGAAAATGTTGATGAATTCATGGCCAGCATCCTCATGAGCTATGAAGACCATCCCTTCAAGTCCATCAACAAGGGTGATGTCGACTTTGAAAGTGAAGATGAAAAAGAAAAGACCAAAAAGGAAAACGAAGACAACAAGGATATCTTAGAGACGATCAAGACTTCGCTTGACGGCAAGGTCGATGAGGTACGCTTAAGCGCGCGCTTAAAATCGCACCCGGTATGCCTGGTCTCTGATGACGGCTTATCATTAGAGATGGAAAAGGTCTTAAATGACATGAATCAAAATGCCGGTATCAAGGCTAAGAGAATCCTTGAGATCAATCCCGATCACGAACTCTTTAAAGCCTTAAAAAAGACCTTTGATGCTAAAGAAGAGATTACAGATTATGCCAAGGTCTTATATGATCAAGCCTTGCTTATTGCCGGCTTTAAGATCGAAGATCCAGTTGAATATACAAAGCTTATCTCAAGTCTCATGGTCAAAGCGATGCAATGATAAAATGCGGGCTATTTGCTCCGCATTTTTCTTTTAAGAATAAGTTTTAAAATAGTAAGGACCAAGACTAGTCCTAAAGCCAGATAGCCATATAATATAGCACCCGCATACCAGGGAAAAGATGTCGTCAGATACTCATCGTAATGAAGTTTATAATCAAGATAACTAGCACCTAGATAGCAAAACCATAATATCGCAATGCCTATTATGATATACCCTAAAGCTTTATTTGCTTTCTTTAAAGAAGACAAGACATGCTCCTCCTAAAAGTCCGCTATCTTCATTCAGATCCGTTTTAACGACTTTGACATAAGGAATCAAAGGATCAAAGACCTTGGTCTTGACTCTTCTTTCGACATCTTCAACAAAACCTTCGATCTTAAGGGCGACGCTTCCTCCTAAAATTACGATCTCAGGATCGATGAAGGAATAAATGATGGCGATCGTATTGGCTAAGTATTCTTTGGCGTCTTCCATGATTTCCATGGCAATCGCATTGCCCTTTAAAGCTAAGTCATTGACTTCGCCAGCGTGTTTGACATCAAGTCCCGCCTTGCGCGCCCTTTCTTCGATTGCCGTACCAGAGCTGATCGCCTCGATCCCACCGGGCTTGATCATGCCGTGCGATGGACCATTGCGCCATACAGGAAGGTGCGCGATCTCATGGGCAAAGCCATGGGCCCCGATATAGATCTTTTTGTCAATGACAAGTCCTGATCCCAAACCTGTTGAGACCGTTAAAAACTGGACATAGCGATAATCTTTGCCCTGTCCGATGACGCTTTCGGCCAAAGTTGCCAGATTCGCATCGTTTTCAAGATAGACCTCAAGGCCGGTCGCTTCTTTTAAGGCTTTGGAAATTGGGTAATTATACCAGGGCTCATTGAGATTAGTGGTCACAAGAATCGCTCCGTTTAAAAGATCTAGTGGCCCCGGACAAGACAAGCCGATGCCCTGGGCTTTAGTGTTAAAGTTCTCGATTATTCTTTTGATCTCTTGGATCGTCTTTTCGGGGCTATTGATATCAGTTTTAAATTGCTCCCGCTTGATGATCTCATAGTTTTCACTAACGAGCGCTACCCGGGTATTAGAGCCGCCGATATCGATCGCAATAGCATAGTTCATGATGAAGTCCTCCCTCTTTGTTTATAGATTAGCACAATAACGTTATACATTACAAACATTAAAATAATGTTTATTATATTTTAAGTATTGACGAGCCTTTAAAAATTATGCTAAAATCAGTAAGCCTTGAAGGTAACTGGAGGTTTAGCTCAGTTGGGAGAGCATCTGCCTTACAAGCAGAGGGTCAGCGGTTCGAGCCCGTTAACCTCCACCATGTGCCGACTTAGCTCAATTGGTAGAGCAACTGATTTGTAATCAGTAGGTTGTGGGTTCAAGTCCTATAGTCGGCACCATTCTTTTTGGAGAGGTAGCGAAGTGGCTAAACGCGGCTGACTGTAAATCAGCTCCCTACGGGTTCGGCAGTTCGAATCTGCCCCTCTCCACCACTTTTTGGGATGTAGCCAAGTGGTAAGGCAACGGACTTTGACTCCGTCATTTCGCTGGTTCGAACCCAGCCATCCCAGCCATGCTGTCCCGGTAGCTCAGGCGGTAGAGCATCTGACTTTTAATCAGAGGGTCGAAGGTTCGATTCCTTTCCGGGACACCACTCATTATTTAACTTGCAGGTGTAGTTCAATGGTAGAACTTCAGCCTTCCAAGCTGACTACGTGAGTTCGATTCTCATCACCTGCTCCATGTTATGTTCACAAAGCTCCTAAAATGGGGCTTTTTTAGTGCTTGTGGGATTAGTTGACAATTCTTAAACGATTGCCTTCATAACGATAGTCATCTTTTGGATAAATCATAAGCGCATCACCACTTTCATTATTCAAGACAAAGACCTCATCGCCGATCGACAAACGCTCATATAGTCCTCTATATACCATGACTTCATCACTTCCGACTTCTACAAAATACCTCATGTGATTACTTCCGGCCTCGCCCGCGTTTCTTTCGACATAAAGATCCTTGATCTTCGCTTCGCTCAAATACCAGTCTGTACTTGAGAAATGGCGAAAGATAAACGGTGATAGGGTGACCAAAATAACCATGATGATCAAAGTGACAATAATGCGATTCCTCCATCTAGCATCGCGTTTGAGCAAATAAAAACGGATCAAAAGTGCTAAGACGATCACCAAGATGATCAATGGAACAAAAACAAGAGCCAAGTAGTTTCCCCCAACCTCACTTTTCAGCATCTCATCAGTTAATATCTGCATATATTTCTTCCCATATCTTTTTCAATTCATCAAAATCAACAAAGGAGAGCGTTTTTTTATAGGTCTCAAGGATCGCTTTTTCTTCAGAACTTTGTTTATTCGGGTCACTCTTGCTGGCTTTTTTATAGATAAGATACATGAGGAAGCGATGTTTTAGGGAAAGTTTTTGGTAATCAATGGCTCCTTTTAAATGATAGATCTTTAATTTTGAATAAACAGCATTTGAAACCAATGCCTTTATATTGTTTTTGATATTGTCTTGATTCTCTTTGTTCATAGGATCAACAATTCCTATTGTGATCAAAATGAGCTTCTTATCTTGTGGATCGATCCTTTTAAAAACACCCCTCATCCCTTTGACGATACCTGCATAGATAGAGCCGATATAGATGATGGTATCATAGTGATCGAGATCTTTTATTTCGTCATAAGAAAAAAGATCGAATTTAGATAAAGACCTCAATCTATAAGCATAAGTCTTGCCAGTGCCATAAACACTGGAATAAATGATAACCCCTGTCATACCTATACTATAGCGGAATGATGTAAGATCTATGTAAACAAACGGTTAAAACAGTTCAATTCTTTCGCTCATTCTCAAAACATCTTCCAATTCGACTAGATCGACACTTTGGACCTTTGTCCTCCCTGCTGCCTCTGCCATGATCAGGCCTTTCTTAGTCCCTTTTGGTGAAAAGGCTAAAAAATAAGATAGAAGTGTATCGCCACAACCCACTGTTGAGACGACCTTTACCTTGGGGCCTTTAGCCCATATCGCTTCTTTGTCTGACTCAAAGTACGAGCCCATTTCGCCAAGTGATAAAAGAACGCTTTTTACTCCTGCTGTGATCAATTTTCTTGTATAACAACGATAATTATCTATGGACACTTCTTCTTCAAAAATAGCCCCTAATTCTTCTAGATTGGGTTTGATGAGATCTGGTTTCAATCTCGAAAGATCCAAAAAACTTAGATTAGGGATATCTAAGACCAGTTTAGCCTTGCAGGTACTTTTTATTTCTAAAAGATAATTAAGGTCAACATTAAATGCCAAGCTGCCCGCAATAATGAGAAAATCATTGACATCAAGTTTTTTTAAGCTCTTTAAAAGTTCTCTTTTCGCACCTTCATCAATCAAGGGTCCGGGCTCATTGATTGCTGTCTCTTTCTCGCCGAGGATCTTTGTGTTGATTCGTGATTCACCTTTGATCCAAAAAGCTTCGGTCTCGATCATAGGAATTTTTGAGATCTTATTATAGATCATCTGACCGACATCGCCCGCTAAAAACACGAAAGATTTTGAAGGGATCTTTAGTTTCGCGAAGTTTTGATTGATATTTAAGCCCTTGCCCCCAACCTTGAGCGCACTTTGAAAAGGGCGTAAGATCGCACCTTCTAAAAGCGCGGTCTTAAACCATACATAATGATCCAAGCTGG
Source organism: uncultured Erysipelotrichaceae bacterium (assembly GCA_944324155.1). Lineage (GTDB taxonomy): Bacteria > Bacillota_I > Bacilli_A > Erysipelotrichales > Erysipelotrichaceae > JAHHTG01. Next base: position 16,359 of record CALUVF010000051.1, on the reverse strand, counting down.
GATTAAAAGTCAAAGTGTAGTACATAGTCTTATCTTAACAAAAAAGATCACGTTTGTGACCTAAAATAAGGCGTCGGACGTCGTGATCTTTAAATGTTCATAAGCTTTAGCGGTCGCTACACGGCCTCTTGGGGTGCGGTTGATAAAACCGATCTGTAAAAGATAGGGTTCATAGACATCTTCAAGGGTCATCGTCTCTTCGCCAATGGCACTCGCCAGGGCCTCTAGACCAACTGGCCCGCCATTAAAGCGTTCGATGATCCCGCGCAAATAGCGAATATCGACGCTATCCAAACCTAGAGAATCGACTTTTAAACGATTCAGGGCTTCATCAGCTAACTTTTGGTCGATGATGCCATCATTCAAAACTAGGCCAAAGTCACGCACCCGCCGGAATAGACGATTGGCGATACGCGGCGTGCCACGGGAACGCTTAGCGATTTCTTTAAGTGCTTCTTCTTGTGCCTTTGTATCATAGACCCGGGCCGTCCTTTTTAAGATCGTCTCCAATTCTTCATTAGAGTAGTATTCAAGCTTTGAAATGATCCCAAAACGGTCGCGAAGCGGTGCAGAGATATCACCTGCTCTAGTTGTTGCGCCAACTAGTGTAAAAGGCGGTAGGTCTAATCTGATTGAGCGCGAGGAGGCATCTTTTCCCATGACAATATCAATACAATAATCTTCCATGGCAGGATATAAGACCTCTTCGATCGCTTTAGGCAAGCGGTGGATCTCATCGATAAAGAGGATATCGCCGGGTTCTAAGGTTGAAAGGATTGCTGCCAGATCACCGCTTCTTTCGATCGATGGTCCGCTTGTGACCTTGACTCTGGTGCCCATTTCATTAGCCAAGATATAGGCCATGGTCGTCTTACCAAGGCCTGGTGGTCCATATAAAAGGACGTGATCCAAAGACTCGTCACGCATTTTAGCGGCCTTGATAAAGACGCCAAGATTCTCTTTTAAAGCACTTTGTCCAACATATTCATCAAGACACTGTGGTCTTAATTTGAGATCGTCGTCACCGGCTTCTTTTTCTTGTGATAATAATCTTTCTTCTAACATAATCTACCTATTTTTCAAAAGGAGCTTCAGGGCTTTGCGGATATACTCATCAATGCTCAAATCTTCGTCTTTGATCTTATTGATGACCGGAGTGATCTCGCTTTGTTTATAGCCGAGGTTCTTGAGCGCTCCAATGACGTCATTAAGCTTTGGAGATATCTTTTCTTCACCTTTGACTTCGGTGGTCACGAGCTTGCCCTTCAAGTCGAGAATGATCTGTGAAGCCGTCTTGGCTCCAATACCAGGGAGCGATTTGATAAAGGCCGTATCGCTGTTTTCGATCGCAATGATGATCTTTTCTCTTTCGCCATAGGCAATGATTGTCGCTGCCGTCTTTGGACCTAACCCTTTGACGCCGATCAGCTTGATAAAAAGATCATAGTCTTCCAGATTCAAAAATCCATAGAGGCTGATCTCATCTTCCCTGACATTCATATAAGTGTAAATGGTGATCTCTTCATTGACCTTTAAGACTTCCGGCCGATAGAAGTTGATGCGAAAACCAATTCCCTTATGATCAAGGAGGACAAAATCATTCCCATACGCCACAACTTTCCCTGAAATAAAACCTATCATATCTCTTTTCTCCTAATATATTATAGTCAAATCTCTATGACATTCCTAAATAAAAAAGACGATCGCAATAAAGTGGGCAATCGATGCCAAAATAATAAAGATATGCCAGACAAAGTGGGCAAAGGGATATTTTTTGGCATAAAAGATAAGGCCCAGGGTATAAAAGATCCCACCCAAAAGGATCAAAAGGAAAAAGATAAGACCCTTGTGATATAAGGCCGGCGCGATAATGATCGCCGTCCAACCCATGACCACATAAATCACCATGCTTAAGATGCGATGATGATATTTTGAAATACTGGTCATTAAAACACCTGCTAAAACTGCCGCCCACTCCAAAACTAAAAGGACGATGCCCCAAGTGCCCCTTATCACCATAAGAAGGACTGGGGTATAAGTGCCGGCGATCGCTAAATAGATGAAGCAGTGATCAAGCTTGCGCAAGACATATTTTTGGCTTGAGCCAAATTCCATGGCATGATAGATCGTCGATGTCAGAAACATCAAAAAGATCGAGATCATATAGACGCTGGCACCAAGACAATAGATCACCCCGCCCTTAGTATAGGTATAGACCGAGACAAAGGGCAGAGCTAAAAGATACAAAAGCGCCATCACACCATGACTTGTCGAGTTGCCGACTTCTTCCCCGAAGGAAAGCCTCAACATCTCACGCATCTTGATCTTTTTCATCATTCTTCTTCCTCAAAGATAAAGCCGTAATCTTCAATATAGACGCTGTCGCCATCTAAGCAGCCGGCTTCTCTTAATTTTTCGTCGACCTTCATATTCTTGAGAATACGTGAAAAGCGATAGATGCCCTCTTCACTTCTTAAGTCAGCATTTTCAAAGATTCGCTTGATCTTCTCACCTTCCACGCGCCAATTATGACCGCCTTCGTTGATGATCCTAAACTCATCGTCTTTCTTTGACAGGGTATAGTGCGCAATTTCCTTCTTTTCTTCATTTTTAAGCGCGAAACTTGGCGTTTTCTTCAAAAGTTCTTCAACGTAATATAAAACTTCCTGTAAGCCCTCGTTGGCCATCGTCATCGTCTCAAAGACCTTAATATCAGGATAGGCTTTTTTAAAGCGTTTTAGATTATCTTCAGCCTTTTCTAGATCCATCTTATTGGCGACGATGACCATCGGTCTTTTTAAAAGCTCGCTGTCATACGAAGATAATTCATGATTGATGATCTTAAAATCTTCCAAGGGGTCTCTGCCATCTTCCGCTCCCATATCAAGCACATGAACGATAACGCGGCATCTTTCAATATGCCTTAAAAATTCATGGCCTAAGCCCCTTCCTTGAGAGGCTCCTTCAATGAGGCCGGGAAGGTCGGCCATGACAAAAGAAAAACCGTCAGGATTAGATACTAAACCCAAATAAGGTCTTAAAGTCGTAAAGTGGTAGTCGGCAATTTCCGGGCGGGCCTTAGAGACCATGTTAAGGAAGGTCGATTTGCCAACGCTGGGGAAACCCACAAGGCCCACATCAGCCAAAAGTTTAAGTTCGATCTCCACCATCTTCTCTTCACCCATCTGCCCCATCTTGGCGTATTCAGGAGCGCTGTTTCGTCCGCTGGCAAAGTGATAATTGCCCAAACCACCCTTGCCGCCTTTACAGATGATCGCTCTTTCGTCCTTTTCGCAAAGATCGGCGATGAGCTCGCCACTTTTAAGATCTCGGACGGTCGTTCCTAAGGGTACCTTGATCAAAACATCTTCGGCACTTTCACCATGCATGCGCTTGGTCTTGCCCTTTTCACCGTCTTTAGCCCTAATAAATTTTGTATATCGCAAATCTAAAAGAGTCGATTTGTTGGTGTCGACCACAAAGACGATCGACCCCCCATCGCCGCCATCGCCCCCGGCTGGACCGCCCAAGGGTACATATTTCTCGCGGCGGAAGGCAACTAGCCCATCGCCCCCGTCACCCGCTTTTAGATTTAATTTAACTTTATCAATAAACATAGCTAACCTCAAAAAAATAAAGGCCCTTTTAAGAGCCCTTTAATTTACGCTACAGGATAAACAGAAACTTTCTTACCTGTCTTGCCTAAACGTTCAAACTTGACGATACCATCAATTGTGCAGAACAATGTGTCATCACCACCACGCATAACGTTTTCACCCGCGTGGATCTTAGTTCCTCTTTGACGGTAAAGGATCGAACCTGCTGTGGCAAATTGGCCGTCGGCTTTTTTAGCTCCTAATCGCTTGGAATGAGAATCACGACCGTTCTTGGTAGAACCGACACCTTTTTTCGAAGCGAAATACTGAAGATCTAAAATGTATTTCATGATGTTCTCCTTTCTTGGATCTTGATAAATTGACCATAGCTCTCTTCCATGGTCCTAAGCTGCAAGATAGCTAGCTCCATATAATGACTGGTCTTAAGATCTTCTTTTAAGATCTTGATTGTAATGTCATTTTCATCGACTTTTATCTTTGCTATCTTTTCATCAAGCGCGTTCATAAGTCCGAAGATGATCGCCGATACACCGGCGCAGACAATGTCTTCACCCTTATCAGCATATCCAGCATGCCCCTTTACACTAAGCATGACCTTATCATCTTCTTTAATGATCTGCACTTTGATCATTATAGGTCAATACTTTCGACAACTAACTTTGTGTATGGCTGACGATGACCTTGTTTGCGACGAGTAGAACCTTTCTTAGCCTTGTACTTGAAGATGACGATCTTCTTTTCCTTGCCTTGCTTTTCTACTTTGCACTTAACGCTAGCTCCTTCCACATAAGGAGTACCAAGCTTAAAGCCGTCTTTGTCTAAGGCCACGACCTTGTCAAAGACATAAGTTTCACCAACGTTGACATCAAGCTTTTCAGTGAAGATAGCAGATCCTTCTTCAACCTTTAATTGCTTGCCGCCAGTTTCAATAATTGCGTACATGTTGCACCTCCTTTTTAAAGTTTAAAGACGCGCCAATAAGGTAAGCCCGAAGGGCTTTTAAGACCTTTTTTGAGCGGTTAAAGACTCCAAGGGGAGACTATAACGCATATATCTTAGCACAAGCCTCTTCCTTTTGTCTATATAACTTGGGTCAATCTGCGAGCTTTAGATCGAGATAACTAAAGTCAGTCGGGGTCTCACGTCCAAACAAGATAATGAGGACTGTCGCGACCTGCATTTGATCATTCATGGAATCGACCACACCTTCCATGCCACTGAAGGGTCCAGAGACAACTCTGACCGTATCGCCCACTCTGAAGTCGACCTCGATCTTTTTGTCAGACTTGCCGATGCGACGCAAAATGCTCTCCATTTCTTCTTTGGCGACCGGGAAAGGTTTAGCACCACCGCCTGATGATCCGATGAATCCTGTGACTCCGGGGGTATTTCTTACGACATACCAGGCCTCATCGGTCATAATCATCTCAACAAAGAGATAGCCTGGGAAAATATTCTTGACTACTTCTTTGGATTTGTCATTTTTTACTTCGACCTGAGTCTCTTCGGCTACGACGATCTGGAAAAGATTGTCGGCGATGCCCATTGTCTCAAGACGCTTCTCAAGATTGTCCTTTACGCGGTTCTCATGACCGGCATAGGTATTTACGACATACCATTCTTTCTTAGCTTGTTCCATTAGGCAATTACTCCTATCGCTTTTAAGATCAAGCTGATAACGACTTCACAAAGCAAGAAGAACAGGGCAAAAAAGGCAATGATAATGACAGTTTGAACAGAGTTTGTCACCATATCGCTCTTGTTAGGCCATCTGATCTTCTTGATCTCTTTGACGATCCCATTTAAGCTAAACCACTTCATAGATATCCTCCTACTTCGTTTCCTTGTGTAAAGTATGTTTGCCACAGCGCTTGCAATACTTCATGAGCTCCAAGCGCTTGGTTGCAGTCTTCTTATTTTTATAGACGGAATAATTGCGCGACAAACATTCCGTACAAGTTAAGATGACGCGATTTTTGCTTGGCATATTATCCCTTCCTTTCCTAATTAAAAAGTTATTAAGTTCGCCTTAATAACCATCTAAATCATAGCACAAGCCCTTTAAATGTCAAGACGCGATTTATAACGCGTTTTGATCTTGCTTAAAAGGTAGTCGACTCTTTTTTCTTTGATCCCCAAAAGTTCTGCAATTCTTTTATAGGAATACTTTTGATCATGCAGTTCTAAGATCTTCTTTTCTAAGGGCGTGAGACCTTTATAAAAGTTTGACGCAAAGTCGAGGGTCTGTTTTAAAAGGAACATCTGAGCCGGGTTATCATAGTAGCGCTCGCTTGGCATGATCTCCTTATTTTCGTAGCGCTCATGATCTAAAGAATGTCCTTCGTGGGTGTAGATCGCTATTTGGCTGTGGTAGTACTTGCTCAAGCGGCGATAAATAATGGTATAGGCATAAGTTGAAAACTTCGCCTTGCCATCATCGCGATAAGACATGGCTGCATCATACAAGGCGATCAGCCCTTCTTGTAAAAGATCACTGTGATCGATCTTAAAATCACTGCCATAAAACTGGGCGATCCTTTTGATAATGCTTAGGATCATGGGACGATATAATTCGATAAATTCCTTGAAAGCTTCATCTTTTCCACTTTTGATTTCTTCTAAGAGTTCTTTTTCCATGCCTTTATTATCAAAGAAAAAGAAAGGTCTTAAGCGCCAAGAGACGTTCAAAACTTGACCTGAAAGAAGAAAAATTATCCACAAATGTGGATATTATTTCTGGTTTTGGATTATTTCATAGATAAAGATCCCTGCTGCCACAGAGGCATTTAGGGAATTGATGTGACCGTGCATCGGCAGTTTGATCATGTAGTCGCATTTTTTAGCGACTAGGCTCGAGATGCCCTTGCCCTCTGAACCGATGATCAAGACGACATTGCGGTCATAGGGGACTTCATTATAGTAGCTCTCAGCGCTCGCATCGGTTCCATATACCCAATAACCCGCCGCCTTAAGCTCATCGATCGCTCTTGAAAGATTTGTCACTTCACAAACCTTGACATACTCTAAGGCCCCTGAAGCGATCTTGGCCACCGTAGCATTTAGGCCTAAGCCATGATGGCGACGATAGATGATGCCATCGACCCCGGCGCAATCACAGGTCCTGATGATAGCCCCAAGGTTTTGGTGATCCTCGATCCCATCTAAGATCACGATGAGCCCCTTTTCTTTTTTGATGATATCTTTAAGTTCATAATGTGGATAACTTTTTACTTTAGCCACGATCCCTTGGTGATTGGCACCATTTGTCATCTTGTCAAGCTCCGCTCTTTTTTTGATCGTCGTCTTGACACTAAACCTGTTTTTGCGCAGCACTTCTTCGATCACATACAGTTCTAAGACGCGCCCGGTCTTGATCGCCTCATTGATGGCGTTTCGACCATAGATGTATTCACTCATAATATCTCGTCCATCAACGCTTTTAAGCGTTTTTTATCTTCTAAATATAAATAGGCCACTAGGGACTCAAAACCGCTGGCACTGGCGTAAGTCTGAAGGTCAGAATTACGCGGGATATGGGTGATGGAGTTGCGCCCCTTGCGATAGTATTCAAGCTCCTCTTGGCTAAAATAATCGCGTTTCAAAAGATCTTCGATGATCCCCGCTTGCCCTTTAGCACTCACAAAAGAGATCGAGTCCTTCTGCAAGTCTTTAATCTTTCTAAGACCTTTTTCTAAAAGTCTTTCTTTAACTAAAAGCGTAAAGACGGCATCACCTAAATAACTAAGATCCGCTCCACTTAGATCTTTAGCCCTCATCAAAGCAGATCTCTTTCCTTTAAGACCTGACGATACTCATCAGCCTTTGAAAAGTCCTTGGCTTCTTTCGCTTTTTGCCAAGCATCATAAAGATCGCGATCCTCTTTATCTAAATGCACCTCATGATAGCGTATGCCAAGGATATCTAGCATAGCCTTGAGGCTTTCAAGATCCCTGCTTAAGGCATTCAGGTCGCCTTCTTTTTGACGGACTTGCGTGTTGATCCTTTTGGTCACTTCAAAGACGACGCTAAAGGCATTGGGAGTATTTAAGTCGTCTTCCATGGCATTTATAAACGCGTCATAACTTTTCTTTTCACGCTCTTTTCCTTCGTATGAATTTAAAGAAAGCTTTAAAGAGGCTTGCTTAATGGCGCTTAAAGAGCGGTCTAATTCTTTTTGAGCAGCCTCCAAGGTAGCAGATGAAATATTGATGTCATCGCGGTAGTGGTTGGACAAAAGAAGCCAGCGGATCGTCATGGCGCCATAGGCCTCGATAGCCTTTTGAGCCGTGATAAAGTTGCCTAAAGATTTTGACATCTTGACGCCTTCGATATCGATCATGCCGTTATGCACCCAGTAATTGGCCAGGTCCGTACCATATAAGGCTCGGGCTTGTGCTCTTTCATTTTCGTGGTGTGGAAAGCGCAAGTCCTTGCCACCACCATGAATATCGATCACATCGCCCAACTCTTTTTTGATCATGACGACACACTCAGTATGCCAGCCCGGTCTTCCCAAAGAATACTTAAAGGGCCAACGGATCCCGGTTTCCGTTTTCTTCCAAAGCGTAAAATCAAGCGGTGACTCCTTATTGGTGTTTTCTTCGATCCTCGCCCCGACCTTAAAGTCTTCGATCTTCTGATTAGCTAAAAGACCATAGTCTTTAATGCTGGCGGTCCTGAAATAGACATCGCCGCCGACCTGATATGCATAGCCATTCATGACGAGTTCCTCAATAAAGGCCTCGATATCTTCCATGGTTTCAGTTACCCGCGGGGTCTTATAAAGATCGCTGGCATTTAATAGCTCGCGAATCGTTTTGACCCTTTCGATCATCTCGTTGGTGAGTTCAAGTTCGCTGATATTTTTTTTAGAGGCCTCATTAATGATCTTGTCATCGACATCGGTGTAATTAGAAACATATTTCACTTTATAGCCTAAGGCCTCAAAAACGCGCTTCAAAGTGTCAAAGACGACCATGGGACGGGCATTTCCGATATGCATGTCGCTATAGACGGTCGGTCCGCACACGTACATCGATACTTCGCCCTCTTTGATCGGTTTAAATTCTTCAACCTTCAGGCTCTTGCTGTTATAGATACGCATAAAACAACTCTCTTTCTTTTAATCTTGCTTTCTCAGATAGATCTCATAGACCGTGTCTTTGATCGCAACTTCTTCTTCAAGTTCCGTACTAATCAAGACATCTTCACCCTTAAGCAAACCTTTTTTGATCGCTATAATCAATTCTTCATCACTGAGTATTAAAGTCTTGGGACGATTCTTAATCTGCCATATCTTCATTATTGTCTTCTCCTGCATCTTCGAATACACAATACTTATAAGTGATCTTTCTTTCAGCGAGATCCTTGCGGGTGATCTCTTCACCATCATTTAATCCGCTGACAGCTGTAACCTGACCTTCTTTTTGAGTGGCGGGATCACAACCACTATCGGCTTCAGCGCTGATATTAGCGCTAGTGGCACCGTTTTCTGTCAAATAGCGCTCAAGATTCTCCCTGTCCATGCCAACCATTCCTGATAAGATGATCTTATCTTCTAGGATCGGATATTCAAAAGTATAGATAAAGGTGGTCGATAAAGAATCGTTGTACTCTTTTGCATCACCTTTAGCGATGATGTCGATCTTATAGTCATAGCCATCTTGTAAATTGGCATAGCTGACCTCAAAGAGATTGGTCGTCGAAGTATAAGTCTCTTCATTAAAGGTCATCTCGTAGCTTTGTGCGTTGGCGACCTCGTCAAAGCTGATCTCAAGGACCATCTTTTCGGCATTTACCTCGACGCTGATATTCTCGACGCTGTCAAGGGTCTTTAGCTCAATCTCGACATTTTCAAACTGTTTATATTCATCATTGCCGATCCCGATGACCTTCATACCATCATAGGCAACAAAGTAATCTTCCCCACCATCGATCGTTTCGACCTTGCTGAAGGTCTCGGCGTGGAAATTATAGGCATCTTCTTCAAGCGAGGCGAAATACACCTGGCCATTAGCGTCTAAACCAGCGATATAGTTAAGGCCGATCGCGATCTCGACGATGTTGTTCCAAGATGAGACATCGCCTAACGTCCCGCTTGTACTTTGGGCAAAGACCCGGCCATCACTTGTGACGTAAGCCAGCATATTCTGATTGGCTGCGACATCTTTGACATCTTTGACACCATCTAAGCGCGAGGCTCCGGCAAATTCTCCATCGTAATACAGTACCCCGTCAGTATCAAGGGCAAAATAGGCATCATAGGTCGCAAAGACCCGGGTATAGCGCTTATCGCTCTTAAAATCACAGTAGTCATCAGTTCCGATACAATGGATCTTGCCGTGCTCATCTAAAGCCATGATCTCAGAATTGCCAGCAGCTATATCGACGATCCCTTCAAGCTTTTCTAATTCTTTCATCAAAGATGAATCTAATCCGGCTGCCTCTAATGTACCGTCGTTTTTAAGTGCGACCGTAAAGTTAGAGCCCTCTTGGACCTTGAAGACATCACTGAAATTTAGGTCTAACTGCCCGTTGAGGTTATCACCTAAGCCATTTACACCGCCCATTGCGTTGATATAGACAACGCTTGTATTAGAGGCATCTAAGCGATTGGCATTACTTTCGATCCTTTTGGCATAGATCTCATTATTCGATGCAACAAAGCGCCAGATCACTACTGCGATGATCGCAATGAGGGCAAGCGAGACACAGATCCCGATCAAGACCTTTTGGTTTGTCTTTAAATAAGCCTTGCGTTTGGTCTTTTTGGTCTGCTTCTCTAAGTAGGTGATGTTTTGGGTATCGTTATTCTTTTCTTCCTCTTGCCAGTAATTGATACGCCTTTCATTGACAAACAGATCATCGACCTTGACCTTATATAATTTGGCCAATTTTTTAAGGTTCGCAAAAGATGGTACGCTGCGGCCATTTTCATAGCCCATGTACTCAATAACTTCCATTTTTAAATACTCTGCTACATAGCTTTGCGAGTAACCGTACTGCTTGCGCAGTGCTAATAATTTCGTTGGTAAAGTGTTCATACGCCTATTATTATATAAAATTTCGCCTCAAATGTTAAAAAAAGACGCATCAAGCGTCTTTTTCGTGCAAATTATTTAGATTAGGTCTTAGCTTAAGCTGTTGAAGTATTTGATTGTTCTTACCATTTGAGTTGTGTAAGAATTTTCGTTATCATACCATGCAACAACTTGAACTTGGTAAACGCCTTCATCGACCTTAGTTACCATGGTTTGAGTTGCATCAAAGATTGAACCATGAGTTTCGCCGATGATGTCGCTAGAAACGATTGGTTCATCGTTGTATCCGTAAGAATCGCTGGCAACGCTCTTCATGTATTCGTTGATTGATTCAGGAGTAACTTCCTTATCGCTCTTAACGACAGCTACAAGGATCGTAGTAGAACCTGTAGGAACAGGAACACGTTGAGCTGAACCGATTAACTTACCAGCTAATTCTGGGATAACTAAACCGATAGCCTTAGCAGCACCAGTAGAGTTTGGAACGATGTTGACAGCAGCTGCACGAGCTCTTCTTAAATCACCCTTACGATGAGGTCCATCTAGAACCATTTGGTCACCAGTATAAGCATGAACAGTTGTCATGATACCAGATTGGATTGGAGCATAGTCATTTAATGCTTTGGCCATTGGAGCTAAGCAGTTAGTTGTGCAGCTAGCAGCTGAGATGATAGTATCTTCAGCCTTTAGAGTGTTTTCGTTAACGCCGTAAACAATAGTTGGAACGTCGTTTCCAGCAGGAGCAGAAATAACGACTCTCTTAGCACCAGCTGTGATGTGAGCTTGAGCTTTTTCTTTCTTTGTATAGAAACCGGTGCACTCTAAGACGACATCAACACCGATTTCGCCCCAAGGTAATTTAGAAGCATCTGGTTCCTTGTAAATATGAATCTCTTTGCCATCAACTGTGATTGATTCTTCACCGGCTGAAATTTCATGATCATACTTCTTTTGGCAAGAATCATACTTCAAAAGATGAGCAAGCATCTTAGGAGCTGTCAAATCGTTGATAGCTACTACTTCATAATTTGGATCAGCAAACATCTGTCTGAAGGCAAGACGTCCGATACGACCGAATCCGTTAATTGCAACTTTAACTGTCATAATCTAATAATTTCCTCCTTTTATGACTTACCTATATTATAGGTTTTTAAGGTCTTATAGTCAATTGTGAAAATTATATCAGGATCAGTTTTGTGTATTGTCTAATTCCTTTAAAAAAGCCTCTAATTTATCTTCGTATTCATCTTCTAAATCTTTGATCTCTTTAATGATCGTATCTAGATCTCTCATCTATTCGACCCCCATAAAGCCATTGCGGTAGATCTTGATGACCAAAGGAATAAAGATCAAAACGACCAATATTTCGGCAATCGGATAAGCATACCAGACCACATCAAGACCACCCAGCGCTGATAAAAGATAAGCGCAGGGTATCAAGATCCCCAGCTGTCTTAAGATAGATTGGATCATTGACATTGTACCCTTGCCAAAGGATTGCATAATGGTCGAAAAGACGATCGAGACAGCAGCTGGGATAAAGGATAAGGCGATCGTTTTTAAGGTCACTTCAGCAATCACCTTCAAGCTGTTGTCCATTGCGAAAAACGACAACATGAGATCGGGCGCAAATCTAAACAAGATCGTTCCAACGATCATAAAGCCCAAAGCTGTAAACATATATAGCTTAGCTGTCTTAAAGTAACGGTCCTTATCCTGGGCCCCATAGTTATAAGACAAGATCGGTAAAGCACCTTGGTTAAAGCCAAAGACCGGCATAAAGACGAAGGATTGCAGCTTGAAGTAAATGCTTAAGCTTGTGACGGCATTTTCAGAATATTTGACTAGTACCCCATTCATTAAGGTCGTCGTAACTGAAGAAATCATGTTCATAATGGCAGTCGGAAGACCTACGGCATAGATCTTTTTGACGTTATCAGCTTCCATCTTAAAACCTTTTAAGTGGAATTTAACTTCATGATCACCCTTAAAGGCAATGACCGCCACGACGATCATGCCTAAGATCTGACCGGCAACCGTTGCGATCGCTGCCCCCGCCATGCCCATTTCAGGGAAGCCGAGATAGCCAAAGATCAAGATCGGATCTAAAACGATATTGGTGACAGCACCGACGATCAAAGAGATCATCGGAGCGATCATATTGCCCTGAGCCTGTAAGATCCTTTCAAAGCAGACCGAAAGCATCTGTCCAAAGTTGAAGCACATGACGATACTCAAATATTCAAAACCCAGCTCAACGATCTCAGCACGATCCGTATATAAACCTAAAAACGGTTTAGAGGCAAAGATACCTAAAAGGAAAATGATCACCACATGGATAAGTGCCAGAATGATCCCGGTTGTCGCCACTCTTCCAGCGTCTTCCTTTCTCTTTTCACCCAAACGACGCGAAACGAGTGTGCCGATACCAACGCCGGTCCCTAAAGCTAGGGAAAGCCCGACCATCTGCATGGGATATACAAGCCCGATCGCAAACATGGCATCTTGCGAATACTGCGAGATGTAGATGGTATCGACGATGTTGTAAAGGGCTTGGATCAGCATCGAAAAGACCGCTGGAAGCCCCATTGAAAATAATAATTTACCTATTGGCCAGGTGGCCATCTTATCACTAGTTCTACTCATACCTGAACGATTCTAACACAAACCACAAGGAAAAGTAAGGTCTTTTAGTCAAACAAAAAGGGAAGATCTCTTTTTTAAAACTTCCCTTTTAGTTCTTGATTAGTTTTCCTTTTTCTTAAGATAAACCGTTATGACCAAAGCTGTGAGCACAAGGCTTCCAATCACTAAATAACTTACTAGTTCAGTGACCTTGCTTTGAGTATTTGGAATCGTGATCTCGGGATCTTCTTCACTTGAAGGATCTTGGGGATCTTCTGGCTCTATAACTGGTTCGTCGGGTTCTTCAGTGCTCGGATTTAAAGAAGAAACCTCGATCGTCGCACTCATTGGCTCATAGTTTTGCGAGGCGATACCGATTACTATATTAGCTATAACACCTTCAACATCGCTTTCCACCGCTTTGACATTAACACGCAAGTAGCTTCCCGCTACCACGCTGACATCATCTTTAGTAAAGTAAGGATTGTCCTTAACATCTTCTATAATGTAGCTGACACTTCCTAAACTATAACTTGCGTCTAAATCATTGACTAAATTTTCCAGTGCGAAATAATAAGTTCTTTCCGTCTTGTTAAAGATCGCTAATTTGCCATCTTGGCTGGTCACATTATGATCTTTGGGATCAGTTTTGGTGATCGTCACAGTTGCTATGCCGCTGAGTGGCTCAAGTATGTAATTATCTGCATCGGCACCCTCTAAGGAATAGACAACATTGACAGTCTTATCATCACCGGCATTAGGATCATCTAAGGTAGCAGTTACTTTTAAAGATGCGTCGTCATTGTTGATGATAGCACCCTTGACAAGTTCAGCCCTGGCTGAAACTTCGCTTGTCCCATCATAGGGGCGCGCCTCGATCTTTAAGGTACTTTCATCAACCTTGACTGTTCTCTTAGTGACCTCGATCACAACTTCTGCGCTCACGCTTGAATAGCTCGTAGCTTCATCGCCGGTCTTGTGTTCGGGGATCGTCGCAGTAATTGTCGCATTTCCAACTCCTACTAAAGTCACGACACCGTTTTGGTCAACAATTGCGACACTTTCATCATCGCTTTCCCAAATCACTGGCAAGCTCAAAGGATCACTGAAGTTGCCATCATCTTTAAGGTCGATCTTGGCAGTTAGATTGATCTTATCAAGGCTGTATTCTTTAGAAATGGTCGTGCCAGTCACATTGACATTGCCATCAAAGATCGCGGCATCATGGACATCAAATTCCACGACCTTAACAGTCATTTCATGAACTTTTGGATTCACAAAATTCGTGTCGCCATGTTCATATTTGGCATAAACAATAACTTCATCGCCAACCTGCTTATCCTCTAAAGAATCTGCTTCAAGAGGAATCGTCATATTCTTATCTAAATACCAGGTAAGCGTGCCGTTTTTAAGATCAACCATATCGTCTTTAATATTTGAAGCGATCGAAAGATTTTCTTTAGGCAGTTTTAAGTTCGTCTCGCCCGCCTTTATCGCCCAGGTCTTATCAAGCCCAAGGTTAAAGTCAGCCACATGGATCGTATAGGTCTTTGTCACCGTACCATTTAATAAGTTACCCTGACTCGTCGCACTTAAAGTTACTGTAGCTTCGCCAGCGTTTATATTGTTGGCATCGCTTCTGGTATAGTCATTTCCCTCATAGAAGTTTTGCGAATAGCCCCAAAGCCCAGTGAATCCGACTGAAACATTAGGCTTTTGGGCCTGGCCGTTATAGGTCACATCATCTAAAGAAGACACAAGTCCTTCGCTTAAGGGCAGCTTGACCTTAGCTATACCGGCGACGACCAAAGAACCGCTGCCGCTAGTTTGATCTAATCCTTTATTCAAGATCAGATAAGAAGGGTCATTTTGATCATATCCCAAATAGATAATACCGTTATTGATCAATTTATGATCGCTATCGATCGTCATGCTAGCCGATTCATTATTGCGGTCATTTTTAATAATACGGAAATAGGTCTTTGGTGCAATTTCAAGATTATAGTCAAGCACTGGATCGCCCCATACTTGGATATTAGCGTCATTGTCATCGATCAAAACAGTACCATCGGCTTTGACTGTAGCCGAATTTTCATCGCCGCCATAGCTGATAAAGATACCGTTCCATTCAGTAGAGTTCTGATTGGCACCGATACCATTAGGCGCAACGATCACAGCATTTCCATCATCGCCTGTCACAAATGTTCCATGACTAGTGCTACCTGTGATCCTTCCACCACCGCCGATACTTGGCATATCATCTTTACCACTTTTGGCAAAAACGACACCGCCGTTAATCGTGATCGTACCAGTATAGTTAGCGTTTTCACCAGCTCCCAAACCAGCACCGGCTGACGAAAGAAGACCGACCTGTCCACCATACGCCTTAACATAGCCACCGTTAATCGTAATACTGCCCGAGCAATCGCCTGAGCCGATATCATAACCGCCACCAATACCAGCCCCGCCGCCTGAACCATAGGAAGTTATCGTACCGCTGTTAATGATGATATTTCCAAAATTGCCGTCATCATAGCCACCACCAATACCAGCAGCCCCACTACTAGCTGTAGCATCACCAGCGCGGGCTTCTAAAGACCCCTCGCCTTCGATCACTAAAGTCGAACTTTCATCAACCCAGATCGCTGGGTGATTGCTGTAACCATAAAGTGTGTTTGATCCCTTTAATACTAAAGTCAATGTAGCGCCGTTTTCGACATCGATCGCTGAATCAGGACCTCCTATATTATTAGATCTTTCATCGATGCTTACATTATTTAAAATAATTGTGTGATTCCCACCCGTGACTTCGATCTTATTGGCATTTTCCCAGCCTAAGATACCCTTGCCTACTGTACTTCCGCTCACCTTATAAGTACAACTGCCGCCACAACTGTTCTCATCAAGCACAAGATCATCGCCAGAAATATCATGGGTCTTTGTGGCCCTTGGCGCATTCTCATCAGCCGACAACGGAACAAAGGCGACAGACAGGAACATACAGACCAGAGTCGCCACGACAAAAGATTTTCTTCTCATTGATCTTTCTCCTTTTCTCATCTCGTCTATAATGATAC
>CALUVF010000050.1 GCA_944324155.1 uncultured Erysipelotrichaceae bacterium | reverse complement strand
AGTACGCGCTTTCTAATATTTTTGCCAAGCAGTCGATGAATATCGATGAGGCCATCAAAGAAAGCTGCAACATCATCGCCGATATGACCAATCTGGCTTCCGGAGTCTTAGGGCCCGATGCCAAGGGACAGAGGCTTGAGCATATCAAGATCTTCCCGCTTGATGAAAAGACAGCTGTCTGTGTCTTTATCACCGATGTCGGCCATACCGAAAACAAGGTCTTTAACTTTAAAGAGGAAGTTTCGATCGAAGATATCAGAAATTGTACCGATATCTTAAATGATCGCTTAAAAGGTACGATCGTCACCGAACTCAAAGACAAGATGGCAGCCATCAAACCGATCCTTGACAAGAGCGTCAAACGCCACGAGATGTTGTTTAATGCCTTCTATGGCGCGTTTGTGAAGTTTGCCAGTGAGACGATGTATTTTAGTGGCAAGTCGAATCTGATGTATCAGCCTGAGTTCAGCGATGTTGAAAAGCTCAAGGAACTGATGAAGGTCGTCGATGACTCCAAGCTATTCCGCGATCTCTTTGACCAAAAAGATGATAATACCCTGGCTTTAAAGACCAGCAGTGGGTCGGAATTATATTGGGTCGATGATATGGCGGTCGTCTCCTCTAACATTCAGATCAATAAAAATGAAAAGGCCAGACTGATGGTCGTCGGTCCCAACCGTATGCAATACGATCGGGTCTTGAGCCTTTTGGATTATATTTCTAGTGAGATCGAAAAATTTTATAAGAGTTAGAAAGGAATGATTTCATGGCAAAAAAGGAACATAAGAAAAAAAGCGTGGAAAATGTCGAAGAAAAAGCCGATGAAGTTAGCGTGACCAATCCTTTGGAAGAAGAGATCACTAAGCTTCAAGAAGAAATAGACAAGCTTAAAAACGACTATGCCCGCGCTTATGCCGATACCGAAAATATGCGCAAGCGATTGCAAAACGAAGCAGATCAAGCCCGCAAGTACCGCATTCAAAGCTTTGCCTTAGAAGTTTTGCCGGTAATTGACAACTTAGAAAGGGCTTTGGCGCAGAAGGTCGAGAGCGAAGAGGCCATAAACTATCGCAAAGGGGTAGAGATGATCTATAATCAGCTCGTTGGGGCCCTTAAAAACGAAGGGGTCGAAGAGGTTGAAGTATTAGATAAGCCCTATGATCCCAACTTTGCCCAAGCGATCATGCAGGAAAAGGTCGAAGGCAAAGAAAGCGGGATTGTTTTAGAAGTCTTGCAGAAAGGCTATAAATTAAAGGACCGCATCTTGAGAGCGGCCATGGTCAAAATTAGTGAATAGGAGGAAAGATTAATATGAGTAAAATTATTGGAATTGATTTAGGAACGACCAACTCTTGTGTAGCAGTAATGGAAGGCAAGGAAGTCAAAGTCATTACTAACCCAGAAGGTAATCGTACGACCCCGTCCGTTGTCGCCTTTAAAGATGGCGAAAGGATCGTCGGTGATGCCGCTAAACGTCAAGTCATCACCAATAAGAATTCGGTCATCTCTATCAAGCGTAAGATGGGGACAAGTGAAAAAGTTGAATTAGAAGGAAAGATGTATACACCAGAAGAGATCTCGGCAATGATCCTTACATATTTAAAGTCTTATGCCGAGACTTACCTGGGAGAGAAAGTCGATAAGGCTGTCATTACCGTACCAGCTTACTTCAATGATGCTCAAAGACAAGCCACGAAGGATGCCGGTAAGATCGCGGGCTTAGAAGTTGAAAGAATCATCAACGAGCCAACGGCAGCAGCTTTAGCCTTTGGTATCGATAAGACCGACAAGGAACAAAAAATTCTCGTCTTTGACTTAGGTGGTGGTACTTTCGATGTTTCGATCCTCGATCTTGCCGATGGTACTTTTGAAGTCTTGGCTACAGCTGGTGATAACCGTTTGGGTGGCGATGACTTCGATAATGTCGTTGTCGACTGGATGGCTGATGAATTCAAGAAACAAAACGGCATTGATTTAAAGGCCGATCGCATGGCCCTTCAAAGAATGAAGGAAGCAGCTGAAAAGGCTAAGAAAGATCTAAGCTCGATGGTTCAAACCCAGATCAGCTTACCATTTATCAGCGCCAATGCTTCAGGACCTCTACACTTTGATGCCACTTTAACCAGAGCCCAATTTGACAAGATGACCAAATTCTTAGTCGATCGCACCATGGGTCCGGTCAAACAAGCTTTAACTGATTCCGGCTTGAGTGCCTCAGACCTCGATGAAGTTTTATTGGTAGGTGGTTCGACCCGTATCCCGGCCGTTCAAGAAGCTGTTAAGCGTGAGCTTGGCAAGGAACCTAACCACTCCGTCAACCCCGATGAGGTCGTTGCGATGGGTGCAGCGATCCAGGGTGCTGTCTTGAATCATGAAATGGACGCCGATTCTACTCCCTTGCTTCTTGATGTTACACCACTAAGCTTGGGTATTGAGACTTTGGGTGGCGTTATGACAGTCTTAATTCCACGTAATACCACGATCCCGACCTCAAAGTCGCAGATCTTCTCAACAGCTGCCGATAATCAGCCAGCTGTCGATATCCATGTCCTTCAAGGTGAAAGACCCATGGCGGCCGACAACAAGACCTTAGGTAACTTCCAGCTTACCGGCATTGCCCCAGCCAGACGTGGTATCCCGCAAATCGAAGTCAAGTTTGACATCGATGTCAATGGTATCGTCCATGTCTCGGCTCTAGATAAGGGCACTAACAAGAAACAAGAGATCACTATCACCGGCTCAAGCGGCTTAAGTGATGAAGAGATCGACAAGATGATTAAAGATGCCGAAGAACACAAGGCCGAAGATGACAAGCGCAAGGAAGAGATCGAATTAAAGAACAAGGCTGAAAGCTTTATCGCTCAGATCGATGAGACCCTTGAAAATAAAGATGTCAAAGTTGATGACAAGCAAAAAGCCGAGGTCAAGGCTTTGCGCGATGAGCTTCAAAAAGCGGTTGACAATAACGATTACGCAACTCTTAAGACTAAGCTCGATGAGCTAGAAAAAGCAGCCCAGACGATGGCTCAAGCTATGTATGCTCAAGAGGCTAACCAAGGAGCTAATACTGCTTCTAGTGGCGAAGGAAATAGTGGCACAAACGACGATAATGTCGTCGATGCTGATTTCACAACGAAAAACTAATACGCTTTAGATCCCCAAATAAGGGGATTTAAAGCATCTTTCAAAGGATATGATGTAAATGGCAAAAAGAGATTATTATGAAGTATTGGGCCTTTCAAAGGGTGCAACACAAGACGAGATCAAAAAAGCGTACCGAAAACTGGCCAAAAAATATCACCCGGACGTCAATAAGGAGCCGGGAGCTGAAGAGAAGTTCAAAGAGATCAACGAGGCTTATGAAGTACTTTCGGACGACAACAAGCGTGCGGCCTATGATCGCTATGGTTTCGCTGGCCAGGAAGCTGGTTTTGGGCAGGGCTTTAGCGGATTTAGCAGCGGTTTTGGCGGTATGGACGACCTCAATGATATTTTCTCAAGCTTCTTTGGCGGAGGTTTTGGGGGCGGTTTTGGACAAAGCTCCCGCCGTCGCAATGCCTCAAGGCCAATAAGAGGCGAGAACCGTTATATGTCCTTGAATGTCGATTTTCTCGATGCGATCCACGGGGTCGATCGAACGATCCGGATCGAGGTCGATAAACCTTGTGAACACTGTCACGCAACCGGTGCCAAGTCTGATAGTGACATCAGGGTCTGCCCGACTTGTAATGGTACAGGACAAGTGACAAGACAAACGCGCACGGCTTTTGGCATCATGCAGCAGGTGGGCGAGTGTCCAGATTGTCATGGCACTGGCAAGATCATTGACCGCAAGTGTGAAGAGTGCGGAGGAAGTGGCTATATCCATAAAAGAGAAGAGATCGATGTCAAGATCCCGGAAGGCATTCAAAGCGGTCAGCAGATCCGAGTGGCTGGCTATGGTGAAAGGGGTGCCAATGGCGGACCCAATGGCGACCTCTATATCGAGATCAATGTCTTGCCCCATAAATATTTCACAAGGCAGGGCAACAACATCTATATCAAGGTGCCGATCTCTTCGCTTGACGCAACACTGGGCTGCAAGGTCGATGTCCCAAGCGTCTATGGCGATGTGGAATTAAATATCCCTGCCGGTACCCAACCCAATCAGCAGTTCCGCATGAAGGGCTATGGGGCCAAGGACGTAAGAACATCTAATGTCGGCGATCAGTATGTGGAGATCGAAGTGACGATCCCCAAAAAGCTTTCGCGCGAAGAAAAGGATCTGTACAGCCAATTGGCTAAGCGGACGCCGAAAAAAGAATCGGTCTTCGATAAATTTAAACGCAATTTTAAGTAAGGGTAACACCTTACTTAAAAAAGCCTATTAATTAGCACTCTCAAGAGGTAAGTGCTAGGAGGTATACGATGGATTTTGAAATGATGACAGATAAATTACAAGCGATATTTGAAAAGGCTTTACGCTTGGCAAGCGAATCTAAGCACAGTCTTTTAGAAAACGCCCATCTTTTAAAGTATTTTTTAGAAGATGAAGATATCTTAAGTTTTATTGATAAAGACCCCAAGGATATAAGAAAGGCCCAAACTTATATCGATGACTATTTAAGTCGTCTTCCTAAAGTTTCGGGCGATGTCAAATTAAACTTGAGTCCTAAGCTCTATGACGCTTATCAAAAGGCTTTGGGATATCAAAAAGAGAGAAATGATACCTATCTTTCAGCCTTTCTTTTGTTTATAGCACTGTTTGAAGTAAAAGATGAGGCTAGCGAAGAAGTAAACAGGTATTTAAAAATTGATCCGAGAGATCTATTGAAGTATGAAAAAGAAAGACGAGGTGACACTAAGATGAATGATAAACAAGCTGAAAACAATCTCAATGCCCTAGAAAAATACGGGCGAAATCTCGTTAATGATGTTAAGGACGGCAAGATCGATCCCGTTATCGGAAGAGATGAAGAGATCAGAAGGGTCATTGAGATACTTTCACGTAAGACCAAAAATAACCCGATCCTTTTGGGTGAGCCAGGTGTTGGTAAGACGGCGATCGTCGAGGGTCTGGCATGGCGGATCTTTAATGGCGATGTACCCTTGAGTCTAAAGGACAAGGAACTGATTGAACTCGATATGGGTTCTCTGATTGCCGGGGCCAAGTATCGTGGCGAGTTTGAAGAGCGCTTAAAAGCCGTTTTAAAAGAGATCAAGGCTAAAGAGGGTAGAGTGATCCTATTTATCGATGAGATCCATAATCTGGTCGGTGCTGGCAAGACCGATGGGGCCATGGACGCCGCTAATCTTTTAAAACCAATGCTGGCAAGAGGGGAATTAAAGTGTATCGGTTCAACGACCTTTAATGAATATCGTGAATATATCGAAAAAGACAAGGCCCTGGAGCGCCGTTTCCAAAAGATCATCGTCGATGAACCGACGGTCGAAGAGACTATTTCGATCTTAAGAGGTCTCAAAGATCGCTTTGAGGCCCACCATGGCGTCAAGATCAAAGACGAGGCTATCATCAGCGCAGCAGAACTGTCGGATCGCTATATTACAGACCGTTTCTTACCTGATAAGGCGATTGATCTCATCGATGAGGCCTGTGCCTCGATCCGAGTCCAAATGGATTCGATGCCCAGCGAGCTAGATGAACTGATAAGACGGATTAGACAGCTTGAGATCGAGATCGTGTCGCTTAAAAAAGACAGTGATGAAAAAGCTAAAAAGAGACGTGAAGAGATCGAAAAGGAGCTTGAAGGTCTAAAGAAAGAAAAGGACGAGCTTTATAATCGCTGGTCTTATGAAAAGAAACAATTGGAACGTCAAAAAGAAGTTAAGGAAGAACTCGATAAGGCTGATCGTGAATTCAGCGCTGCTCAAGGCAATGCCGAATATGAAAAAGCTGCGAAATTGCGCTATGAGACCATACCGAGCTTAAAAAAAGAATTAGAGATGTTGCAAAGCGAGAATAAAGGCAAGATGATCCAAGAGGTTGTTGACGAAGACAAGATCGCCGAAGTTGTCTCTAAATGGACGCATATCGAAGTCAAGAGACTGATGTCTTCTGAAAGAGAGAAGTTGATTCATCTTAAAGAAGCTCTTAATAAGCGCGTTATGGGACAAGATGAAGCACTTGAATTAGTCACTGATGCCATATTGCGCTCTAAAGCCAATATCCAGGACATCAATCGTCCGATTGGCTCGTTCATGTTTTTGGGGCCGACTGGTGTTGGTAAGACCGAAGTTGCCAAAGCCTTGGCTGAGCAATTATTTGATGATGAACGCAAGATCGTTCGGATCGATATGTCTGAATACATGGAAAAATTCAGTGTATCGAGATTGATCGGAGCACCTCCAGGCTATGTCGGTTATGAAGAGGGCGGACAACTGACCGAGGCAGTACGCCGTAAACCTTACTCGATCGTCCTTTTAGATGAGATCGAAAAAGCTCACCCTGATGTCTTTAATATTCTCTTGCAGATCTTAGATGATGGAAGGATTACCGATTCTAAAGGTGTTACTGTCGACTTTAAGAATACGATCATCATCATAACATCAAATTTTAGTAGCGAATATGCCTTTGAAGCCAATAAAAACAAGAAGAAAGAAGAATACGATAAGCTCATCAAAGCATATTTCAAACCGGAGTT
>CALUVF010000049.1 GCA_944324155.1 uncultured Erysipelotrichaceae bacterium | reverse complement strand
ATACCCGCGAATGGATTAACCAGCGGTTACAGGCAATCCAAGTGCGGAAAGAATTAACCGACGAATGGCAAGACCGGGGCGTGAAAAAGGGCGTTGAATATGCGATACTCACCGACGAGATCACCCGTGCCTGGTCGGGCATGACGACCAAACAATATAAAAAAATTAAAGGTCTCAAAAAAGAAAACCTTCGTGACAACATGAGCACAACGGAAATCATTTTGAATATGCTTGCGGAAACCTCTACTAAGGATATTTCCCAAGTAATAAAACCTAAGACCTTTGAAGAAAACATAGAGGTTGCTAGGCGTGGTGGGAATGTCGCCGAAGTTGCAAAACAAGCCCTAGAAGCTCAAACTGGTAAGAATGTCATCACTTCTAAAAGCACAGCTCAATTAGACGCGGTCACAACAGACGTGATCAAAGGCGTCATTGATACCAAAACAGATGATAAAAATGAATAGAAGTTACTGATCTCATTTTAAAGGTGTATAAGCGAAAGGAATGATTGATCTTATACACCTCTTTTTTTAGTTTTTCTGATAATTATTTTTGAAATCTCTAATGATCTTTAAGCAGTCTTCCTGGGTGATCTTTTTGTCTTCGTTTTGGATCAGATGATCGAGCTCCAGCTCTTTGATCTTTCGGGTCAGGGCCTCAATATCAGCACACGAGAAGCCCTCAGAATTTAAGGCCAGTTCTTCATAGTTGAAGCTTCCCAGTTTGTTTAGATAGTGTTCAAATTGTTTTTGACGGGACTTGTTGTCGGGAAGACCGACATAGATCGTGTTGTCAAAGCGTCCCAGACGCCTTAGGGCCGGATCGATCGCCTCTAAGCGATTGGTAGCGGCGATGACGATCACCCCGTCTAGTTCTTCCATGCCGTCTAATTCTGTCAAAAGCTGATTGATGAGCTTGACGCTCGACATATTGAGGGCCCTGTTTTCAGCGATCGCATCAAATTCATCAAAGAAAATGATCGCCGGTTTGGCCTCACAGGCACTTTTAAATACTTCCCTTAGTTTCCTTTCACTTTCCCCCACTTCTTTTGATAAGAGCTCGGGCCCGTTGACCACAAAGAAGGTGGCATTACATTCACTGGCGATGACCTTGGCAAACAGGGTCTTTCCACAACCTGGTGGCCCATACATCAAGACACCACGCGTGATATCAAGTCCAATCTCTTTATATTTTTCCACATAGATCAAGGGCTTTTCCACAAGTTTTCGGATCTTGTCTTTCACATCGCCCATACCAGCAATGTCTTCCCAACTATAGTGTTTCTTTTTGGTTTTGGGCGCCTCGCTTTTAAAAAAACTGCGCGTGTATTTTAAAGCGATCTTTTCGTAGTGATCGCGCATATCAAGCGTGATCGTCGGTTTGTAGTTTGTGATCATCATGACAAGATCTTCTTTATTTAAAGGCATGAACTTATTTTGGCGATAGGCCTCTTTTACCAGTCCTTCAATGTCAGCGGCCGTAAAGCGCTCCATTTTTTGGGCAACATAGGTAAGATCTTCCTTTGAAAAAGTTGTGCGATCGCCAAGATACTTTTCTAAGATCGCGCACTTGGCTTTAAGGTCGGGTTCTGGGATATAGATGCACTTATCAAAACGTCCGGGCCTGATGGCAGCGGGGTCGATCGTATCGGGATAGTTGGTCGAGGCAATCACAAGGACGTCTTTTAATTCACTAAAACCGTCCATTTGTGACAAGAAGGTCGTGACCAGGGTCTTTTCATAATTGTAGTTGGCCTTGTCGCGGCGCGGGAGGAAGGACTCCAGTTCATCAAAGAAGATGATGCATGGAGCAATGGCCTTCGCCTTGGCAAAAATATTGCGCAGCATCGATCACTAGGACCTGATTTAATTTTTCTACGACATCATTTAAGGCAATCGCCTCATGATTCAAGCTGATCAGGTCTAAAGGGAAAAGGCGCTTGTCAAAAAGATGGAAGGCAACATAAAAGAGGCTTACGATAAAGGGGACCCCGATTCCTCTTTGAACAAAGAGGATAGCGATCATGCCAAGGGCCATCGTGCTGATAAAACCAAAGGGTGAAGCGATCATGATCATGACAAGAGACACAAAGATGAGATCGTTATCATAATATGATAAGCCAAAGGCCATGATCAAAAATAGACTCAAGACCATTAAGCCTAAGATCACATTAGAAAAAACTAAGGTGATTGCCAGGGCAAGACCTAACACAAGGACCCCTAAAAGCGGCTTGATCATCATTAAGACAAAGACGATGATGATCAAAGACAAGACGACCGTGTTATCGAAGTTACTGAAGGAGCTAAACTTCGCATACATCATCAAAGATGCAACAAACAACAAGATATACCTTAAAAGGTCAATGATCTTTTCATTTTTTTGTGACGATCTTTTTGATTTCATTAAATAAATGTTGCGTTTTCTTTTCCCCTTTTTTATCCCCTATAGTAAATGTAGATTATTTTCAAGAGCGAACTTTAAGGTCTCATCAGGCCAAATACTGGCTTGGACCTCCCCGATATGGGCCTTGTTTAAAAGTAAGAGGCAGACCCGCGATTGGCCGATCCCGCCACCCAGTGTAAGCGGCAGTTTCTTCTGCATGATCATCTGATGGTATGGTAAAAGCAGACGTCTTTCTTCCCCGGTTTCTAAAAGCTGTCTTTGCAAGGACTCCTTATCGACCCTGATGCCTAAAGAAGCTATCTCTACGGCTTTTTCTAGTAAGGGATAATAGATGAGGATGTCGCCGTTTAATTCCCAATCATCATAGTCCGGGGCGCGCCCGTCATGTCTTTTCCCGCTTTTTAATTTCTTGCCGATCTTTAAAACACAGACGCTGTGGTGTTCCTTAGCGATCAAATCTTGTCTTTCTTCGCTGCTTAGATTTGGGTATCTGTCTTCAAGCTCTTGCGAAGTGATAAAAAAGACCTCTTCTTCCACTACTTTTTTAAGACCCTTATATTCTTTATGGAGCATATCTTCGACCTGTGATAAGACATGGACGATCTTTCTGACGACCTCTTTTAAGGTCTCGAGGTTGCGCTCTTCCTTAGTAATGACCATCTCAAAATCCCATTGGTCGACATAATAGGAATGTAGGGCATCGACTTTTTCGTCTTTGCGGATCGCATTCATATCAGTATATAGCCCGCCGCTTGTAATGCCATACTTAGCTAGGGCATAGCGCTTCCATTTGGCTAAAGAGTGCACGATTTCTAAGGTCTCATCAATTTCGCTCGTCTTAAAGGCGATCGGTTTTTCATAGCCGTTTAAATTATCATTAAGCCCGCTGTTTTCCTTAAGAAATAAAGGCGCTGAAACTCTGATAAGATCGAGCTCCCTTCCAAGAGCGTCCTCAAAACTATCTTTGATCAGCTTGATCAAACGCTCCGTTTGGATATAACCCATTTTGTCTTCATAATTCTTTGCGATCGTCATACGTATACCTCACATGTAAAAAGTATAGCCACATAACCTCACTAGAGTCAAACTCTTAAATGTGCTATGATGAAAAAGCGAGGTTTATATATGAACAAATGGTATGAAGAAGCGGTGTTTTATCACCTTTATCCCTTAGGTCTTTTAGGCTCTAAAAAGGTGAATGACTATGTCTTAGAAAGGCATTTTGATGAACTTGAAAAATGGCTCTATCATATGAAGGATCTAAACATTACAGCTTTATATATCGGTCCTTTATTCAAATCGATGAGCCATGGCTATGATACAGTTGATTATTATGAAGTCGATCCAAGGCTCGGGACTAATGAAGACTTTAAACACTTTGTCAAAAAGGCCCATGAGCTTGGCATTAAGGTGGTCGTTGATGGGGTCTTTAACCATGTCGGCAAAGCTTTCTTCGCCTTTAAGGATCTTTTAGAAAAGCGCGAGAACTCTTACTATAGAGACTGGTTTTATTGTGACTTTACGCGTCAATCGCCCAGTGGAGAAAATTTCTTTTTTGAAGCATGGCATGGCTATTATGAGCTCGTTAAGCTGAATCTTGACAATCCCGAAGTCGAAGACCATTTAATGGGGGCGGTCAAATATTGGATCGATGAGTTTGACATCGACGGGATCCGCTTAGACTGTGCAGATTGCCTGAGCTTTAAGTTTCTTTCAGATCTAAGGCTGACAGTCGATTATAAAAAGGCCGACTTTTGGCTGATGGGCGAATTGATCCATGGCGACTATTCACGCTGGATCAAACCGGAGCTTTTAAATTCCAGTACCAACTATGAGCTTCACAAGGGTCTTTATAATTCACACAATGACTACAACTACTTTGAATTGGCCCATTCGATCAAAAGACAGTTTGACCCTATGTATGGCTTATACAAGGGTTTCTATCTTTATAACTTCGTCGACAACCACGATGTCGATCGTCTATATTCTAAGCTCAAAAGAAAGGCTGACCTTAAAAACGTCTATGTCTTACTCTTTGCGCTTATAGGCATTCCATCGATCTACTATGGCAGCGAATATGCCATCGAGGGCGTCAAAACTAACGGTAGCGACGATCCTTTAAGGCCCCGGCTTGACCTTGATGAATTAAAGGCCAATGAGACGACCAAGCTCATCACAAAGCTTGCAAAGCTTAAAAAAGAACACCGCTCCTTAAGCTATGGCAAGTATCAAGAGGTCCTTCTCACTAACCGCCAATATGCCTTCTTGCGCTATGATGAAAATGAACGCTTGTTGTGTGTGGCCAATTGTGATGAAGCGCCTTCGTGTTTCAGCATCAATCTCGACGGCATCAAAGACGCATACTCCCTTTTAGACAACAAAAGTTATAGTCACGATCAAAACACGATCACGATCAAGCTAAATCCGCATGATAGTGATCTCATTAAGCTAAGCTAAAACTTTATCTCATTTTGAGGCTAAAAACCTTAAAGCTCGAGTCTTTTGAATATCTTTGTTTTTAGGACCGAAGAACAATCTGGGCTTAAATTTCTTTAGGCCCTCCTTAAAAGAGAGAGATTAAAATGAATAAACGCGATAAGTATTATTATCCCGCAATCTTGAGCTATGAAGAAGGCGAGGAAATCTCAGTTGTTTTTCCAGATCTTAAAGTAGCCACAAGTGGTCTAGATGATGACGATGCGCTTAATTGTGCTCGCGAACTTTTGGATATTACGATCCTCGGTATGGAAGATGATGGTATCAAACTTCCTGAACCAACTTCTTTAAAAGAGATAAGTTTAAAGAAAAATGAAAGGGCTATTCTTGTCAATGTATATATGCCTTCTTTAAGGTTAGCACATAAAAATAAAGCCATCAGCAAAACCGTGACACTTCCCTCTTGGCTAGATGCTCTAGCAAAAGAAAGGGGATTTAATTTCTCGCAAGTCCTACAAGAATCCTTAAAAAAGAATTGGGTTTATGAATTCACAAAAGCTAAATGAATGCAAGACCCATTAAACTGCAAGTTTATTGACGTTTAGGACATTTTATTGTTTAATATAACCACATGGGGTTGTCTTGGTTTCGACAGGTCTATGTTGGGTAAAATAAGCAGTGGAGTGATGACCTAATCATCAAATTCCAAATAAACGGAAACAACAATCGTTTAGCTTTCGCAGCGTAACCTAAAGACTGGTTTTGCGAACACTTCACTAGGTAGCGTCTTGGACTTAGTGTCGTAATTAAAGACTAGGAAAAGTCAGCTGGCAGCTTGCTGATGATCCGAAAACCGAAAGCGGCAAATTCAACTTTGGGTCGTCTGTACTGTCGAGTTGTCTTATATTATACAGACTAAACTGTAGAAAGTTTTACGTGGGACTATTCCTGGACACGGGTTCAATTCCCGTCAACTCCACCAAGAGCCAATTAAGCCTTATTTTAAAGGCTTTTTTTGATTTTCATAGTAAATTTGGACACTTTGTGTCCATTTTTTGTGTCCAAATGATATTTTAAACAAGAAGAGATCAAAAAGTTTTAAACCCACGATTCTTGATGTAACACATAAAAGATCGATCTCAAGATCAAGCAAGTAAGATTTCTGAAATAGAAAAAAGAAGCAACGAAAAGGGTCGCGAGTGTGAACCATAGGCTTATTTGCAAAAACTAAACCAATGCGCAATCTATAATGTGCCAAAAAGTACCATAGTGCGCAATTTAAAAATCATTTTAGACTATTACGATCTTTAATTCCTATTTTATAATTAAGTACATAAAAGTGTGATATTTTCTAAATAGTCGCTCATGAAAGTGTAATTATTTATTAAAACTCGCTCATTTTTTAGGGTTTTAAATTCTTGTTTAAATTTCATACTCGCGAGTCCGTTTTTTGCGCCTAAATGATATCATTACATGAAAAAATAGCTTTAGCCATCATGAATTGTAGTAGAATAGAGACTATAAAAGGGGCTCGTAGCTCAGCTGGGAGAGCACTCGGTTCGCATCCGAGAGGTCGAGGGTTCAAACCCCTTCGGGTCCACCATACGGGTATTGGTCGAACACTTACTTCTTCCCCGGAGGATTTGCAGTAAGAGTTGGACTTAACATAGAGGACCACCGATAAGGTGGTCTTTTCTTTTTGGTACACCGTCATTCATGCCGTCACCTACATTTACTTCAATAATATCAAAATGCTTTTAAATTGAGCTTTTTGAACGTAATATTAAAAAATACGTTCATTTTCTGAACGAAACGTGAACGCAAACATATTTACGTTCATTTTTATTATTCTTTTGTCATTGATATATCGTAACATGTCTATAAATGTCTTTACAGATATATGAGACGCTTGTTATATGATTTCTTCGTTACAAACAATCTATTATTTTATTCGCAAGATAAAACTAATTGCATATTTCGGATGGTGATCGGTCATATAGTGCTTAAAGGAAGGTGCAGAATTATTCTCTCTTGCCTTTATCTCAACAGTATTGGTAGTGCATTGTAATATAAAGCTGATTTCAATTTTTTACGGGAAAAAGTATTGATTATCTAATATCTATTTGATATCATTATGATATCAAAGGAGTTTATTAGATTATGGAAGAAAAAATATTAAACGGTAAAAAACATGGCATGTTG
>CALUVF010000048.1 GCA_944324155.1 uncultured Erysipelotrichaceae bacterium | reverse complement strand
TGACAAAATAGTATTGATCAATGTTGCCAGGCATCTCATCGACTAAGATCTCATATGCCCCATTACTGGAGACATTGGCAATGTAGTTGTTTTCTTTGCCGACGGTGATGATCTCTTCTTTAACGCCCTCATTGGGGTCTAAAGCACTTTCACTGGCCTTTTTATAGCCGCTCAATGCATCACCGCTTAAAGGATACCAACAGCCGGCGTCATTGGCACAATACTCATTTTTGTCGCGATACATGATGACCGCAAAGGCTGTCCCACCCTTTGATAGATCGATCTCTATTTCTGCCTCATTGGGTTTTTTTGTTACAGGTAATTTTGCGTCCATTGAGATGAGCTGACGAGGCAAGGAGTAGGCGCCGGTCTCAAAAACATTATTGACCATGACATGGCCCAAATCGCCATCACCATAGGTCGTATAGCGCAATTCAATGTCAGGTGAGATGCGATAGTCATGGTTGTTGGTATCGGATATTTCACGTAAGACATAGTGATCGATCCCACGATCATGAAGCTCGTTAAAGTCGATGATACTGTTGGGGTCGTCGATATCGACAAGGGTTATATTGCCGGCATCATCAGAGGTGCCAAAGCTTATAAGATTAGTATCTTCGTTAAAGTTGTAGTTCTCGTCAGCTTGATAAAGCCTGAAGCGGACACCTGAGATCGCGTTGCCCATCTCATCGACCTTGACGATCGAGTTTTCCGGGACGGATTTAAGATTGAACTTAAGATTCATATTGGAGGCGCCATTGCCGCGCTCTAAATAGAAGAACTTGATGGTGTGGACGGAGTCATCACTATATACGTAATTTCTGCCGTTTTGAACAAACATTTTATCTAGGCGCGCATTGGCCTCGGTTTGACCATATTTTTCAATATAGGCCTCGCGATATTGATTATAAAGCGTAGTCGTGGCTGAAGCATTGTCGGCAACGCTTTCGGTATTAGATATGTAGACATTTCCAGTCGAAAAATCGATCTTAGTTGAAACAGCCGAGTGGATACCGCCAAGATCAGCGATTAAGACATCGTCGATAAAGATCCAGACATCATCATCACCGGCAAATTCATAGGTCATCGCCTCGCCATTGACATAACCCTTGGTCGGCTGGCTAAAACGCGAAGTGACCGTTACACCGAAATAGTGGTTTAAGCGCTCATCAGTAGAAGTGACGTCGCCGTCAAACACTTCTTGGGCACTGTTAAAGGGGAAGAACTGTCCAACATTTCCTCCGACCGGGTAGATGTCATTGCCGTTTTTGACCGCCGCTTTTTCATAGATGCTGAAACTGTTGGTATCTTCATCAAAGGCCGCGAAATTTTCTTTCGAGTTATAGGTATAGTAGCCATCACCATCGACCTTCAAAAGATCTTTGGCATTGATGTAGGCTTTTTTGCCTTCAAAATTTGTGGCATCAAAAAGATAGTCTAAAGACTCAGCGCGACTGATGCCGTTTGATCCCTGTCTCAAGACCGGGTAGCCGTCATCGCCTAACCAGTTTTCAACGATGTTGTAACGGGGGCCGCCATTAGCACCGGTGTACTTGTTGGCATCGATGTTGCGCTCGCGATCGCCGTTTAAGACATCACCGCTTTTCATAAAGGTCAAAATGTGATCTTTGTTGATGCCCTTGTTTATGTGATCGGCCACATCATTGTTGTCAGCAGCATCAACACTATCGACCCAATAGTCAAATAAATTGATAACTGTTCCAATCGGATTATAGGTATCAACTGTGGCAGGAATATTTTCTTGAGCTGTTACTTTGACGCTTTGCGCACCGCCAAAAAGCGACAGACCCATTAAAAAGACCATGCCGAAAATAGCGGTCGCACGAGTAGCGATCTTTCTTATGTTACTTTTCATACTTACCCTCCATTATTTTCCTCGTATGAAATATATAAACGCAAAAATGCCATACAATCTAAGCATGCGCAACACAAAAAGCGAGTTTTTTAATGCGAAATACTTATATGAATGGACATTTAGAATATAATTTTACCATAATTTAGTAATTAAACTACTAAAAATCTATTCAATATTATATTAGAGGAATGATGGTTGATCGTTTGCCATATGTAAGATCCCTAAAAAACTGGAATAAAACCAAAAAAGCCTTAAGTAAAAGGCTTTAATGCGATTAATAATATGTTATTTCTTTTAATATTTGCTGATTATAAACCTTAAAAAAGGTTACGCCGAAAGTTAACTTCAAATGATAGCGTAACCTTTAAAAATCAGCACTTGATTATAATTTCATGAATTTTTCAACGTCTAAGACGAAGATCGTAGCACCGCCGACCTGGACCTCAACAGGGAATGAGGCATAGCGTCCGATGTCGTATGAGGCGGTTGAGGGGACAACTTCCGTGCGTCTTTTAGACTCTTGACCGATCAGATCGATCGCCGTATCGACCTTGTCGTCATCACAACCACAGATCATCGTGGTATTGCCCGCTCTTAAGAAACCGCCAGTCGTCGCCAAACGCGTTACCTGATAACCATTTTTAGTCAAAGCACTAGAAACGGCTGAACTATCATCATTGGATACAATTGCTAAAATTAGTTTCATAATGTATTCCTCCTGTAATTATTTTATCACACTTAACTTTAAATTGCGCGCTTCGCTTTTAAAGAAATCTGCTCTTTGCCTTAGGGCGATGGCACAGGCATTCTTAGAATCCTTGATCCTTTGGTATTCTTCGGCATTTTCATAGAGCTCTTTGATCTTATTGCCATAGCCGGCAAACTCCAAACAATTGGCTACGCCCCTTAATTCTTTTAGATAGTAGGCAAAATCTTCGTCTGCTTCATTTTCAAGACAGGAGCTTATCATGCGGGTCGTGGAATATTCCTTAAAGTAATCATAGGCATTTT
Source organism: uncultured Erysipelotrichaceae bacterium (assembly GCA_944324155.1). GTDB lineage: Bacteria > Bacillota_I > Bacilli_A > Erysipelotrichales > Erysipelotrichaceae > JAHHTG01. Next base: position 13,247 of record CALUVF010000048.1, on the reverse strand, counting down.
CATCAAAGTTTTCAAAGAAGGGGTCATCACTAAAGTTTTCCATATTGAGATTGACAGATTTAATATCGATTTCCTTGGTGTTATAGGTCACATCGAGATAGTGGTGGTCATAGACGCTTAAAGAGGAAACGCCGAAATTGGTGTGAGCGCCTTGAGATTTATAGTTTTGGATATGGATATGGCCACTGAAGCTGAGTGTGATGTCATATTCTTCAAAGAAGGCCAGGACCTCGTCGCTATTTTTTAAGACATAGTCGCTCATATCGGCAAGATCGAGCACGGGGTGATGCATAAAGGCAAGGATCGTCTTATCTTTCAGATCTTTCAGATTCTCTTTGGCCCAAGCCAGAGTCTCTTCTTTCAGATAACCTTCGCTTGAAGGGGCAAAGTTATTATTCTTCTCATAGGTATTGGTATCTAGCATCAGAAAATAGAGATCTTCGCTGGCCTTAAAGAGGTAGGAGAGCGAATTTGGATCGATGCTCAGGGCATCTTTATAACCGGCTTCTTCATAAATTTCGATAAAGTCATCTTTGGTTATGTAGGGGGTATAGTAGAGCTCTTCCTTAGAGTAGTCGATCGCCATGGCATTTAAAATGTCATGATTTCCTGGCACTACAAGGGGGTAGATGCCTTTTTTCCTAAGTTTGCTTAGATAATCGGCAAGGCTTGAATGTGAGGCTTTTTCACCGTTATATGTAAGATCGCCGGTAATGATCAAAAAAGTGGGCTCTGCGCTTTTTGTTTCTTCTAAAAGTTCAAATAAAAGTTCATTATTATAGATAGAGAGCTTGCCATCAGATTTCTTTTGGGCCTCGATAAAGGCCTTAGAGCCATAGAGACTTTGATCGAGATAGTGAAGATCCGATGTGATGAACATGCGGATCGTCGTACCTTCGGGGTAGGGGGCATAGGTACTGCTGCAGCCTGTCAGCACCAGCAAGAAAAGGACCAAGATTTTTTTCATGGTTTTATTATATATCATCTTTTTTGGTATATAATGTTTCTATGCGATCTTCTATTAAAGAAATAGTACTATTATTAGTCGGCAATATCATATTGGCTTGCGGGGTTGCCTTTTTTATTTTGCCCGGCGACATCTTAACAGGAGGACTTGCAGGCATTGCGATCCTTTTAGAGCCCTTTGTGCCTTTAGATAACGGGACGATCGTCATGATCTTTTCGATCGTCTTACTTTTGATCGGCGGTTTATTTTTGGGAAAGAAGTTCTTTTTGACGACCGTCGTGAGCTCGATCTTTTATCCGATCGTATTGATGATCCTTGAAAAGTTCTTTCTAGCGCCCGACTTAAATCCGCTTTTAGCAGCGATCTATGGCGGACTTTTATCAGGCGTAGGTGTCGGGCTTGTGATCAAGCAGGGTGCCTCGACTGGTGGTATGGACATACCACCTTTGATCATTCATAAATATTTTGGTTTAGAAGTTTCTAAGGGCGTGATGTTTTTTGATGCGATGACGGTTATCTTCGGTCTTTTGATCTATGGTTTTGAAAGTGTTTTGACCGGTCTTATCAGCGTATACTTTTCGGCTTTTGCGATCTCTAAGACCCTGACCTATGGTGGAAGCAAGGCCAAATCGATCCAGATCATCTCGGATTACTATAAGGAGATCTCTGATAGGATCCATCTGGTGCTGGACCGTGGGACGACGATCGTGCCTTCGATGGGTGGCTATACAAATAAGGAGCGCATGATGGTTTTGGTGGTCGTCTCAGAAAAGGAATACAGCCAGGTTTTAGAGATCATCAACGAATATGACAAGGAGGCCTTTGTGATCGTCACCGATGCGACGGACGTCCATGGCGAAGGCTTTAGCGAAATTGTGCGAATCTAGTACTCATGATATAATTTGAAAGGTGATTTTATGATTAAGATTGAAAATGTTTCAAAAGTTTATAAAAATGGGACCAGGGCCCTTGATAAGATAAATCTCGAAGTAGAAGACGAGGAGTTCGTCTACATCGTCGGCTCGACGGGCTCAGGTAAATCGACCCTCATCAAGATCCTTGATGGGGAAGAGGTGCCATCATCTGGTAAAGCGATCGTTAATGGGACCGATGTCGGATCATTGCGCTTTTCGAAAGTGCCGATCTATCGCCGCAATGTCGGCGTAGTCTTTCAAGACTATCGCCTTTTGCCCCGTAAGACGGTCTTTGAAAATGTCGCTTATGCCCTTGAGGTCGTCGATACGCCCAAGAAAGTATTGCGCCAAAGGGTGCGCGAAGTTTTAAAGCTTGTCGATATCGCCGATAAGTCAAATGCCTTTCCCGATGAACTTTCTGGTGGTCAAAAACAGCGTGTGGCGATTGCCAGGGCCATTGCCAATAAACCCAAGATCCTCATCGCCGATGAGCCGACGGGAAATCTAGATCCACGCAAAAGTGATGAGATTATTTCGCTTTTTGAAAAGATCAACACCGAAGAGCACACGACGATTTTAATCGTTACGCACGATGTCGAGATCGTGCGCCATCACCCCAAAAGGGTCATCATGATCGAAAGCGGAAATGTGGCAGCTGATCTGCCAAAGGGAGCTAAGGTATAATGTTCAGACGTTTTTTTCACCATATAAAAGAAGGATTCTATGGTTTTTGCCGCCATATCGGAATGGCTTTATCAAGTGCGAGCGCTGTAATGATCACGCTCATCTTGATTGGCCTTTTTATCGTTTTGACCTTTAATTTGTACGCCATGACTTCTTCGATCGAAGATTCGATCACCCTTTCAGCTTTGATTAAAGATGGCACGACGATCCAAAGTGAGGATCTCAAAAGACAGATCGAAGCGATCGAAGGCGTTGAAAGGGCCGAATTCCACACCAAGGACGAAGAGTTTGATTACTATCTTGAAACCTATAATGACCCGGATCTCAGGGCCTTTTATGAGACCTATCGCGAAGACAATCCCTTTAAGGACGCCTTTATCGTCTATGCCCAAAGTGGAGAAGATATCCCTCATATCAAGGATAGCTTATCAAAGATGAGCGCCATTGATGAAGTATATGATGGGGGCGATAACACCTATACGCTTGTCGAAGTTTTAGACAATGTCAGGATCGTCGGCGGCCTTTTGGTCGGTGCCTTATGTATCCTGGCGATCTATTTGATCTATAACACGATCAAGATCACGATCGCTTCAAGAAGTGACGAGATCTGGATCATGCGCAACGTCGGGGCTAAAAACGGCTATATCCGAGCACCTTTTTTAGTCGAAGGGATCATTATCGGCTTTATCGGCGCGCTTATCCCAATGCTTCTTTTGATTTTGGGTTATATCTATCTCTATGAGACCTATAACGGCTTATTGTTTGGGGCCTTTAGTCTCTTGCACCCCTATCCTTTTATCTTCTATGTGGCCTTGTCGCTTTTGGGGATCGGCGTGATTGTCGGTTTCTTTGGCAGCTACATCAGTGTCTTTAAATATTTGAGGTTAAGACGATGAAGAAACTTGTAAAGATTTTATTAGTAATCGCGATCTTGGCTTCAAGCTTCACAAGCGTCTTGGCTGCCCCGGATTATGACGATACGGCGTATTGGGATGATTTTTGTAGTGGCGAGCTTGACAATAACGACGATATCCGCGCTTGTAATGCCTACCATATGTATCAAGCCGAAGCGGCTGATGATCGCATCGATTCGATCAAAGACGAGATCGCTAATGCTCAAGATGATTTAGAGGCTGCTCAGGATCTGGCGAATGAATACCGTGAAAAGATTGCGGAATTAGAAGAAAGCATTGCCGAATTAAATGAGCAGATTGAAGATCTTGAAGAAGATATCGACGCTTTAGAAGAAGAGATCGCCAAGAATGAAGAAGAGGTCGATCGCTTAAATGAAGAGGTCTTGGACCGCATGGCAGCCAAACAGGGCAGCATGCACTTTGACCCGTTTTTAGAATTCCTTTTAGGGGCAACGAGCTTTGAAGATATGCTCAGACGCTCCTATGGTTTAAATGCCATTATGGAAGCTGATGAAAAGACGCGCGAAGAGATCGAAGCGCTGATTGCCAAACTTGACGAAGATAAAAAGGCGATCGAAGAAAAGAAAACGGCGATCGAAAATAAACGCAGTCAACTTGAAAGCGAAAAGGAAGAACAAAACGTCATGCTCGAATTCCAATACAAGGTCCAGGCCGAGACCGAAGAGCTCATTGCCAATTTGCGCAATCAGGAAGATGAAGCTGTAAAATTAAAAGAAGCAGCTTTAGACAAGATCAAAGGCGAGATCGACCAAATGCCCTCATCTAGTGGCTTGACATCGCCAGTACCCGGTGCTTCGATCAGTGCCGGCATGCCCTATTATCCGGCATCCTTTGGTGGTGGAATCCACTTGGGTGTCGACTATGCCGTAGGTTTTGGCACAAGCATCTATGCCCCCGCCAATGGCGTTGTCATTATGACGGCCAACGGTTGCCCGAGCTATGGCTATTTAGGAAGCTCATGTGGCTATCAATATGGTGGTGTTTCTGCCGGTGGCAATCAGGTCTTGGTCATTATGGCAGCGGGTGGCAGTATTTATGGCATGTCTTTAAATCACCTCAAACTCAATTCGATCGGTGTCGAAGAGGGCGAAGTCTTTGTCCAAGGACAATACCTCGGACAGGTTGGATCAAGCGGTAACTCGACCGGTCCGCATTGCCATATCGAATTATTCTATTTGGGTGAGGGCGATATGTCCGATATCCCAGATTATATCAATCGCGGTTATAGCTATTCTTTCAACTGTGGTTGGGGCTCGGCTGGCTTAAACCGTCTGTGCGCTAATGGTGCAGGGGCTCCCTGCCGTCTTGACGGGCGCAACTATTTTGGAGTTTAATCTATGACAAATAATCCTTATCGCATTGATCTTGATAACGAAGTAAAGACAAAACCCAAAGGCCCTAAAAACATTCTGGCTCTGGGCTTAGTTTTAGTGGGCCTTGTCATTGGGCTTATCATTGGCTTTGTGTTTGCCAAAAGCCCAATCGAAAGAGAACTCTTTTCTGATGATAAAGCCGAGCTCATCATTGAATATATGGATAACTATTGGCTTTATGCTGATGAATATGAAGATCTTGCCGCCTACATGAAAGAAAACGGCTATTATGGCATGACGACGTTTTTAGATGACCCTTATACGACCTATTTAAACAGTGATGACCTGAATGATTTCACCACCAACATAAACAACGATTTTGTCGGGGTGGGGGTCACTTATATCGTTTTGGGCGACTATCCGATCATCAAAGAGGTCTTAGCTCATTCCCCGGCTGAAGAAGCCGGCATTAAGACTGGCGACATCTTGCTTAAGATCGGTGAAAAGAGCACCTATGGCCTGACTAGCGAAGAAGTAAAAGAGCTCGTTTTAGGAAACGAGGGCGAAAATGTGACGATCACATTAAGGCGTGCGACGAAAGAAATGGAAATAACTGTCAAAAGAGCGCATGTGACCTCAACTGTAAAGGGCTATGAAATAAATGATATTCCTGTTTTAAATATCACATCTTTTGGAGAGACGACCTATGATGAATGTATCGAATTCTTAAATGACTATAAGGATAATACAGAGCTCATCATTGACTTAAGGGATAATACCGGCGGCTATCAAGATGCCGTGATCAATATTGCCGGTCTGTTTTTAGATGATGAGGCGATCGTGATGAAAACGATCGATAAAAATGAAAGAGAAGAGATCTCTTATGCCAAAAGCGATACCAAGTTTTTAAATTTTGAAGATATTATCATCTTGACCAATGCCCAAACGGCCAGCGCTTCAGAGGTCTTGACCCTGGCTTTATTAGAAGAGCACCCTAATGCCCGCTCTTTAGGTGAGACGACCTATGGCAAGGGCGTCATGCAGACGACCTTTCCTCTAAGTGATGGCAGCGCCATCAAGATCACCAGCGCCAAATGGGTCTCAAGTAGCGACAAGTGGATCAATGGTGTCGGCATCAAGCCAAACATCGAGGTCGTCGATGATGCGATCTTCACTTATCCCTATTTGAGCATTTTAGATACGACCTATGGCAAGGGTTCAAGCGATGAGACGATCAAGATCATCAAGGCTGGGTTAAGATATTTGGGATATGAACTAAAAGAAGACAGCTTGTATGACGATGAGACCCAAAATGCCCTGGAAGACTTTTATGAAACAAGGGGCAGTACCTTTAATGAAGTGATCGATGAAGAGGTCTATCTCGATATCCTTTCAGCTTGCTGGTCTTTAAAAGCCAGTGATTATCAAAAAGATGTCCAATTATATAGTGCAGTATCAAATTTGGGGGCTTAAATATGGAAATGATCGCCAATTATCATACACATACCAAACGTTGTCATCACGCCATCGGCGAAGATGAAGACTATGTCAAGGCCGCTATTAAAATGGGCCTTAAGACCTTGGGCTTTTCAGATCATAGCCCCTGGAACTATCAAAGCGGGTTTAAACCGCGCATGCGCATGGAATTAAAGGAATTTGAGGGCTATCTAAAAAGTATTAGAGAACTCAAGGTTAAATATGCTGACAAGATCAACATCCTTGTCGGGGTCGAAGCGGAATATTTCCCAGAGTATATGGAATGGTTCAGAAATTTTAAAAAGGAATATGAACTCGACTATGTCCTTTTTGGCAACCACTTTTATCCCGATGATGAAAAGGGTCGCTATTTTGGCAGAGCCTGTGATGACGATGATTTTTTAAAAGTCTATGTGAATAACTGTATCGACGGTTTAAATACCGGACTTTACAATTACTTGGCCCACCCCGATCTTTTCATGCGCTCAAGAGATTACTTTGATGAAATGTGTCTATGGGCCAGCGAAAAGATCTGTGCCTATGCCAAAGAAAGAGATGTGATCTTAGAATATAACCTAGAAGGATTGCGCAACGGTTCTTATGGTTATGAGATCGGCTATCCCAGTGTCGACTTTTGGAAGGTCGCCCAAAAGTATAAGGTCAAAGCGATCGTCGGGGTCGATGCCCATGATCCGCGCTCTTTAGAAAATAGCGAAAGGATCGATTACGCCTATCAATTTTTAAACAGTTTAGGCTTAGAAGTTGTAAAGGAGCTGAAACTATGAACTTTGAGCTCGTATCTTCTTATAAGCCCACTGGCGATCAGCCCGAAGCGATCGATAAACTTGTGGCAGGTTTAAAGGAGCACAAAAAAGCTCAAGTCTTATTAGGGGCGACGGGAACAGGGAAGACCTTTACGATCGCCAATGTGATCGCCAGAGTCAATAAACCGACCCTGGTCTTTGCCCACAACAAGACCCTGGCTGGTCAACTGTACGCAGAATTTAAGGAACTCTTTCCGAAAAACCGCGTCGAATATTTTGTCTCTAATTTTGATTATTACCAGCCCGAGGCCTATATGCCTAAGACTGATACCTATATTGAAAAAAGCGCGGTCACCAATGATGAGATCGATATGCTTAGAATGAGTGCCTATAATTCGCTTTTAGAAAGACGTGATACGATCGTGGTCGCCTCAGTAGCCTGTATATATGCTTCAAGCGACCCTAAGAGCTATCACGACATGTTTTTCACTCTCAAAGTCGGCGACGTGATCGATCGCCAAGAGCTCATCAGAAAGCTGCTGCTAAGGCAATATCAGCGCAATGACGTCGATTCCTTAAGGGGCACCTTTAAGGTCAAGGGGGATTTTATCGAGGTGATCCCGGGCTATACGACCGACTTTGTGATCCGGATCGAATTGTTTGATGACGAGATCGAAAGGATCGTGGAGGTCGACCCCTTGACTAAAGAGGTCCTTAATGGCTATCTTGTCTATAACTTTTTCCCAGCCAGCGGCTATGCCCGCGATAAGAGCGATATCTTAAGGGCTTGCGAGACTATTGAAAAAGAACTTGAAGAGCGCCTTAAATATTTTAAAGATCACGATAAGCCTTTGGAATACGAGCGTCTTGAACAAAGGACGCGCTATGATCTAGAGGCTTTAAGGGAATTCGGCATGTGCTCAGGGATCGAAAATTATTCTTCGCATATCGACGGGCGCTATCACCACGAAAGGCCCTTTAATCTTTTTGATTACTTTCCAGAGGACTTTTTGCTTGTGGTCGATGAATCGCATGTCTCCCTGCCACAGATCCGTGGCATGTATAATGGCGATCACGCCCGCAAGGTGACACTTGTCGATTACGGTTTCCGTTTGCCAAGTGCCTTAGATAACCGCCCTTTGAAATTTGAGGAATTTGAAGGTCTTGTCAATGAGGCGATCTATATCAGTGCGACCCCAGGAGACTATGAGCTAGATCTCGTCGATCACGAGGTAGTAGAGCAGATCATTCGCCCCACCGGCCTTTTGGATCCCAAGATCGAGGTTCGAAAGACCATCGGACAGATCGACGACATCTTAGAAGAGATAAATGCTAATATCAAAAGAAATGAGCGTACCCTCATTACGACCCTAACGGTCAAGATGGCCGAAGATCTCAGTGACTTTTTAAAAAAGCAGGGCCTTAAGGTCGCCTATTTGCACCATGAGACCAAGACCTTAGAACGCAGCGAGATCCTCGTCGGTCTTAGAAAGGGTGAGTATGATGTGCTTGTCGGAATCAACCTCTTAAGAGAGGGTCTAGACCTTCCCGAGGTTTCTTTGGTCGTAATCTTAGATGCCGATAAAGAGGGTTTCTTAAGATCGGAACGCTCCCTTATTCAAACCATTGGGCGGGCTGCCCGCAATGCCAACGGGCGCGTCATCATGTATGGCGATCACATCACCGACTCCATGAAAAAAGCGATCGATGAAACAAATCGCCGCCGCAGCATTCAAGAAGCGTATAATATTAAGCATAATATCACGCCCAAGACGATCAAAAAAGAGATCCATGAGGCGATCCATGGCAAAGAGACCAAAGAGATGGCACGCAAGTTCTTAAAGTCCAAAGTACATTCGAAAAAGGACCGTGAAAAACTCATCAGCGAACTTGAGAAAGATATGCGTAAAGCGGCCAAGGCCCTTGACTTTGAAAGGGCCGCCGAGCTAAGAGATATGATGTTAGAGCTAAAGGCGGAGGAGTAATTATGAAACAGATCTTACTTATCAGCGGTTTATCAGGCGCGGGCAAGACCAGTGTAACCAATACCTTAGAAGATTTGGGCTACCGCTGCATTGACCAGTTCCCAAGCGCTCTCATACCAAACCTCATCGAACTTATCCAAAACGATTCCGCTTATGAATATGTCGCGATATCGGTGGGGATCATGGACCTTGAACACTATTTCGCATTGCTTGACAATATTGAGTTTAATTCGCGGCTCATTCTTTTGGACTGCGATTTCAAAGTCTTGCTTAACAGGTATAAATTTTCAAGGCGAATCCACCCCTTACTAGTGTCAAATGTCGCCGATACCTTAGAAGAAGCGATCTCTTTAGAAAAAGAGAAGCTTGCCAAGTATATTGACCGCTTTGAAGTGATCGACACCACTAATATGTCGACCAAGGCTTTGGCCAAAAGGATATTAGAGTATATCTCGTTAGACAAAAAAGCGAAGCTGACCCTTTCTTTTGAGTCTTTCGGCTTTAAAAACGGGGTGGCGCAAGATGCCGACATGATCTTTGATGTGCGTTTTTTGCCCAATCCCTACTATATCGATGAGCTAAGAAACCTGACGGGCAATGATGAGGCCGTCTATAACTATGTCATGAGTGATGAAAAGACCAAGGCTTATCTCAAAGAGCTCGTCGCTTATCTCGATTTTGTCTTTAAGGCTTATGAGGGCGAAGAAAAAAGACACTTGACGATTGCGATCGGCTGTACCGGTGGGCAGCACCGCAGCGCCTCGATCGTCAATTACCTCTATGACTATTACTGTGAACGCTTTAATTGCCTAAAAGGGCACAGGGATATCAAATCATGAAGAAGAAAGTCGTCGTTATCGGTGGGGGACATGGACAATCGACGATCTTAAGGGGCATCAAAAATATTCCTGATATCGACTTGTCGGCTATTGTGACAGTGGCAGATGATGGCGGATCGACCGGTCGTATCAGGTCTTTATATCAAATACCAGCGATGGGTGATATCCGCAATGTCTTAGTGGCTCTATCAGAAAGCGAGAGCTTTATGAAAGATCTCATGAACTATCGTTTTGAAGGCGAAGGGGACCTTGATATCGTCGGCCATAATTTGGGCAATCTCATCTTATTGGCACTCACGAATACGACGGGCTCTTTTATGGATGCGATCTTGACACTTTCTAAGGTCTTAAAAGTCCAAGGCCGGATCATACCTTCAAGTCTTGATATTTTGACCTTATTTGCTCGTATGGACGATGATACGATCGTCAAGGGCGAAGCCAATATCCCAAGTTTCAATCACCATATCAAAGAGGTCTTCTATGAACAAAAGGCCAAGGCCACGCCTGAGGCCGTTAAAGCGATCAAAGAAGCGGACCTCATCATCTATGGGATCGGCAGCGTCTATACGTCGATCATACCCAATATCATCATTCCGGAAATCAAGGAAGCCTTAAATCAAACTAAGGCCCTCAAGGTCTATTTTGCCAACTGTATGACTCAAAATAATGAGACCTTTGACTATGATCTAAAGGACCACGTCCAAGCTTTAGAGGATCATGGAGCCAAAGTCGATCTTGTGGTCAAGCATTCCGAAGTCATTCCTTTCTATATCCAAACCCGATATCTAAAGGAAAATAGTATTGAGGTCCGCGATAAAGGCGATGTCAGACAAGAGGTCATCGAGACCAAACTTTTAGACTTTTCAAAAAACCTCGTGCGCCATGACCCGGAAAAGATTGCGCTGGTGACTAAAGAATTATTAAAGAGGTAGTATGTCTTTTTCAAGTGAGATCAAACAAGAGATCGCCTATAACGATCTTAAGGATTGTTGCAAGAAGGCCGAACTTTGTGCTCTGTTAGAGGCGACGGCCGCTTTAGTCATGCGCGAAGGCCAATGGGGCCTTTTGATCAATACGGAAAATCCTACCACGGCTAAAAGGATCATGCAGCTTTTAAAAGATAGCTATGATGTAAAGACAGATCTTTTGCGCTATAAAAAGACAAGCCTTAAGAAAAACTATGTCTATACGATCCACGTCTTAGAAAAGGGCGTAAAGATCTTAAAGGATCTAAGTCTTTATGACCACGGACTTTTAGACCACCCGCGCTCCTCGCTTTTAAGCAAAGACTGCTGTGCCAGAGCTTATTTAGCGGGAACTTTTTTGGCTAGCGGCTCGTGCAATTCCTATAAAAAAAGCGATTATCATTTAGAGATCAGCGCTAATTCTTTAGAACTGGCAACCTTTATCCAAAAGCTTTTACGGCGATTTAATATTGAGGCCAAGATCATGACACGGCGCAAAAAAGAGGTCATCTATCTAAAAAAGGCCGATGCGATCAGCGATTTCTTAAGGCTCAGCGGGGCCCATGAGGCTTTGATGAACTTTGAGAATGCCCGGATCAGCCGCGATTTTAAAAACTCCTTGACGAGGCTTGATAACTGCGAGATCGCCAATGAAGAAAAGCTCATTAAAAAGGCTAATGAGCAACTTAAGGACATCAAGCTTTTAAAAGATCATGGACAATACGACAAACTTGATGAGCGCTTAAAAGAAGTTTGTGAATTGCGCCTTAAATATGAGGACTATTCTTTAAAGGAACTCTGTGATATGTTTGAAGTGGAATATGGCGAGGCCATATCTAAGTCAGGTTTAAAACACCGTTTGGATAAGGTCAAGGCCATTGCCGATAAGATCAAAGAAAGAGAGGGAGAGGCTAATGTTAGAAGTGATGAATGATCTGGATGTCGATGTGGTTTATAAGCTTTTTGAAGAATGTGGGCAAAAACCTAAAGAATTCTTAAAAGACCGCTATAAAAACTATGTCTCTTATGCCATTAATGGCGAAGCTTTAAGTAACATCACCACATCTGAAAGTATCGTCCATGTCGCGGGACTAGACCTAAGGGCCAATGTCATTAAAAATGCCATCAGTAAGGACAGCCTGGATCTGGCTGAAAGCTTTAAGGGTGTTTTTGATATAAGTGCTCATAAAGAACTATTGACGGTCGCTCCCAACAGTTTTGAACCTTATTTTAAGGAATATGTAAAGATCTCCAAGCTGGCGGCCTATCATTTTGAGCGTCATGACTTTCCCTATAAGCTAGTCGGTGATATTCGTCATGACATTAAAAAAGAAGAACTCTTGGCTCTATACAAACGCTTTGGCAAGCATTTTAAGACCTATATCAAAAGAGATCTTGCAAGTTTTGAAGATCTTAAGAACGTGAGCGGACTTTATCAAAACGACCGTCTTTTGGCCTATATGATCTACCAGATCAAGATCGATGAAGTAGTGATCGAAGAGCTCATCTATGAAGATCTCAAGTCGCTTTTGGTGATGATCTCTTACGCCTTGAGTCTTAAATCAAATGTAGAATTAAAGCTCTCATCTAGTGAAAATATCGGCCGTTATCTAAAGACGGTCCCTAGCCTTAGCGATGATCTGATCGTTACGATCAATGACTTAGAATTATATAATCGCTTATTTAAGATCGAAGCTAAAACAATCAAAGAGGCTATAGACAAGACCTTCAAAGGTCCGATCTATATGCGCTCATATCTTCTATAAAAGTTTATCGTAAGCTTCGCGCTTACTCTTGTCATAAGCCAGTGTGATCGTCCCGCATAATTTATAATCCAGTTTTTCTAAAAGATGGCGCATGATGAAGTTGTCTTTATGGGTATCGATCCTGATGTAGTCATAGCCCATCTTTTTTACATGATCTTCAGCACTTAAAAAGAGCCGCTTGCCGTTTCCTTTATTGGTCAGAGCACTTTTGACCATCGTGCGATGAAGAGCGGCGTATTCGGCATCTTGATGCCAGGCACCATTTATTTTTAGATAGTTGGGATCGCCGTCTAAGATAATGGCAACATAGGCGATGTCGTCTAAAAGAAAGCCTCTTTCAAGCTTGATATCTTCTAAAAAGACCTCCTTGTTTGGATAACCATTATTCCATTGATCGATCCCATGATCTTTTAAGAATGCGATAGCGCTTTTGGCGATGTCTTCGATAAGATCGAGATCTTTTAATTGTGCTTTTCTAAACATAGGAGTATTCTAACATTTTTTACTTAAAATATGTTGACCTATTTCATACTATTAAGATATAGGTTAATACAGTATAGTGATGCGATTATAAAATTAGAAAATGAATTAGAAAAACTGCCGAAAGGTTATTAATAATGCTTATTACAATTATGAATC
>CALUVF010000047.1 GCA_944324155.1 uncultured Erysipelotrichaceae bacterium | reverse complement strand
TTGTTTCGGTTCTTCTATAAATATCTCTCATACATATATATTATAACATATATCTATGTATATTATAACTATTCTGCCATCGGGATATATAAACTTAAAAAGCTGTATTCATCCCAAGGCTAAAGCTTTTGGGGTTGCTACAGCTCTATTCTAAAGGACTTGTTTTTTAAGTTCTTTTAGATCTAACATGGCTTTATTATACTCTGTTATTATTACTTCTAGTGTGCCTTGTATTGGCTTATAGCTTGTGCCCGCAATTTTGGCAGAATTTAGCGTCTTTTAAAAGCTTGGCCCCGCAGTTTGGACAATAGGCAGACCCCTTATCAAGCATCATGTTTAAAGGATCGCCTTCTTCTTTATGATCGACGATGTCATAGGTACTGAAACGTCTTTTAGAAAAGGCATTGATAAAATTGCTGACAGTTATGCCGATCGCCATGATCGTCCAGATCGCGATAAATATGGCAAAGATTCCTCCTGCTGCACGCCCGAAGGTCATATACATGAGTATGCCCATGCCAACCATCACGGTTCCAACGATTCCAGCTAATAAAGAATTTCCTCTTCCTGGTTTGATGCTTCTCATTTTTAAGACCTCTCCTTTTTTAAATTTTACCATAAAAAGATCAGGAAAAACTAAGGCCATAGGCAATAAACAAGTGTATGGAAAAGAATGATTTTAATAAGCTCGTCAAAGAGTTAGAAGAAGGGATCGAAATGATATTTAAAAGCGATAACTATCGGCGCTATCTTGATCTCATCGCCCAATACCCCTATAGCACCAATAACACGATCCTCATCTTTAAACAATGCCCTAATGCCTCTTTAGTCAAAAACTTCAAGGCCTGGAAAAAGCTTGGCATCAGTATCAAAAAAGGCGAAAAGGCCATTCATATCCTTTGCCCCATCAAATATCGTTATGAAGAAGAGGGCGAAGACGAAGAGCCTCTTGTCAAAGAGTTCCTGCGCTTTAAGATCGGCTATGTCTTTGACATCTCACAGACCACCAAAAATGAGATCCCCTCTTTAGCGCAAAACCTTAACTACAACTCTCGAAAACTTCATGAACTCTTAAGACGGATCATTAAAAATGATGAAAAGATCGTCTTTACTAGATCATTGAGCGCTAAGGTCAATGGTTACTTCAGTTTGAAAGATGGCTGTATTTATTTAAAAGAAGGTCTCAGCGACCTTCAGACCTTTAAGACCCTCTTACATGAAAAGGCCCATTCCATGCTTCATAATAAGGACTATGATGTGCGCTTGGCCGAGATCGAGGCCGAATCGATCGCCTACCTGCTTTTAAAGAAGCTGGGTCTAGATTCCAGCTCTTATTCCTTTAATTATGTGGCAAGCTACTTAGATGAATACGATACTTACCTTTTAAGATATGCCCTAGACAATATCAAAAAGGGCTATGAAGAGCTTAGTTTGTGGTTAGATCCTCATCTTGAGTAAGCTCTTTGTAATAGTCAAAGAAGATATAATCACGGCTTTCCTTATCAAGTTTATCTTTCATATTTTCAAACTCTTTTTTGAATTCTTCCTCGACCTTATAACGGCGTAAAAATTCTAAGTAAGAGCGCTTTTTATAATAGACGCTCTCTTCATAATAATGCGTCATAAAATATTTCTTGGCTTTCTTTTCTTCGCAAAGCTCAAGATATATGAGGGTCGCGATATCGACTTTTTCATTATAGATCTCTCTATAATGGTAATTTCTATAATCTCGGCTCTTTTTGATGAGAGCTAGATCTCTTTCATAAGTTGATGTCAAGACATCGAGAAGAAGCTCCTTAGTGTCGATCGTCTTCATGTTATTTTTTAAGACTATGGTAAGATTAGTGTATTCATCGCGCTCCACATTTAAAAGATCCACGAGAATCTCCAGGTTCTTCTTGTCATAGCCCGTTTTCAAGACCCGCTTGATGATGATGTCATAATATACACTTTGCTCAGTATGGATCGCGACAAAGGTATTCCAGTTAGAAAACATGAGGGTCGTCGATCCTTCGCTTAGCACTTTAAAAAGATCAATGAGACGTCCTAAACTATCTTCCCTTTCTTCCACAAAGACCTTGAAATAGTGATTTACTAAGCTTCTCCATTTATAGCGCTCTTTTTTAGTGACGATGCGGTTGGGGGAGGCATATAGGCCCGCCTTTACCAAAGAAATAAAATTGTCATAAGCTTGGCACTCTTCTTTAAAACTTAAGCGGCTTACTTTAGGCTTAGAAGGTTTATTGTGAATATCTTTTAAATATTCATCAACTTGGGCTTTTTTATCCTTGGGTAACTTCTTATAAAGCTCGGCAATGATCTTTTTTAGATCTTCTTTGTCATATTTGGCGATCGTCTCACGCACTTCATTTATCAACATATCCTTATTATATTTGATTATTCAGGATATTCATAAATTCTTCACCAGTGATCGTTTCCTTTTCATAGAGATATTTAGCGATCTTATCAAGCTTGTCCTTGTTTTCTTTTAGGATCTTCATAGCTTTTTCGGATTCCTTTTTAAGTAAGGCGATAACAGCCTCGTCGATCTTGGTCTGCGTTTCATAGGAACACGTAAGGCTTGCATCACCGCCTAAATACTGATTGTTGATGGTCTCTAGGGCGACCATGCCGAAGTCTTCTGACATGCCATATTGTGTGATCATCGCCCGTGCTAACTTGGTCGCCTCCGATATATCATTTGAAGCACCTGTCGAGATCGAATTAAAGACGAGCTCTTCAGCACACCTTCCCGCACACAAGGTGGCGATCTTGTTTTCTAATTCTTCCTTGGTATATAGATAATGATTGCCCTCATCGACCTGCATCGTATAGCCCAAAGCCCCTGAGGTCCTTGGGACGATCGTGATCTTGGTGATCGGGGCGCTGTGATTTTGCATAGCGGCAACTAAGGCGTGGCCGACTTCGTGATATGAGACGACAAGCTTTTCATGATCGGTCAAGATCGCATTCTTTTTCTGATAGCCGGCAATGACGACCTCGATGCTTTCTTCAAAATCACTCTGGCAGACAGACTTGCGGCCCTGTCTTATCGCTCTGAGAGCTGCTTCGTTGACGATATTGGCTAACTCTGCCCCTGAAGCTCCTGAGGCCATGCGGGCGATCTTTAAAAAGTCGATATCTTTATCATGTTTAATATTTTGAGCGTGGACCATCAAGATCTCTTTGCGCCCTTCAAGATCGGGAAGCTCGACCGGCACGCGACGGTCAAAGCGCCTTGGCCTTAGCAAGGCCGGGTCCAGAGAATCCGGACGATTGGTCGCCGCTAAAATGACGACCCCGGCGTTATCTTCAAAGCCGTCCATTTCCGTTAAAAGCTGATTGAGGGTCTGCTCTCTTTCGTCATTGCCACCTAAGCGAGAATCTCTTTTTTGTCCGATCGCATCGATCTCATCAATAAAGACGATACAGGGGGCCTTCTCCTTGGCCTGCCTAAAAAGGTCGCGCACTTTAGAGGCGCCCATTCCAACAAACATCTCGACAAACTCCGAACCTGAGATCGAAAAGAAGGGCACGTTCGCTTCACCAGCCACCGCCTTGGCCAGCATCGTCTTGCCGGTTCCCGGCGGGCCGACCAATAAGATACCTTTGGGAATCTTGGCCCCGATATCCTTATAGATGCTGGGATCATGCAGATAAGAGACGATCTCGCTGAGGTTTTCCTTGGCCTCGTCCTCGCCTGCTACATCTTTAAAGCGGATCCCCTTAGATGATTTGACGTAGACTTTAGCATTTGATTTACCTAAGCCAGCTAGTGGTCCACTGCCGAAAGTCATGGCATTTTTGGCACCTTTTTGGATCTTGCGCGACATATATTGGCCTAAAGCCACAAAGATGACGATTGGAATGACCCAAGACAACAGTAAGGATACCCAAGGATTGGTTTCCCTAATGATCGTGCCATTAAATTTGATGTCGTTGTCTAAAAGCCTTTGACTGAGGTCGGGATCATTCACCATGGCGGTCTCATAGATCTTGTCGTCGGCCTTAAACAAGATGGCGTTGCTTTGATCATCGAGCTCGACGGCTTCGATCTTTTTATCTTCAACCATTTCTACAAAGGTATTGTAGTCGACATTTATGATCTCTCTTTCTAAAAGCCAGGGGCTGATGAATAAATTTATCACAAGCATGATCCCAATTACCAAGAGATAGTAATAAAGCATACTGTGGCGTGGTCTTTTTTCTGTCATATAAAAACTCCTTTTACCCATTTTAAGGTAAGAGGAGTTTTACTTGCAATTTACAGCTTTTAGGGTGCGTTATGACACTTTCGCTATTTCGTCAAGATATCGACAAGCGAGCGGATAAACTCTTTTTCATCGACATCGTGATAAGCAGCATATAGACATGACCCCAAGATCGCCAAAGAGTGGTAGGTCTTATAGATATCTAATTCATCGAGGCTGATCCTTGGCTCGATCACCTTTTTAGAGACAGCTATCTGCAGATAATCTCTAAGCAACAAGATAAACTTATCCTGATTGCGCAAACGGAAAGGCGAGTCAAAGACCTTGCGTATGATGTCGTAGTTTTCTTTGATCACACGATAAAAGTAGGTCAGGGCCTCTTCGATGCTTTGGGCATTGATCATCTTTAAAGACAAGTCCTGATTGGCAAAGTCGACGCAAAACTCAACGAGATCATTCATGTCTTCAAAGTGGTAATAGAAGCTCTGACGGGCAATGCCGACATCATCGCAGATACTTTTGACCGATATCTTGTTTAGATCGCCCTGACGCGCCTGTTTGATAAAGCTTTCAGCGATCTCAAGCTTGGTCTTTTTCTTGTTTATCATTAATGCGCTCCACTGTCGCCTCTAAGGCCATGAGCTTATCGGCCTTAGCGATCGTGATCAAAAGATTTTCATAAGTAAAGCTGTCGCCGTTTTTGGGCATGTCGCCAAGCTTTTCAATGATCCAGCCGTTGAGCGTTGAGGCGTCACTTTCTTCTTGCATCTTTAGATCAAAGTAATCCATGAATTCTTCTAAAGGCATGGCGCAGTTGACGCGATAGGTATTGTCGCGAATTTGAGTGATATTGGCGATCTCTTCATCACTTTCATCCCAGATCTCACCCACGAGCTCTTCGAGAATATCTTCCATGGTCACAAGACCCACCGTCTCGCCATATTCATTGACGATGATGACCAAGTGGTTGTGTTTTTCTTGCATATCTTTAAAAAGATCATCAAGATGCATCGTCTCGATCGCAAAGTAAGGCTCAAGGATGATGTCTTTTAACTTAAAGTCGGGGTTTTGGTAATTAAGGAGAAAATCGCGGGCATGGATAACGCCGATGATGTCATCGAGGTTATCGTGATACACCGGGATACGGGAGTATTCTTCACTTTTGATGAGCTCTAAGATTTCTTCACTTGTCGCATCATCTTTGATCATAGCCATATTCTTGCGTGGCGTCATGACGTCTTCAGCGCTCAGATCGTCTAAGCGGAAGACATTTTTAATGTAGTCGATATCATCTTTATCGATGCTTCCTTCATCTTCCGAGGCATCTAACATGAGGACGATATCTTCTTCTGAGACCGGCTCTTCTTTTTCGTTTGGATCGATGCCGAAAAGGCGCAAGACAAGATTGGTCGAAACACTCAAAAACCAAATGATCGGTTTTAGGATCATCGCCAAGAAAGTGATGAGTCCGCAGACCATCTCGGCCAATTTCTCCTTGTGTTTCATCGCCAAGCGCTTAGGGACGAGTTCTCCTAAGACCAGGGTGAAATAAGATAAGATAAGGGTGATGACGATTACGGCGATCGTATCGATGAGTGCGACATTATTAGCGGCGATGTTAAACTTCGTGACGATAACTTCAGTCAGGCTGTCGGCAAAGTTATCAGCCGCAAAGGCCGAACCCAAGAATCCGGCTAAAGTGATACCGATCTGGATCGTCGATAAAAACTGGGTCGGCTCTTCGATCATCTTGAGCATCTTCTTGGCTTTCTTATCGCCATCTTCCGCTTTGGCCTTGACCTTTTTTTCATTCAAAGAGATAACAGCGATCTCTGTCGCTGCAAAAAACGCATTTATTAGAATTAAAACCAGTTGTAATAATAATTGTGAAACCATTTATAACCTCCTATATATAAAACAACACAAATAATACTAACTAGTTTAAAAGTGTCAGATCGCATATAAGAGGCACATTCATAAAGCGGCTACTTCGGCCTAGCGGGTCCACAAAATCAACTCCTTCTTTAAATATAGATATATCATACCAAAAAATACTGATATGGCAAGTTTCGCCTACAAATCCGAAAAATGAGAAACAAAACACTCGAATTATTGAAAACGAAATGGTCGAATTATTGGAAACAAAGGTATTTAATGCTTATAAGAGGTGGTTTAAATGGAATATATCAGAAGAATAATCGATGCAAAACTAGATTTAAAATGCGCCGCTTTTGGAGCCATTAATGTCATCGGTCCAAAAGGTTCAGGGAAAACTCGAACAGCAAAAGAGAGATCTAGGACAATCATTGAATTCGAAGATGAAGATAAAAGAGCAGGCTATTTGGCAATTGCCGAAACCTCACCTAGCCTCTTTTTGAATAATGAGAAACCGATTCTTTTTGATGAATGGCAAGATGCTCCTAAAGTTTGGGGAATGATCTAAAAGGCCTGCGACGATAATCCCGAGGAATGTGGAAATTTTTTCTTAACTGGTTCCACCAGTAAAAAAATAGTGACAAGCCATAGTGGCACTATGCGTATCTCGGAGCTTCTTTTGTATCCCATGACATTATGGGAAACCAAAGATTCAAACGGTCTTATTTCTCTAAAGGGTCTATTTAATAATAAAGAATATGATATCGACGGCTTAAAAAGCGATCTGAAACTCGAAGATTTATTTTTTATTATGGCTCGCGGTGGTTGGCCAAGAACCATGATAGTTAAAAGTGATTTGGCAAAATTAGAGATCGCAAAAGATTATTTTTGGCAAATATGTCATAAGGATACGGCCCTAATCGATTCAACCTCACGTAATCCTGAATGGATAAGGACCATTTTATTATCGTACGCCCATAGCGCAGCTACGTTAGCTAAAAGAAAGAAAATATACGCCGACGTCAGAGCCAATTACGATGTATCCGAAAAAACTATCGCTACTTATATCGATGCGCTTGAGCAGCTATTTGTAATCACTGATATCGATGCCTGGTTCCCGCAAATCAGATCAAAAACAGCGATTCGATCATCAAAAAAACATATTTTTGTCGATCCTTCTATCGCGATGGCAGCACTTGGCATAGGACCCGAATACTTCTATAGCGATCTCGATCTCTTTGGGCATATTTTTGAAAATCTCGTCTTCCGTGATCTTCTAGTCTATGCTAAAGCCCATGATGCCAAAGTTTTTCACTATAGTGATGACTTCGGACTTGAAATCGATGCAGTATATCAATTAAGCGATGGACGCTATGCCCTGATCGAAATTAAAAGTGGAGAAAACGCGATTCCTCAAGCCGAAAAAAATCTTCTTAAATTCAAAGAACTCGTCAAACTCATAACGAGAAAGTTTCAAAAGACAAAGATCACCCTGGTGTTAAGTATCGTGAACCTGACCTTTTGATCGTTATTTGCGCAAAAGCACAAATGGCATTTACGACCGCTAGCGGCATAAAGGTCATTCCGATCGGCTGTTTAAAAGACTAGTTTCTATTTCAATATCGATGATATCCTTAAATCTGATCTTTTCATCACGCAAGATAAACATCTTTTGGCGGGTATCAACCTTTAAGATCTTAACCTTCTTGGTAAGATAATTACCCTTATCATATCGTACGTTTTGATAGTAGGTGAAAACACATTCCTTAATATTTAAAGTGATGATATCCTTGATCTTTTGGTCGAGCTCTTCGATCTGCTCGCTTGATAAGAGCTTTCTTTCTTCTAGATATTTAGAACTCTCTTTAATCTTATCTTCATAGCCCACTAAAGCCGCGAAGGGTGCAAACTGAAAAGCGCGCTCTAATATGGGCATGGGGCGATGTTTCTTAGATTTAAAGGCTTTATGGTGCAAGATCTTTTCATACTTCTCATTCATGAATGATGTCCTCCGATCTGCTCGTTGCGCTCTAAAAGGGTTGCCCCCTTTTCAAGATCGCGCACGCGCATGATGGCATTTTTGCCAAACTTTTCTTTCACCTTAAGCATGGCCTTTTCTACTTCATCGTTTTCTTTTTTATCTTTTAATACCTCACTCACATCATCAAACAAAGAGATCGTCTCGTAGCGCACATCACCTTGTTTCTTAAGATCCATGGCACTAAGCCCGAGCTTTCTGATGTAGAGTTTTGGGTCAGCGATCTTTTCAAAGATCTTCAGAGTCAAAGCGATAAAATCTTTGGAGTTGGAGCTGGGATTTTCAAGATGACCGGAGCTATGGGCAAAGCGTGGTACCTCTCGCCCATAGCGATCGCTTTTGACTTCGCCCGTATAGCGCTCCCTTAAGTCAGGGTCGTTGATATTGATCGCGTCATACCCTACATAAAGCGTTAAATGTTCGCTCACTAAGTGTCTTTTCTTAAGATCGTTGGCCAGGCTTTCAGCCATTTCTTTTAATACCAGGGTCGCTTTTTGATAAGAATAGGGCTCTTTTAAGACCTGCGATGAGCCCAAAGACTTGGCTTCTGGAACGTAGGATTTGATGTCTTTAATGGTTACAGGCTCAACCCCCCAGGCATGGTCGATCAAAAGTTCGGCATTGACCCCAAAGGTCCTATATAAAAGGTCTTCATTTTCAAGGCTTAAAAGTGCGATATCACCCATGTTTTTAAGGCCAAGATCTAAAAGGCGGCGCATATAGCCTTTGCCCACGCGCCAAAAGTCGCTGATAGGCTCGTGTTCCCAAAGGGTATGACGATATTTTTCTTCATCTAAATAGGCCATGCGCACCCCGTTTTTATCAGCTGTCATGTGTTTGGCCACGATATCCATCGCGATCTTGGCTAAATAGAGATTGGTGCCAATACCAGCTGTAGCAGTTATGCCTGTTTTATATAAGACTTCCTTGATCAGAAACATCGTCAGCTCTTCCGGCTTCATCTGATAGGTTTTAAGATAGGGTGTCAGATCGATAAAGACCTCATCGATCGAATAGACATGGATATCTTCAGGGGCGATATATTTTAAATAGGTCTCATAGACCTTTTGTGAGTAGGTCATATAAAAAGCCATGCGCGGCTTGGCCACGATATAGTCGATCGCTAGTTCATAATGATCGTTTAATTCGTCTAGATCAATAGACCTCCCTTTAAAAGGGCGCTGACGATTGAGATTGGTCCTTTTGCGATTGGCCTCCTTGACCTTTTGGATCACCTCAAAAAGCCGGGGCCGTCCTGGTATCCCGAAACTTTTTAAAGATGGCGACACAGCTAAACAGATCGTCTTGTCAGTCCGCTCCTTATCCGCCACTACGAGATTTGTCTTTAAGGGATCAAGCCCTCTTTCCACGCACTCTACCGAAGCATAAAAAGATTTAAGGTCGATCGCAGCATAATATTTCACCTCTTCAGTATAGCATGATGTCATGCTAAAATATTGGTCGGAGGTCTTATGAACAAGAATCTTTTAAAAAACCTGTTTGTCCTTATCGCCTATACGATCGGCTTATTGTTGTTGGTGTTAAACTTTAAGACGGTCTTAGATATCTTGTGCTATCTCTTTGATATTTTATGGCCCCTATTTATGGGGATAGCGATCGCCTTTATATGCAATCGCCCAGCCAAGTTTTTCTTTCGCCTTTACACCAAGTATCTAAAGTTATCTGTGCGCCTTTCTAAGGCCTTAGCGATCCTCACAGTCTATCTTTTAGCCATTGCCCTTTTAGTTTTATATTGTGTAATGATCATACCGGAATTAAATGCCAATATCCGCTATTTCATCTATCACTTTAAGGACAATATCACCCTAATGGAAAACTATTTCAACGGCTTTTTTGAAAGCCTCAACTTAGGCGGGGTCGATTTTTCTGAGATCATCAATACAGCCGTCCAGTTCTTCCAAAACTTCGGGTCAACGATCAACGACCTTGTAGCCAATGCCATCGACATCACATCGAGTGCCGTAGTAGCCGTTATCAATTTCTTCATCGCCATCATCATCTCGATCTATATCCTCTTTGACAAAGACCACCTCTTAAATCAGGTCAGACGCCTATATCATGCCGCCTGCCCTAAAAAATACCAAGAGAAATATAAAGAGGTCTATCACATCGTCATCGAGGTCTTTGCCAACTATATCGACGGTCAATGCATCGAGGCCATCATCTTAGGACTTTTGTGCTTTATCGGCATGAGCATCTTAAACCTTGAATATGCCGCTCTTATTTCAAGCGTCATCGCTCTGACGGCCTTAATACCGATCTTGGGTGCTTATTTGGGTGGCGGGATCGGCGCGATCCTGCTGGTCTTCATATCGCCTGTCAAGATGGTCGTCTTTTTGATCTTCTTAATCATCTTGCAACAAATCGAGACCAATCTCATCTATCCCAAGGTCGTCGGTACCAAGATCGGACTTCCAGGCCTATGGGTCTTGGTGGGCGTGACCTTTGGCGGGAGCCTTTTGGGAGTCTTGGGGATGCTCGTGGCAGTGCCGATCACCACGATCATCTATCGTCTTTTGAAACTTTGGCTTGAAAGACGGGAAGCCAAAACTGTTGTGCGTAATGTTTAAAAGTGCCTAAATACAGGCACTTTTTCATATATCATCACTAGACATTACGCACTCGCGTAATGTTTGCGTAATGTTCGTTTTATAATTGTATAAACTAAAGTTCGAACTCTTTTAAACCATCGCTTTTTAATTCATAGATCTTATCA
Source organism: uncultured Erysipelotrichaceae bacterium (assembly GCA_944324155.1). Taxonomy (GTDB): domain Bacteria; phylum Bacillota_I; class Bacilli_A; order Erysipelotrichales; family Erysipelotrichaceae; genus JAHHTG01. The sequence continues at coordinate 232 of CALUVF010000047.1, read as the reverse complement.
GCCACCGCTTTTAACAATAATCGATCGTGGCTGACCATAATGATCGCTCCTTTAAAATTCTTTAAGATCTCACGTATAACGGGATTGGAAAGCGGTGAAAAGTTGCGGCTTGGCTCATCTAGAAGCAATACCTCGCTTTTTTGAGCGATCATCTTGATAAAGAAGAGCTTGGCCTTTTGCCCGCCTGATAGATCCTTGATCTTGTGGAACATCTCTTCTTCCTTAAACTTGA
>CALUVF010000046.1 GCA_944324155.1 uncultured Erysipelotrichaceae bacterium | reverse complement strand
CTGATGGCGATGGTCGCATTGACCACATTTACCCCAAGCATCGCGACGATCAATAGCGCCAGCAAGATCCCAGGGAAGGTAAACATGATATCCATAATACGCATGATGATATTATCAAGCTTTTTATAATATCCTGCCAAAAGTCCAAAGAAAGTTCCAAACAATAGGCCGATGGACGTTGATATAAAGCCGACGCTCAAAGAGATGCGCCCGCCATAGATAAGCCTCGCCCAGACATCGCGCCCAAGCTCGTCCGTCCCAAGCCAATGCCCTTCTAAGCACTCGCTTGACCAAAACCCGGGCTTTAGGCGGTTGGCCGTATCAAGGGCGATCGGATCATACTTTGTAAACATGGGGGCAAAGATCACTGTGAGGATCTCGATAATGATCAAGATAAAACACAGGGTCGCCAGTTTATTTTTTAAGAGCTTTGAAAAAGCATTTGATAAAAAATTCTTATGTTCCATAAAGCACCTCACTCATAGCGTATGCGGGGATCGATCGCCCCATAGAGCAGATCGACGACTAAATTCACCACCACAAACATAAAGGCGATGACCAAAACAGTGCTTTGGACGGCTGAATAGTTCCGCTGATTGATCGCATTGATGAGATAGGAGCCGATCCCGTTGATCGCAAAGACCTGCTCAGTGACCATCGCACCTCCCAAAAGTCCGCCAAAGCTCGTGCCCATTTGGGTGAGGATCGGGATAAAGGAATTCTTTAAGGCATGTCTTATGATCACCCGGCTTTCTTTTAAGCCTTTGGAGCGGGCCGTTCTGATATAATCCGATCCCAAGACATCAAGCATGCTGGAACGGGCGATGCGCATAAAGCCCGCTGCCACCTGCATACCTAAAGAAAGCGAGGGCAAAAACGCCTGCATGAAACCTTTGGCGGTCCAAAAGGGCTCGCTCATGCCGCCGGTTGGGAAGATATGAAAGTGGACGCAAAAGACGATGATGAGGATCGACCCCAACCAGAAATTGGGGATCGAGATCCCAAAAAGCGAGATCGTCGTCAAAAGGTTGTCTAGGATCGAATCTTTCTTGATGGCGGCGATAATGCCCAAGGGAATACCGATAAGACAGGCCAGGATCATGCTCGAAAGAGCTAAGTTTAAAGTATTGGGCAAACGGATCAAAAGCTCGTCTAAGATCGGCTGACGCGAAATAAACGATGTCCCAAGATCCCCATGCAGTAAATTCCACAAATAAGTTCCATACTGAACAAAAAAGGGGCGATCAAGGCCTAGATACTCGCGCATGGCCGCAATCTCCGACTCCGTAGCGCTCGCCCCGGCCGCGATCTCAGCCGGATCACCGGGCGCAAAATACAAACTCGCAAAGACGATAAAGGTCAATCCCAAAAGCAATAGCACCATCATGATGAGCCGCTTGGTGACATATCTTCTCATCTAAACACCCCCTTCTTAAAATTAATATCTAAAATCTATCACTTTTTGATGGTCATGTAAATGCTTTCAGATAATTATTTACATTTATTTACATTTATTTTCATAATCTTGAAAATAATTTTCATTTTCTTTCAAAATAAAAGGGCTAGAACTTTCTAACCCCTATTAAAGCTCTTTTAAATCGGCCCCGACCGCCTTTAGATCTAACCTCTTTATAAAATATAAGACATAGAAAAGATAGATCAAAAGATAAGATACACTTACTGTCAACAAGATATAGGTATGGACATCTTCAATCATCTTAAAGTAGTAGACTAAGGCCACAAGCCCTACGGCCATGATCATAAAGGGCATAAACAAAACGAGCTTTTCTTTGATATAGACGTTTTTAAGATCCTTTTTTTTGATTCCAAAGGATAAGATCAAGGCCGATGAGCGCTTAAAGCGTTTGTTTTCGCGATCGCTAAAGATTAATAAGTAGATATATAAAGCACAGATGATTAATGCGATCGCAATATTAAAGATAAGACGATAAGCTCTTTGGGCCTCGGTGGCTTTTAAGCGCGCTTCATATAAAGGGTTATAGACGTCTTCTACCTTCCCTTCTTCTAAAAGCGTCGCCTTATACTCAGCATATTCTTCATAGGGCAATTCCTTTTGATAAAGACCCGCGGTATTTTCAAAATACTTCCAAATATTGGGATAATAGCTATCTTTTAAAGATGTAAAGTATTTGATCGCCTCATCAAGATCATAATAGACACTCATTAAAAGCTCATCTTCTTCGCGTATTTCCTTAACCTCATATATCATTTCAAAATCTTCCCCGTGGGCATTATAGTTAAGACTTACTTTATCGCCCACATCTATATCGGCTATCTTAGCTAACTTTGAAGATATGATCACTTCATTGCCCCCAAGATCTCCATCGACATAAGGATAGATATTAGCGGCGTACTTATCTTCTTTATACCCCAAAGAAGTAAAGGGGGCGATGGCCTTTAAACCCATTTCTTCAGCTAATAGCGTGTCAGTTACTTCGACATAGACCATATCGGCATTGACGGCATTTTTGAAAGGCGAGATATAAAAGAGTTCCTTACTTAAGGCCATCAGCCCAATAAGCAGGCCAAAGATCAAAAGAGTTGAAAAACCAAAGGCGAGATTGCGCTTTAAGATCATCCTAGACAACAACTTTTCTAAATTCCTTAAAGATAGTGCCTTAAAACTGTGTCTGGCGCTTTCCCTTTTTACTTCATGGCTTCTTACTAAGATAAGGCCCTTGTCTTTTATCTCATATAGATGATCGGCATAGTTTTTAATGATCTCTTCATCATGACTGACGACTAAGACCTGATGGTCTTTGGCTAGTTTTTTTAAAACCTCCATGACGATGACCTTATTTTTGACATCAAGTGATTCGGTAGGCTCATCACACAAGATGACCTCGGGGTCAAAACTCAAGGCTCGCATGATACCGACCCTTTGTTTCTGACCGCCAGATAATTCCTTGGGGTATCTATTTAAAAGTTCTTTTAAGCCAAGCTCTTTTAAAAGCGCCTCATCTTTAGCCTTTTTAGGACGATACAAAAAGATATTGTCATAGACATTAAGCTCGTCAATGAGTTCATAGTTTTGAAAGATCATGATCTTGTTTTGGGAGGTCTCTGCTCTTCCCTCGTCGGCTTTTTCAAAACCGGCAATGATATTTAAAAGGGTGCTCTTACCACTACCTGATGGCCCTTTGATGATACTTAGGCCGCTCTCTTTAAAACATAAGGATAGATCCTTAAACAAAACCTCCCTACCAAAAGCTTTAGAAATATGACTTAACTTGATCATACGCTTTTACCGATCACTAATTCAACTAAAGTATAGATCATGCCAAGCATCAAAGATACTAAGGTGATCTCTAAAAGATCATAACTGATGATATTGGCATAGCCAAGACTATGGCCAAGATCATTTAAGGCCTGACCTAAAGGATAGATAAAGATGATAGCTAAAACTAAAGAAATAATGGTCATTACAATACCCCTAAGTAAGATGCCTAGATAAAAATGATAGTTATTAGCTTTAATGAAGTATTTTTCTTTTTTGATCACTTTTATATCAAAAAGACGATAGACCACAAGTGCCAAAACCATGACAGTGATGATCACGATGATATAAGGCAAGAAACTGCTTAGATCTTTAAAGACATAGTCTTCTTCTTTGATCAAACGGCTTTGAATATCAAACTCCGTCCCCTCAAAGTCAAAGTAGTCACTGATCATTTCAAGATTAGCTTCATAATCACTGCCCGGTCTTAAGATAAAATTGACATATTCAAACTTGAGCTTATCGGCATCTTTGACATAGAAATCAAAGATCTGATCTTCACTTTCGGTCTTAAAGATCATATTTAATTCTTCGTTCTTAATAGAAGTGATCCCACTTATCTCATAAGGGAAGACCTCAAAGGGCAGATAGTCATTATAATCATCAAGCCCGGCACCAATATGTTCCTTCATGTAGTTGAGGAATTCGATGTCGGTATCATCGAAGTATGTGAAGTTTAGATCATCATCGCTGTCATATTGATGCCAAAAAGAAATATTCATCGACGCAGCTTCATCATCATAATGAGCATAAACCCCTAAACTTTTTAATTTATATTCAGAATACTTACTATAAACACTTGGATAGGCCTTCATACCAACCAGTTCGCTCATATCTTCTAGTCCATATAACTCTAAAAGTATCTCTGCCACATTGGCATCGATCATGACTTCGTTTTCATTTTGGGGCATTTGACCATAAACTAAAGGTAATTCATCTTCGTCATTACTGTTAAGCACAAACATATGGACATAGCGATCTCTTATATCGGTATATAGTTCACCATTAAATAAGGCTGTGCCTACTAACCTGTCTTTCATGATGGTAGCTAAGTAGTCATCTAAATTGATTAGGAACATTTCATCAGAAATGGTAGCGTATTCTAGTATACGGTAGCCTCTGCTGCCATCTTCTAATATCCTTTTTTCCCAATAACTATTTGGTGGTACTTTATACATATCAAGATTAAAGTGATCTTGATCGATCGGCAAATAATAAGCCGAGTCCGTATCGTTGATGATCCCGTCTTTATTGGCTTCATCATATTCCCATGTCAAGGAAGAATCGGCATAATCCTTGGCATAGAAAGCTTCTGTGGCAATGATGTCTTCATTTTGGGCAACCAGTTCTTTGATGTCGTTATAATCGATCATATTATAGCCGAAATAGGAATCAAGGCTGTCGATAGATCTTCTACCATATACAAATCCAAACCCAGTATAGCTTACCTGTCTTCCATCAGTCGCTTTATTCTTGCCTCTTGATACAATGATATTTTCGCCATTATTATAAATATCGACAAGATCATCTTCTTCTTTTGTTGAGGTAAACAAGCTAAAAAGAACTAAGAATGAAGTGATGGTCAAAAGTAATAAGACTAAATAGATCCCATAATAAGCCTTTCTTGAAAGGAAGAGCTTATTGATGAGGGTCAAATGATCTTTAAAACTCCGTTTGATCTTACTCTTTGAATTGTTGGCCATTTTATCAGAAGATACAACTTCATGGTTATTGATCTTTTTTGTGATCTTTCCATCTTCTAAATAATAGATCACATCGGCATAGCTTTCTGTAAGGGCTGTATCATGGGTGACTAAGATGACGATCTTATCTAAAGACAGGGTCTTTAAGGTTTCCATGACTAAGATGGCGCTGTCATGATCTAAGGCCGAGGTGGGCTCATCTAATAAAAGCACATCGGGTTCTAGTAAAAGAGCACTGATTAGTTCGATCCTTTTCTTTTGGCCGTTAGATAATTTCTTGATCTTTTTATTTTTTAGATCACTTAAAGAAAACTTAGCTAATAATTCATTGATATAAGCTTCATCGTTTTTAATAAGTAATAATTCATCAATTACCTTTAGATCCTCTAAAAGTGAGAACTCTTGTCTTAAGTAGGCGATCTTCAGATCATTTTCATAGATGCCGTCATAGTCTTTATCAATACCGGCGATGATATTTAAAAGGGTACTCTTACCACTACCTGATGGACCATAGATAACATATAGACCTTTATGGTTTATCTCTATAGATATGTTATCTAAAGCCAAGACCTTATTTGACTTATTCTTGTAAGTCTTAGAGATATTAATAAGCTTCATATACTTATACCCCCACAATATTTACTAATACTTTCTTTTTTAAATGATCAAGACTTCTTTATTTATACCTTTATTGTATAAGAAATAGGTTTAGATAATTCTTACAAATTTATGAACTAACTTTGATATTTTAATAAAGTGCCCCTCCTTATATGGAGAGGCATGTGTTTTTGAGGAGAATTGAAAAAATTAATTAAAATCTGTTTGTGTTTTCTAATTATTAGTTATTGGCAACATGAAAGAAATAATTCTTACTCTTTATTTGCACAATACGGAAAGGTTATGATCTAGCGAGGTTAAACTAGGAAACCTGCCGTATATGCGATAATGCAAAATTTTTAAGTACTATTGGCAATGCGGACTACTAAGAAGAAAGAGGAGTTAGCCAGCAAATGCCTCATACTTTTCTTATCTCACCTCCATTTCTTTGAATTTTTTAGTGTGTTTGTTTGTTTTAAAAATCTAAATTGTCCATTGGTCTACACCCAGCCAAGAAGATAGTTGGCTGTTATCATACTAAAGCGTATGACCCTTTCTTTACCTATATTATAGCGAGCACCCTCTTAAATGTAAACGCTTACTTTTTTGAAGTGATCAGTTGGTCACCACTCTCATCAATCGTGCTCCAATTTTATATATTTATTTTCTGTTGTCTTTAAATATATGGTGCTAGAATCAGTTTGATCGACATACACTTCAAGGTTCATATAATCAGGATTATTTGTCGATAGATCCTCATAAATATCGTCATAAGTGTAATCATCATAGATTATGATCTTGCCGTAATATTCATAGTTAGACGGCAATTGTTCTTCGCTCTTTCTGGGATCGTTTGTGAAATAAATATAATTTTGTACGTAACAAGAAGGGATCATTGCAACACGATTATCTCTTTCTTTTTTATAATACATGTGCGTGCTAATTAACAATATAATAAGAATAACAATAATAGTTATATAGATAATATCTTTTGTTTTTTTCATTATTCTTACCTAATGTTGTATATAGCTCCGCCAGTCCACTTATAATTATGTCCGTTTGTAACATAAGTACCACCAACAGCCATCGTTTCTGTATACGTACGCCATGGATTGTGTATATAATAAGCATTAGCAGTCTGATTATATCCAATAATAGCTATTGCGTGCCCTCCACTAGAATCCTTAAGAGATGCATAAATAGGGCGATTTTGACTGGTATCGACATAAACATCATTGAATGATAAACTTCCAGATTGTATATTTTTTGATTTTGTAAAACCGTTGAGTTTTAAATATCGATAGACCTGACTAATAGTTAGTCCATCATTATCTCCTAGAAAGCTTCTAATTTTTGCAGATGTAGTATATCGGCTTTTTTTAATATTATTAACTATATTTGCTGTGGTTATTGATGCACACCACGGATTATTCCCTTGCGTTTCATAAATAGTCCAGGGCATTTTATATACAGGACTGGACATTGGCATCGGCTTGTTTGCGACAGTATTTTCTATTAAATTACTAAATATGTTTACAGAATTTGATGAATCTATGTTGTATAATGATACCTTTGGACTAGCACTATTTAACTTAATTTTTGTTTCCGAATGATTTTCTAACACAAATGTTTCGTCACCAATTTCAGCACATATTGCGTTCTCATGCATGAACAAAATCAAGGGCTTTGATATAGATGTTTTTGATCTTAAACTTTCTAATTCCTCAGCTAAAGATTTTGTATATGTTGAGGCAAGACCATCTTTGTCTTTGCTTATGTGAATAGTCGAAATGATATGATTATTTTTAACAACCGGATATACATAATAATCATAAGAACTGTCATTAATGTATAATTTTATGCCAGTCGCTAAGGATATGCCTTCATAGTCAGTAATATCATCTTGCGCAATTAAAAATTTATTAAACATTTCTACCGCATATTCGTTTACATCTTTTGTTGTATCCGTCTTTACATAAAGTCCTCTATTTTCAGAAGCAAAAACATTTACTGGTAATAAAACTAATAACATGAGACCGACCAAAAAGATTTTTTTAAATTTATTTAACATATTTCCTCCTTTGAATTTATATGTTGATTTAGTATTGTGCCTCTTATTTTGTTTTTTCTAAACTCATTTTTAAAATTAAAGTTACTTTTTATTAATTGCTGTCGCGGCAAATTAATTTTAATTGCACAACGAGTATGCTACTACTGTTTTTATAACCAATTGTGTATTTATTAAATATTCCCCCTCCCCCTATTTTAAATCATTAATATTTGCTATCTTCCATTAATAATTTAAATTGTCCATTGGTCTACACCCAGCCAAGAAGATAGTTGGCTGTTATCATACTAAAGCGTATGACCCTTTCTTCAATTATATTGTAGCTTGTTACCTCTTAAATGTAAACGCTTACTTTTACTCGTTGCACAACATGAGGTATTCGCCCTTCATGTTTTTAAGATAGATGGTCGAGTTATCTTTAGGATCGATATAGGCCTCTAGATTCATGTATTGTGGCACATTAGTGAAAGATTTTTATACTTGTCGTCATAGTCATAATCATCATAGATCTCGACGATCCCATAAAATTCAAACGACTCACGAATGTTGATTTCTTCATGAGTTTGTTCTCCCTTCTTAATTCGGTTAAAACACAAGTTAATAATACTGCGCTTAAAATATTTTGCCGTTTCTATACCTAAAAAGATTTTGATATAACATGTCTTGGCATCTTATATTTATATTGCATCACTTTTAGCTTACATAAGTATAATATATTCTAGATTAATCACTTGAGGCAAGGAGCGTTGTTATGAAGATCAGACCATTTAAAGCGACATTCCAAAACAATCATAAGATCTCTGGATCATTTGAAGAAACGAGTAAATCATTTTTTCTTACCGATAATAATAAAAATACTCTAAAAACCGTAGATGAGAAAACCTTCGGGCATCGAAAAATGATGCTCAAACTTCTGGAAGAATTGTTGTCAGTAGAAGAGGATAGGAAACGAGGCGAAAAAGGATATTCGGTTAGTGAAGTTGCCGAAATGATGCAAAAAGCCATCAAAAAGACCTTGGAAGATCCAAACAAATATTAGATTTTTTAAGAAATTATTATCATCTTTGAGATCAACCAAGACAAAAGGCGAGTTTGGCTCGCCTTTTAGTTTGTTTTAGTTTTTTAGATCAGCTTATTTCTTAAGATCGATGTTGTAGAAAGCATCTTTTCCTAAGTATTGTGCTACATCACCAAGTTCATCTTCAATTCTCATTAATTGGTTGTACTTAGCGATACGGTCTGTTCTTGACATAGAACCTGTCTTGATCTGACCAGCGTTGACACCAACGACGATATCAGCGATTGTGGTATCTTCAGTCTCACCAGAGCGGTGTGATACGACACAAGTGTAACCAGCCTTCTTAGCCATTTCCATAGCGTCGAAAGTTTCCGTTAAGGTACCGATTTGGTTGACCTTGATAAGGATAGCGTTAGCGATACCCTTTTCGATACCTTCTTTTAAGATTGCCGGGTTAGTAACGAATAAGTCATCACCGACTAATTGGATATGATCGCCTAAACGATCCGTTAACTTCTTCCAACCGTCCCAGTCTCTTTCACCTAAGCCGTCTTCGATCGAGATGATGGGGTATTTTTCGACCCATTCAGCATACATGTCGATCATTTCATCAGTTGTCTTATTGCCTTGGCCTGACTTAGTCAATTCATACATACCAGTTTCATGGTTATGGAATTCACTAGCGGCAACGTCCATAGCGATGCAGATGTCTTCGCCTGGTTTGTAGCCGGCAGCCTTGATAGCTTCAACGATGAGCTCTAATGGTTCTTCGTTACCTTCGCGGCAAGATGGAGCGAAACCGCCTTCATCACCGACGTTAGTGTTATAACCGCGAGCCTTTAAGACCTTGCGTAAGTTGTGGAAAGTTTCAGCACCCATGCGTAAAGCTTCTTTGATGCTGTGAGCGCCGACTGGGAAGATCATGTATTCTTGGAAGTCAACGGTTGAGTCAGCATGTGAACCACCGTTTAAGACGTTCATCATTGGAACTGGTAAGACCTTACCATTGAAACCGCCGAAGTATTTGTAAAGTGGGATACCATAGAAATCAGCAGCAGCACGAGCACAAGCCATTGAAACACCAAGGATAGCGTTAGCACCTAACTTTGATTTAGTTGGTGTGCCATCAAGTTCGATCATTGTCTTATCGATCAGGTTTTGGTCAGTTACGTCCATACCCAAGACGGCAGGAGCGATGATCGTGTTGACGTTTTCAACAGCCTTTAAGACACCCTTGCCTAAGTAACGGCTCTTGTCACCATCGCGAAGCTCTAAAGCTTCTCTTTCACCAGTTGAAGCACCAGAAGGTACTAAAGCGCGACCGAAAGCGCCGCTTTCTGTTGTAACTTCTACCTCAACGGTCGGATTGCCGCGAGAGTCTAAGACCTCACGAGCGTATACATCAATAATTCCAGGCATTAATTTAAATCCTCCTTATACCTTTGCTTATTTTGTAGCTTCAATAATTTCTTTAAAAGAATCAGCCTTAAGGGAAGCACCACCGATCAGAGCTCCGTCGATATCTTCCATTGCCATGTATTCTTTAATGTTGTTAGGCTTGACCGAGCCGCCGTATTGGATACGGACACCTTCGGCCGCTTCATCGCCATATAGCTTGCGAACTTCGTCACGAACGATGTGGCAGCAGTTTTGCGCGATCTCTTTAGTAGCTGATTTGCCAGTACCGATCGCCCAGATCGGCTCATAGGCAATGACCATCTTAGAAACACACTTAGCGCAAAGACCAGCTAGATCTTTGTCAAGTTGCGTGCGAATGACTTCTTCTGTCTTGCCCGCATCAAATTCTGCTTCCGTCTCACCGATGCACATGATCGGCGTGATGTCGTTTTCAATTAACTTATGAACCTTCTTATTGACAGTCTCATCAGTTTCATTAAACATCTGGCGGCGTTCCGAGTGACCGATGATGCAATGTGTGATGCCAAGTTCCTTAAGCATAGGGATAGAGACTTCGCCTGTATAGGCCCCGCTGTCTTCAAAATGGCAGTTTTCTGCAGCAACGATTAAGCCTTTAGCAGTTGCCATCGCATCTTTTAAAGCTGTAAAGGGAGCTGCGATGCCATAGCTGCAGCTGTCATTTAAAGCTGGTTCAACTTCTGTAATAAATTCGACGGTCTCTTTGATCGTCTTATTCATCTTCCAGTTGCCGACGATAATAGGTTTGCGCATCTTATTTTTCCTCGATAATAGCGATACCAGGTAATTCCTTACCTTCCATGTATTCAAGGCTTGCACCGCCACCAGTAGAAATGTGAGTGAACTTGTCAGCGTAGCCTAAGTTCTTGGCAGCGCTGGCACTATCGCCACCACCGATAACGCTCATGCAGTCATCAAGAGCTGCGATCGCCTTGCAGACACCGATCGTACCCTTAGCGAATTCTTCTTTTTCAAAGACGCCCATCGGACCGTTCCAGAAGACCGTCTTGGCACCAGCTAATTCGCTAGTGAATAATTCAACAGTCTTAGGACCGATATCTAAGCCCATATAGCCGTCAGGGATCTCGTTGCAGTTGACAGTCTTGACATCAGTCGGATTGTCAAAGTCGTTAGCAACTACCGTATCAACCGGTAAGACGAGCTTGTCGCCGCCCTTGGCCATAAATTCCTTGGCGATCTCGACCTTGTCTTCTTCAAGTAAAGAAGTACCAACGTTCCAGCCCTTAGCCTTATAGAAGGTGTAAGCCATACCGCCACCGACGATGACCTTATCAGCGATCTTTAATAAGTTTTCGATAACGGCAATCTTATCAGAGACCTTGGCACCGCCTAAAACGGCAACGAATGGACGTGCTGGATTATCTAAAGCTTGGCCTAAGTACTTGAGTTCCTTTTCGATCAAGAAACCGACAGCACTTGGTAAGTGTGAGGGAATACCTACAGTTGAGGCATGAGCTCTATGAACTGAGCCAAACGCATCAGAGACATAGAGATCACCTAATGATGCCCAATAAGCACCAAGTTCGGGATCGTTCTTGGATTCACCCTTTTCATAACGGGTATTCTGCATCAAGACGACCTCGCCGTCCTTCATCTCATTAACAGCGGCTTCAAGCTTTTCACCGCGTGTCGCATCGACGAAAGTTACCTTATTGTTCGGTAACAGCTCTTGTAAGCGGACTGCGACCGGAGCCATATTATTCTTAGCCTTATCGGCTTCCGTCTTTTCGGGGTCTTTGTGGTTGACCTTTCCTAAGTGCGAAAGCAAGATGACCTTTGCTCCCTTTTCTAATAAGTAGTTGATTGTCGGTAAGGCAGCTTGAATACGGTTGTCATCAGTGATCACATCACCTTTGTGTGGGACATTGAAGTCAACACGGACAATTACCTTTTTAGAAGCGACATCTAAATCTGTTACGATTCTTTTTGCCATGTGTAATTTTTCCTCCTGTAACGACTCAATTATACATCATTTAAAAGGCAATTGTTAATTATTTATCATATATGCCCTTTTTAAAATTCTTAAAAATTTATGACATTTTATTTTAGGCAATTCTTAAATGCTATACTGGAGGCAAGAGGGACAAAATTATGCTTAAGAAAACATTATTAGCGCTCTTTCTTTTGGTGTTTAGCACCGCTTTGATCCAAGGCGAAGAGTTTAAAGAAGGCGAAAAGATCGCCCCTAGTACCAAGGTTCAAGTAAGTAGCCTTTCTGATGATTTAAACGGACCCATCATCGCCTATGAAAAGGGTCTTATGATGCCTGATTCAAAGTGGTCCTTAAAGACCGATTTCAAGGTCTTAGATTTTTTGGTGCTCGATGATCTAAACGGCGATGGCCTTAAAGATCTGCTTTTGGTACTTGATGGCTATGAAAGTGATGATAACTTAGTGATCGTCGATACTGCCCAAAACAAGATCCTGGCTTCTGCTTCGATCCAAAGAGCGGGTTTGGGGGGTCAAGAGCTCATCTTTAAGCTCGCCTATCATAATGACAAGATCTATTTGATCGCCGACTATGAACTTCGCGTCTATGACCTTAAACTTAATCTTTTAAAAAGTTTTAAGTCAAATGACAACCTTTGGAACTTCGGCTTTTTAAATGACGGCCTTTTCCTTTTAGGTGCTAATGGCCATTTGTATTTTTTAAACGAAGAACTCGATCTAGAAAAGTCGCTCTATCTTGCCCCTAAGGTCAATATGAGCGGTGATTACTATTATGAGCGCTATGCTCAAATGGCCCTATATGATTTCTATCTTAAAGATGATATCTTATATATCCTTTTAGAAAACGACACGATCGCTCTTATCGACACCCTTTCTAAAGAAGTGATAAGTACTAAGGAGTTAGGGATCGATCCTGAGTTTCTTCAAAGCTATATCAATGACGAGGCCATCTTGACCTATGCCCAAAACAACTTGCGCTCCGCACTTTTCTTTAGCTATCGCTTTTTAGAAAATGACGAAGACCTTTATATCTTGCATAATATGGGTGATAGTCACATCACCTCTTCTTCAAACGCCGATAAAGAGGCCTCGATCCATAAATTTGATCCCGATACTTTAGAAGTCACAGCTTCCTATCGCTTTAAAAGTGACCTTGTCTATAGTGAGCCGCTTTTTACTAAGTACGATACAAAAGATGTCGTGGTCATCGCCTCGCAAAGCGAAAAGAAGACCTTAAAGCTCTCGATCCTTGAAGCGGATAACTTAGAACTCATTTCACAAGTCTCGCTCACACTAAATTCAGATGCCAAAAACGCCAAGATCGAACTTTTAGAATATGAAGACGGCTATCTTTTAAATGTCATCGATGATGCCG
>CALUVF010000045.1 GCA_944324155.1 uncultured Erysipelotrichaceae bacterium | reverse complement strand
ACTATAGTAAGCAGACTCTTTTTCATCATCTAAGATGATCGTGTTATCTAAATCAATGGTCGAATCAGAATATTCTTTAGAAAAGAAGGCCTCGATGGCAATAATCTCTTTATTTTCTTCAATTAATTTCACTATATCTTTATAAGGAATCAAGTTATAGTTTTCATAAAAGCTTGGCAAAACACTTTGATTAAAGCTGCAGGCCCCGCCATATAAGAAGTAATTATCTTCTTCTTTTCTGTTATGTTCGCCCATTGTCGTACCCCTGGATTCAATGATGTTGTGACCGGTCTTAAAGGTCGTGACATAGTCATCTTCTCCTTTGACCGATAAAAAGAGGTCGCTTAAAAAGAAGAGTGTTAAGATCACCGAAGTAATCAATAAGATATAGATCAGATAATAAAGGAATCTTGATTTAAATATCTTAGCTAATAATAGGATATGGTCTTTAAAACTTTTATTTGTCTTTCTAGAAGCTTTGATATTTTCCTTTAACTCTTTTTTCTTATCGATCCTCATAAGCTTTCCGCTATCTAAATAAATGATCTCATCACCAAATGGAGAAACGATATTTATGTCGTGGCTTACGACGATAACGACTATTGATCTCGACAACTCCTTAGCGATCGCCATGATCTTGATGGCGTTGTCGTGATCCAAAGAAGCCGTGGGTTCATCTAGAAGCAAGACCTCGGGCTTAAGCAAGATTGCCGATAAGAGCTGCACCCTTCTTTTTTGCCCGTTTGATAGTTTGCGGACTTTTTTATCCTTGATGTCTTCTAATTCTAAAAGTTTCAAGAAGTCGTCGATCTTATCGGTGTTGTTTGAAAGCTTCAGGTTATCTAGGACACTTAGATCCTCTAAAAGCGAGAACTCTTGTCTTAAGTAGGCGATCTTTAGATCATTTTCATAGATGCCGCCATACTCTTTATCAATACCGGCGATGATATTTAAAAGGGTACTCTTACCACTACCTGATGGACCATAGATAACATATAATCCTTTATGATCTATATCTAAAGATATGTTATCTAAAGCTAAGACCTTATTTAACTTATTCTTGTAAGTCTTAGAGATATTAATAAGCTTCATATACTTATACCCCCCTTGTATATTTATAATACATTTTTTCGAGCTTTTGCAAAAAATCTGGCTATCGGGAATAATAGCCAGATTTTTTAATCCTATGCAAGTATAAATGCGTTCCTTTTATCCGTATTTTACATTTAATTAGAACCTACAATTCATAGCCTCCGCACTTGACCAGCTTTCTATATGTTCTTTGGTTCATCTGGATTTCTAAACCACAATTACCACATCGATATATTTGGTATGATTTGTAGTCTTGAACGATATCTGTGCCAAATTCATGATGAGTGCAATTTACTTCGTAAGTGCTAGATGTAGTCTGTTCAATTGTTCTGTTATAGCTAAAAACTCCTCCACAAATACACGTTCTTGCGTATGGTGTAATTTCTACATCTAATTCCTTATAGACTTTGAATTCTGTTGAAGGAGCATTTTCTTCTGAGAATATCGAAGCAGTTCCAGTCAATAGCATTGCAAAAACAAATAATACAGATAATATTTTCTTCATATTAACACCTTTCTCTATTTGTTATTGCTTAAACATCATTAGCCTAGGATTATGATGTTGATGCATTGTTTTTTATGCTATCACTAAATTAATCTTCAGGAAACTCACCTAAGGAATTTGGGTTAATCTCGTAATCATAGCATTCGCATGTTTCTTCAACACATTTTCCATCAATATGATAGTGGTTGCATTTTTCACAATACATTGATTTAATTGGTAGTAAAACCAAAAGCCCGATAATTAACACCTTAACAATTCGTTTCATATTTATATCTTCCTTCTTCACTTATATTATACTTTTGTTTATAGTTTTTCACTGTAGACTTTATTTGGGCAATTTTTATCTTGTGTGTACTCTACACAACTATCATTCTTATATGCTAGAATAAGTTATGCCAAAAATAACACAAAACGACATTGTACAAAAAAGGATTTTAGCAGAGATAATCCTCGAGGAAATGAATCGCACTAACCTTAGTACTCGCAAAGCCGGTTCCTTATGCCATATAGACCATATGATTTTTCAGCGTCTAAAGAAAGACGACTATCCTGGTCTTGATACACTACTTTATATAGCTAATTGCCTTCATTTGAATTTCTATAATGATGATTTTTTTATTAATAATAGTAAAACCAAGTTTTATAAATTCTTTACTTCTTTCATAATTGGGGATAAAGACTTAGGTGATAAGCTTTATATTGAAATTAGTAATGGATCTAAGAATTATAGGGACTCTCCCTTTAAATATCTTTATCTATTGGCTATCGCTACATATAAAACTTATCGCAGATTAGATATCGAAGAAAGCGAACTAAATTTTATTCATAATAATTTAGACAAAATCGATTATTTCTATAATGCTTATTTTTATGATATATATGGTCTATACTTTAATCATCGTTATGACAGAGAAAATTCCCTTTTTTGTTTTGAAAAAGGCTTAGATGTTTCTACAAATCCTTTATTCACTGCTTCACTTCATTTTCATCTTGCAAAAGTTCAAATTTTTGCAAAGTTATATATCCAAGCTAATAAAAACGCATCAGAAGCATATAATATCTTTAATGATCTTAAGGTTATAAAGCGCGCAAATCATTGCCTACAACTTTTGACTTTTATATATAGAGATTGTGACGATAATAAAAACGCCTTAAATATTTATTCCAAATTGATTAATAGGGCAATTAAATACGGCGACAGAAAACTTTTGATGGATTCCTATAATAATGTGCTTTTGATCTATTATTTAGAAAAAGATTGGAAGAACGCTATTTGTCTCATGAACAGATCAAAAGTCCTTCTTAAAGATGATATAACTGCGAAGTACTGTATTATCGCCTTATTGGTATGTGACCAAAGCAATGATCATCAACAATTTAACTATTGGTATAATAAGTTGTGTCGTTTTTCTTCTTGCCCTCACCTTTATAAACAAATGGGCGAAATGCTTTACTACAAATTTAATAACGATTTCAAAAGCGCTATAGATTCAGGGACAGCTGCTCTATCTTACATAACACCAGATGACGAAGATGAAAACATCACGATTCTTTCAACTCTTTCCTTTTGTCATAAACAATTAGGTAATGACGAAAAAGCATTAGAATACGAAATGATTCTGAATAAGCTTGCGAGCATCTAAATAATCAGCACTACACAAAAAGGAGGTGCTTAGCACTAGGCCGATCGCTTGTAGCGTTGCACCTCTTATTTCATTTACTGTAATGCTTTTTAGGTATTACTATATTCATGGGTTATTTATGGGTCTTGTCATCAATTCATCATCGTTTTCATTGGCCTTTAAATATAAATCTTTGAAACTTAAAAAGCAGGTTGTCCCACTTCAAATGTCAATGTTATTTCCCCCTTTAGGTGAAAATAACATTGACATTATCAGATATGATCGGCGATGAGAAATACCATCTGTTCCATCGAAACAGGACAATTTAATCCAACAGCTAAATTGGCTTTGATCCTTTGCGTCGCCTTAGATAAAAAGTTTGAAG
This sequence comes from uncultured Erysipelotrichaceae bacterium, assembly GCA_944324155.1. Lineage (GTDB taxonomy): Bacteria > Bacillota_I > Bacilli_A > Erysipelotrichales > Erysipelotrichaceae > JAHHTG01. Next base: position 120 of record CALUVF010000045.1, on the reverse strand, counting down.
AGCTATTCTATTTTGATGATTGATAATCTCAATCACTTAACTAGTCATTGCTCTAGATTGCATTTTTAGCTCTACTACATATTGACTATAATGAATGCGCATTAAAAAGAGCCTCTGCAT
>CALUVF010000044.1 GCA_944324155.1 uncultured Erysipelotrichaceae bacterium | reverse complement strand
CTTGAGTGATCGATGCCAAATCTTTGCGCTTCCCTAGCGGCATCAATGTTGGCACCTATAAACATAAACTCCCAATCATAATGTTTCTTACAGTGCTCGATCATCTCTTCGATATCTTCATATTCATATTTACGGCTGGCATTTTCATAGCCGTCAGTAATGATCACAAAGATGGCCCTGTGGCTTTTCTTATCTTTTAAATATCTTTTGATCTGTCTGATCGTTGTTCCGATCGCATCTAATAAGGCCAAGGAATATTAATAAATATCTATGTACAAGCGACAATAGTCGCTGTATTCATCATCGGCATAAAAAGCGATTCGGAAGTTATCCTTGGAATAATCGATATTGGTCAAATTATCTCCTAAAGCCAAAAGTTCTTCTTTGAAATCCTCTAAAATCAGGGGTCTTTGAAGATAGCGGTCGTTTTTAGCTTCAACGCTAGAAGCGACGAGCATTTCATGATACTTATCAAAAGCTTCTTGGGCTGCCGAGAGATTTTCTTCCATACTCATGCGCATATCAAAGTCAAAGCTATAGTACACATGTTTGATCTTGGCTTCATTATCGATATCGATCATGATCGAATCATCCATGTCATAATTAAGATAGGCCGAATAATAATAGCCATATTCATCATATTCAAGGTCATCGGCATAAACGCCATAGCACTCATCTTCAAAGACCGCGTCGAATTTTTCCATAGCCGCTTCGATCTTTTGATAAGTCGAGCTTCGATAGGTCAGACCGTTATAAAGCGCCGGCAAATAAACTGCGAAATTTAAAACCAAAAGGACGATCACAGCGATCTTAAAGATAAGGGATCGCTTGGGAAGAGGCATAGCATAGATATCAAAGGCCGTTTCGATCTTATACACAAGTACACGTCGATCTTTGGAAAAGAAGACCTTTTCAAGACCCAGCTCTCTTTTTAGCTTGGAAGATGAGCGCCGGCGAGCCTTGGCTAAATCAGCCAGGGAGACGTTATCGCGATCTTCTAAACCGTTATTGATAAGATAGGCATCGATCTTGGCTTCTAAATCTTGCCAAGAAGGATCGCTTTGGGCTTTTGATAATATAGCCCCACTATAGATAATGAAAAATACTGCAATGAGTAAAAAGGCGACTAAAGGGATCGGGCTATTGGTAATTTCATAAAAGAAAGTGTAACTGCTGCAATAAGGAACATGCAGAAGAGGAAAAATGATCATATTAAAGGCAATTTTTAAGATGACCAAAAAAGCCATAGCTCCTATGCTATACTTGGCGACTACCGTAGCAAAATGATATTTGTATAATGTTTTCTCTTCATTTTTATTTAACATGACTTTATCCCCCTATCTATCACTATCTTAGCATAGCCTAGCGGCAACTTTTAAGTATTTCAAGGATCTCCTCACGATTTAAGACATAAGGAACAGTCGTGACGATACTAACAGAAGATGCGACCTTTTCTAAGATCTCATCGTCAATCGTCGCCCTTGATCTAAGTTCTTTAAAAGACGCGGGCAAACCCATATCTTTAATGAGCTTTCTAAAGGCCTTTAAGCCCTCATCGACAGTATTTTTATCAAAGACCACTTTTGACATCTTGAGCATTTTTTGAGAGGCCTTGTCTTTGATGTATTCATAATAGGCCGGCTGTATTATAGCCAACCCTTCCCCATGATTACAATCCGTATAAACGGCTAATTGGTGCTCCATCTTGTGGGTCATGAAATCGAGATCCTTACCGATCTTTGTAAGGCCGTTTTCCGCCATGGCGCTATCCCACATCAGATTGCGCCTGGCAATGAGATCATTTTCATCATTTAAGAGATGATAGATATTCATGACACAGTTTTTCGCTATTGCTAAGGCGATGTCATCGGAGACACAATCGCGATCACTGTTTCCAAAATAGCACTCTAAACTGTGGCTTAAGGTATCAAAAGCACCAGAAAAAAGCTGCCGCCTTTTTAAAGACAGGGTATAGCCCACATCAAGAATAGAAAATAAGGGTGCTTTGGCCTTCATTCCTTTTTTGATGCCGACAGCTTCGTTAGTGATGACGCCAATATCATTCATCTCACTGCCAGTCCCAGCTGCCGTGAGTATAGCTCCTAAGGGTAAAGATCTTTGGGGATTGATCTTTTTATTAAATTCCATCTCCCATAGATCTTCCTCATAACACGCCCCAGTGGCGATGACCTTAGCACAATCGATCACGCTGCCTCCACCAACTGCCAGGATAAAATCGATCTTGTTTTCTTTGGCTATTTTGATGCCTTCTAAAACTTTGGCATAGGTGGGATTGGGCATGACATCTTTAAACTCTATGACCTCTTTATCACATTCTTTTAAGATTGCCATGACCTTTTCATAGATGCCGTTTCTTTTAATGCTGCCCTGGCCATAAACCAAAAGCACTCTTTTTTTAATGCCTTCAAACTCTTTTTTAGCTTTTGTGAGGGCATCGTCCATGAAATAGATCCGGGTTGGGTAAGAAAAATAGAAATCGCGCATATTTTACCCCCTTCTTTGCATTTTGATCAAAGGTTTCTTTAAATCTTTGAGACTTGGATCATAGACCATCATTGCCTTTAATACTTCTAAAGCCAGCTCGTTTTGGTAGACTCTTGAAAGATAGTTTTCTTCATCTTCGCCTTCTTTTTTGTGGAGGGCTTCTAAAGACTTTAAGATCTTCACATTAGGTCTTAACTTTTTTAACATCGCTATATCTAAAAGCCCTTTTTGGTCAAGTTTAAATAAATAGACCAGCGTTTTGGCCAAAGTAGTTCTCAAACTGTCGCTGGCGCGATCGAGCCTGATGACCTCTTCTTCACTTAAAAGTTCTTTTGCTAAAAGAAAGGCTTTTAAAGGTGCGTTTTTATGCGAATCATAGACTCTTGTGGCAAGGTTCAAGCTTTCTTTGATCTTTTGACGGGTCTTCTCGGGTGCTAAGACCTCAAGTGCGCCCAAATTTTTAGTGGCATACATTATCATTTCTTTTTCACTCGTCTTAAGCTTTGCGATATAGCCCGCATCTTTAAAACCCTTCTTGATCTTAAGATCATCAGAAAAAGTATCGAGCACTTCATCTAAGAGACTTTTATCAAACTGGACAATAAATTCTTCGACATCTTTAGAAAGATTATAGATATGAGGACGCATGTATTCATAACAGTTAAAATTGGTCGCCTTAAAAGTCAAACGGGATTTTTTAAGATCTATGAGGCGATCGATCCTTAAATGCACATGGTCTTTTCCTTTGGTGCCCATCTTTGACAAGAGGCCAACCACAAAGAAATGGTCATTTTTTAAGGCGATCCCTAAAGGGTACAAAATCTTAGAATTTTGATACATCTTTTCTAAAGTTCCATCTTCCTTATAGCGCAAATAGTTGTAAGAAATGCGCTGATGATTATAGATGGCATCTAAGATCAGTTCAAGATTTTTGAAAAAGTTGGCATTGTCCTTTTTGGCGACCTCAAAAATATTATTGAGCTCAAAAGACTGGATAAAATTATTTCTTTGGATCTTTTTTAAGGACTCAAGTAATTCATCGCTGTGCTTGGCATTATTGCCACCCAGTGCGATCAGGGCATGTGTTAGGAAATCTAACTGATATTCATGAATATTGCGCTCGATATAGTAACGCGAACCCTTTTTTTCAATATAGACATCGAGCATCTTCTTTTCATATAAACGATTGATGTCGGCGATGTATTTATGCAGAGTCTGACGCGTTAAAAGCTGTTCATCCTTTTTTAGTTTGACATTATTGACCTCGCAGTATTTCTGCCCGATGCGGTCGATCATCTCCTGCACGCTAAGGGGGTGATCAAAATCCGTATCAGATAAGAGAACGCCGATGAAATATAAGATCAGATTAGTCGTTTTCTTTATCATTTTATCTACTCCTGAGTCCCATTATACGCCCCTTGAGGCATTTAGCCAAAACAAAAAGGGCTTTCGCCCTAGTTGTCACTGTTGCTTCGGCCGAAGATCTGTAAGATCCTGACGAAGAGGTTGATGAAATCAAGATAGAGCTGGAAGGCTCCATAGATCGAAAGCTTATCTCTCATCTCTGGATCGTCGATGCCTGAGGCATATAAATGGCGCAGAGTCTGCATATCATAGGCGACAAGACCTAAAAAGACAATGATCGCCAGATAGTTGATGATGTTGTTCATGGCGTAGGAATGGAAGAATAAGCTATTGAGCAAGGTCGAGATAAGGATCGCGAATAAGCCCGCGATAAAATAAGGCGTAAACTTCGTAAGATCCATCTTGGTCGTATGGCCAATGATCGACATGCAGGCAAAGACGACTGCCGTCATCGTAAAGGCCATGGCGATCGAGCCTAGATCATACACTAAAAATAGAGTCGAGAATGTAACGCCTGTCAAAACTGAATAGATCACAAAGCACAAACGGGCACTGTTGGCACTCATGCTAAAAAGGCGTGAGCTAAAATAGATCGTTACCCCGATCTGGGCTAATGCGACGAATAAAAAGACAAAGAAATTCAAAGACAGGCTCGGAAACATATAGGCAATCACAAAAGCCACTAAAGCCGAAACGATGAGTCCTAAGGTCATCGTGGTAAAAGTCTTGGTCAAGAATGTGCGGAAAGTATCTCTACTTTCGGCATAGGTATACTCTTCATATTGCATTTTTAATACCTCCTCAAATGGGATTATAACATGTTTTCTTCTAATTTACTTAACTCATGCGCCATCTTCTTCATGACTTCTTCAAGAGTGCCTTTTTCAAAAGGCGAACGAAGATGAGCTTCTTTTAAAAGCGTCAAAAAGGGGTAGATCCCACCAAGAGAACATAAGTGGAGATAATCCTTCCAGGTATCAGGATCATCTTCAACCTTTCTTAAGTAGAATTCCATGGCGCAGACCTGTGCCAAGGTGTAGTCGATGTAATAAAAGGGCGATGAAAAGATATGACCCTGGCGATAGAAGTAGCCACCCTTTTCTAATAAGGGCAATTCATCATAATTGCGCGCTGGAATATACATTTTTTCAAGCTTTCTAAAGGTTTCCTTGCGCTCTTTTTTACTCATGCCGGGGTTAAGGTAGAGCTCATGCTGGAAGTGATCCACCAAAGCGCCATAAGGCAAGAAAGTGATGGTGCCGGCCATATGGTGATATTTATATTTTGGCGTATCTTCTTTATAGAAGCTTTCAAGATAAGGATAGGCGAAAAACTCCATCGACATCGAGTGGATCTCGCAGGACTCATAAGTCGGCGATTCACATTCCAAAACGATGTCGGGGTGGGCTTTGTTTGTCAGATAAGCTTGTAATGCATGCCCGGCTTCATGTGTCAAAACTTCGGTGTCGCCACTCGTACCATTGAAATTAGAGAAGATAAAAGGCACCTTATAGTCAAAGATCGTCGTGCAGAAACCACCCATATCTTTATTAGGCTTGGTCTCAAGGTCAAAGAGTTCCATATCGACCATCATGTCAAAGAATTCCCCTGTCTCTTTAGACATCTCACGATACATCTTCTGGGCCTTTGCGACAAGTTCTTTGCTGTCGCCATAAGGTTTGGGGTTGCCGTCTTTAAATTCATAGCTCATATCCCAAGCCTTGAGGGATTCCTTACCTAAACGCTTGGCTTGATCGTTATAGATCTTATTGCACAAAGGCGTTACGTTTTCTAGGATCGCTTTGCGATACTTGGCGACGTCTTCTTCACTATAGTCTAAGCGATTCATACGCAGATAGCCCATCTTTACATAGTTTTCAAAGCCAAGTTTCTTGGCCATCTTGTCGCGTACCTTAACGAGCTCATCTAAGATGCGATCAAAGTCCGCTTCATGCTCCTCATAGAATTTGGTCTGTGCCAAAAGCGCCCCTTTGCGCACTGTTTCATCGGGATCATTAAACTTTGTGGCGATCGAGGCCAGATTATAGGTTTCACCTTCAAACTCGATCTTGGCACTGGCCTTGAGCTTTGAATATTCGCTGGTGAGCTTGTTTTCTTTTTGCAGGTCTTCAATAATATCTTCGCTAAAGACCTTGATGGCGTTTTCAGCCAGGGCGAAGTAGGTCTTTGGGATATCGAGCTCTTCACGCCTAGGATAGGCTAAGACCATCTTCGCAAGGCGGTCTTCATAGACCTGCAATTTCGGCATGGTCTCATCCCAATAATCCTGTTCCTTAGAATAATACTCATCTTTAGTATTGACAAGATGGCGGATAGAACATAGCGTCGCCATCGTATAGAGATGACCACGATATTTGTTGATCTTTTTGAAAGCAGCCATAAAAGAGGAACTATCCTTAGCATTAGATAACTCCTTTAAAAGCTCTTCAAATTCTTTGGCAGCTTCTTCATAACTTAAATGTTCATACTTAAAGTCTTTAAATTTCATTTTCATCAATCCTTTCACTACGATTAAAGCTAAATATAAACCCATTGCGCCCGGGGCAAAGATGGCACTTGGCAAAACACCTGCAGGCGTATCTTCATTATAAGCCAGTGGTGCATCGTCGATATAGACGACCTCAACTTTATGGCGATAATTTTTAAAGCGCCCCCTTAAGACCTTGGCCAAAGGATCATTGCGAGTCTTGTCGATCGTCGTATGTGTGAGCTTACGAAAGTCTAGACGTCTGGCACTACCTAGAGCGCTGATACAGGGGTAGCCCTTTTGATGGGCCCACTTGATGAGATAGATCTTGTCTTCGACATGATCGATACAATCAACGACGTAGTCAAATCTCTCTTCCAGATCAAAACCTTCTTTAATATAGGTATCTAAGGCGATGACCTTGGCATTTGAGATCTTTTCTAAGCGTTTCTTTAAAACTTCGACCTTTTTTTGCCCGATATTTTCTAGTTCGCTCATGAGCTGGCGATTGAGGTTGGTCTTTTCGATCACATCGTAATCGACGATATATATTTCCCCTACCCCACTTCTTGCCAAAGCTTCCGCCACAAAGGAGCCTACGCCCCCTACCCCGCAGATCAAGACACGAGACAGGGCCAATTTATTTAAACCAGCTGCACCGATCAGGCATTTAGTCCTTAAAAGATGTTCATTCATCTAACCACTTCCTTACCCTTTCTTTGATCAATTCATAATCTGTCTTAATATCGATCCATTCAATTGGAAGCTGGTGGCGCAGCCAGGTATATTGACGTTTGGCAAAGTTATGGGAGTCACTTTTGATCTTCTGTATTACTTCTTCAAGGCTTTGTTCGTTTTTAAAATAAGCTTCAAATTCACGATACCCGATGCCTTTCATTGCCTGATCATTAAAAGCGATCCCGCTTTTAAGCAAGCCTTCCACCTCACTTAAAAGGCCATCCTTGACCATATTATCGACTCTTTGATCGATCTTAGCATAAAGCTCGCTTCTTTCCATATCTAAAGCTAAGATTAAGGCGTCATATAAGGCTTTTTCTGTTTTGTTAGAACTTATCGGGCTCCCGTTTTTCTCAAAATAATTAAGGGCCCTTAAGACCCGACGGCGATTATGGGGGTGGATCTTTATAGCACTGATGGGGTCGACCTCTTTAAGCATCGCATGCAAGCTCACGTCATCAATGTCCTCATAATTATTAAAATCTTTTTCTTCTTTAAAGTCATAGTCATAGATAAGCGCCTTGATATAAAGCCCCGTCCCCCCGCAGATGATCGGAAGATGGCCGCGCCTTTCAATCGCATCGATCAAAAGACGACCCATTTTTTGAAAGTCGTAGACCGAATAGCTCTCTTTGGGGTCTTTGATGTCGATCAAATGATGGACCACACCCTCCATCTCTTCTTTCTTAATCTTGCCCGAGCCGATGTCCAAGCCGCGATACACCTGGATACTGTCGCCCGAGATGATCTCGCCCTTAAAATCTTTGGCCAGTTTGATGGCTAGTGCGCTCTTGCCAGAAGCCGTTGCCCCGGCGATCGTTAAAACTTTTTTATGCATAGCCTAATTCTAGCAGAATTGTGCCAGTTCGCTCGTTTATTTGAAATTTAGTGAAATAATCGTTAATTTTATGTTAAATTACTGTTGAATATATATAGGGGGACATTTTATATGACTTTCGCTGATATTCGCTGGGATTTGTTTTTAGGAGGCCTGGGACTCTTCCTCTTTGGAATTGTCTTAATGGGCGATGGCTTAAAATCATTTGCCGGCGACAAGCTAAGAGTGTATATCGATAAATATACATCTAAACCTTGGCAAGGTTTGATCATCGGTACGGTGATGACTGCGGTCATTCAATCTTCAAGTGCCACGACCGCTATCTGTATCGGTTTTGTCCGCGCGGGACTCATGTCACTTGAACAATCGGCCGGGATCATCATCGGTGCCAACATCGGTACGACGATCACGGCCTTCCTCATCGGTTTAAATGTCGATGCGATCGCAGTCTATCTGATCTTTATCGGGGCCTTTGCACTCATGTTTGTGTCGAAGAAAAAGAGTCAGGATATCGCCCGGATCTTAGTCGGCTTTGGTATCTTATTCTATTCTTTGACCGTCATGTCTGAAGCCTTGAGTCAATTAGCACAAGTACCGGAATTCATCGACTTTGCGGAAAGCTGTGCCCACAATCCGTTTATCGGCTTATTTGGTGGGGTGGTACTCACTATGGCTATGCAGTCATCTTCTGCTTCGATCGGTATTATCCAGCTCTTTTACGAAACTGGCGCGATATCCTTTATCGGTGTCATTCCTTTCCTTTATGGCGCCAATATCGGTACGACGATCACGGCTATCTTAGCATCGATTGGTGGGAACGTCTCAGCCCGTCGAGCAGCGGTCTTACACACCACCTTTAATGTCATCGGTACGATCCTAGGCATGGCTTGCCTATATCCTTTGTACCATCTGATGACCTATCTGACGAGCACCTTTGGCATTGCGCCGATGATGCAGATCGCGGTGGTTCACATCTTGTTCAATGTCACAACGACGATCTTGGTATTCCCGTTTATCAAACAGCTCTGTGCTTTCATTCGCAAGATCGTGCCCGGGCAAGAACCCAAGCGACTTGAGATCAATGTCGATGAACTCGATCCCAAGAACTTCCCAATGACTTCAACAGCTCTCTCGGTTGCCTACAAGTCTTTGGAACAATTACGTGAGATCGTCACCGATAACTTAAAGGCGACCCAGGAATACTTAAATGCCATTGAAAACAACACCGAAGAATTTGAAAACATCAAGGAAAGAGAGGGCGCTATCAACAAGCTTGATCATGCGATCACCAATTTCCTCACCAATCTCTCGCCAGATCAAATGAGCCAGGATTCAGCCGAAGATACTTCACTATATCTTGAGGTCGTCAAAAATCTTGAAAGAATCGGCGATCTAAGCATCAATGTCGCAGAGTTTGCCGGCATGGTCCATGACGATAACGACCACTTCTCGCCGCAGGCTTACAGCGAATTAAATGACATGTTTGAAAAGCTCTTTGTGATGTTGGACGAAGCCTTTGAATATCTTGGTGAAAACAATGTCACCGAATACGAGCACATCATTGTTCATGAGTCAGAACTCGATAAGATGGAATACGATGCCCGTAAGAATCACTTTAAGCGTATGGTCAACAAGGAATGCACCGGCGCCGTTGCCTCTTCGGTCTATGCCGATATGCTTTCAAACTTAGAGAGAATGGGTGACCACTGTTGCAATATTGCCCGCTACGCCTTTGAACATCGCAACTAACTAAACTTCTAAAGGGAGCGCCAAGCTCCCTTTAATATTGCGAATTTTTTAGCGAAAATTGTTGACATGAAACTTGCAATCATGTAGTATAAATAAGCACTTGGTAATTCAAGTCGAAGATGGGCCTGTAGCTCAGGTGGTTAGAGCGCACCCCTGATAAGGGTGAGGTCGTTGGTTCAAGTCCATTCAGGCCCACCATCTGAATTATCAAGTTGAATATACATGGGGCATTAGCTCAGCTGGGAGAGCACCTGCTTTGCAAGCAGGGGGTCAGCGGTTCGATCCCGCTATGCTCCACCATCGGCAATAACAGTTACAAAACTGTGCATATAGATAAGCCTTAAGGGCTGTTTTTTTATGCCTTATTTCAATATGATTGAATATCGTTAAAACATATCACTATCAGTATCACCATTAATATAAAACCTTCTTTCAAAAAAATACTTGATTTTAAAGATTTCAATCATCACCATTTAAAAAACCTCCTTCGAATCCATAAGATTCTCAAGGAGGTTTATTTTTAAGCTTTAATAAAGATTTTATTTCTCTTTAACTCTTTGAATCAGCTTAACGATTTCAATAACGACGACGATTGAAACGGCTAGACCCATGGCGACAAAGTAGTGATATGGATCAAGCGGGGCCAAAGAGAACAGTTCTGATAAGAACGGAACATATATTATAAGCATCAACAAACCAATACCGATCACAAACGAGAAGATCAAGAAACGGTTGTTGAAGACTTGCTTATTGAAGATGCTCTTAGAACTTTTGATATTGAAAGAGTGGAAAAGCTGGATCATGACAAGTGTAATAAAGGCCATTGTCATACCAATATCATGACCATCGGCATTACCAATCATATAAGAGGTAAGTGTTAGACAGCCGATCAATAAACCTTCTAACGCAATCTTGATACCCATGCCATGGGCAAAGAAAGATTCGTTTTTCGGACGTGGTTTCTCTCTCATGACCTTGTCATCAGTCTCTTCCATACCTAAGGCAAAGGCCGGAAGGGTATCGGTGATGAGATTGATCCACAACAGATGGATCGGAAGCAAGGGTGTTCCAAGGCTATAGCCAAAGATGCCAAAGAGGCTCGCAAAGAAGATCGTGCAGACTTCCCCAATATTAGATGACAAGAGAAAGTTGACGTCCTTTTTGATGTTGGAATAGATGCCACGCCCCTGCCTGATCGCTTCGATGATCGTTGCGAAGTTATCATCTGTTAAGATCATGTCGGCAGCGCCCTTAGATACATCAGTGCCGGTAATGCCCATTGCACAGCCAATATCGGCGGCCTTTAAGGCTGGAGAGTCATTGACACCATCACCCGTCATGGCGACGACTTCACCGCGCTTTTGGAAAGCCTTGACGATTTTGACTTTGTGTTCGGGTGCGACACGGGCATAGACGCGAATATCTTCAACGGCTTTTTCAAGTTCTTCATCACTCATTTTGTCGAGTTCTTCACCCGTGATAGCCATTTGACCTTCTTCTAAGATCCCTAAATCTCTGGCAATCGCCTTAGCAGTAATGAGGTGGTCGCCCGTGATCATGACCGTCTTGACGCCGGCTTTTTTGGCCTTGGCAATAGCGCCCTTGACTTCTAGGCGCGGCGGGTCGATCATACCGATCAAACCGACCAGCTCGAGATCTTTCTCGTAGTCCTCAACTTTATCTTTATTTAGATCAGGATTCTTTTTGATCGCTACGGCTAAGACGCGCAGGGCATTATCAGCCATTTTTTCATTGACTTTAACCGCTTCGCTGACGTCATTCTTACAGCGGGCAAAAATGATATCAGGAGCTCCTTTGGTGACCTGCAAGAGTTCATCACCCCATTCGGTGATCGTTGTCATCATCTTGCGATCCGAATCAAAGGCAAATTCTTTTTTGCGGGGGTGTCTATTATCAAGATCGGCCTTTTGTTCGCCTAAAAGGCTTAGGGCATAGACGACAGCCGTTTCGGTCGGATCACCGATCGATTCAAGTTTTCCGTCGACAACCTTGATCGAACCGTCACTGCATAGTGTAAAATACTCAAGCAGTTCCTTGGTCTTAGTGGTAGCGTCTTTATCAAATAAAGATTCTTTTTCAGAAACGGTATAGACATTGGTAACCGTCATCTTATTTTGGGTGAGGGTACCGGTCTTATCTGAACAGATGACCGTACAAGAGCCCAAAGTTTCAACCGAAGGCAATTTGCGAACGATCGAATTGTGCTTGACCATTTTGGTGACACCAATCGATAAGACAATGGTTACAACAGTCGCCAAACCTTCAGGAATAGCAGCTACAGCTAAGGCCACTGCCGTCTTAAAGGCATCGAGCACACCCATGCCGTCAAACATTTCAAGGCCAAAGACCACTACGCAAATCGCGATGCACATAACCCCGATAACTGAAGAAATCTGAGTAAGTTTGATCTGAAGCGGTGTAACAGTCTCTTCAGAATTTTGAAGCATATCAGCGATCTTACCAACTTCGTTTTCCATGCCAACGCTTGTAACTAAGGCAACACCACGCCCATAAGTACACATTGTCGATGCGAAAACCATATTCTTCTGATCACCTAAGGCCTGTTCGCCCTCGATCTTATCGCTCATCTTTTCAACCGGCAAAGATTCACCTGTCAAGGCGCTCTCATCAACCTGCAATTGATAAGCTTCGATCACTCTGGCATCAGAGGCGATATAGTCACCAGCCTCGATCACCAAAAGGTCACCGACACAGACTTCGCTTGATGGAATAACGACCTTTTCACCATTTCTGATGACCTTGGCATTAGGCGATGACAATTGTTTTAAAGCTTCTAAGGCCTTTTCGGCATTAGCTTCCTGATAGACCCCCAGGATCGCATTAATCAATACTACGACCAGAATAATCAAGCTTTCGATCCATTCATGAGGATCAACAATGACCGAAACTACCGCTGCTACTAAAAGAATGATGATCAAAGGATCGGTAAATTCTTTTAAGAACTTGATGAATAAAGAGTCCTTTTTAGCTTCTTTTAAAGCGTTTGGTCCATACTTTTCAAAGCTGGCCTTGATTGCACTTTCATCTAGGCCCTTTAAAAGATCCGATCCCAGTTCCTTAGCAGTTTCTTCTGAACTAAGGTTGTAAAATTTCATTTTTATAAAACCTCCAATATATAAGAAAAGGCCTACTGCCATTTTCTTTGGCAATAGGTCTCGCTGTTTAATATTAAACCAGATTTACTACATCGGTATGTTGGCTTAATCACCATCAGGTCAACTACTCCCCTATTACGAGAAGTATTCTACCATGGATCATGATCCTTTACAATAAGAATGCCAGCAATCTTCATCTGCTCGTTTAATAATATTACGTCTGTACTTTTTTATATTTTCTCCCTTTTATTTTTCCATTATCAACTATTTTTTCATTCTGCAATAATTCTTTCAATAACACTTGGATCCTTCTCTCTTTAACTTGAAGAACATCCATAAAATCAGTGGCTTGATACCATTCTTCTGGAGACATCATTGAGAGAATCGTTTCATACTGTTTAAGTGTATTTTCTCGCACTTTTTTACTAGCAGTGTCCTTAGATTATTCAAAGCGTGATCTGGTTTATAAGATTTATGAGGATTTCGATATTGATGCACGGTCTCCATATTTAAATCATCAAGCGTCATCTCTACTAAACTTAACTTCCTGCTTTAAAATCAAACAAAGCACCGAGATTAAACGGTGCCTTGCTCACATATTTTTTGGATACTTTCCATTTGGATTGATTGAAACGATGGTCATTCTAGCGTAGCGAAAGAATAAACTTTTTAAAGTCTTCTCTTGTCCAGGTTACCGGGGTTGGATATAAGGGATTACCTTCCTTATAGGCCCATTCAACGATCTGATCGATGTCTTCTTCTTTATATTCGGGATAAAGCGGGATACCCATCTTTACCTTAAGATCTTCGATCCACTCAATAAAGGCTTCGGCCTTGGCCTTTTTTGTGTTCCCCTTAGGTGTAATGCCACAGACATCACAAAGCTCGCTCAAACGATCATAAGCCTTTTCACCAAAAGCGCGCATGACATGCGGCAACAAGATGCTCATAGCTAAACCATGGGGCGTGCCATAAAGGCCTCCAAGGGTGTGGCCGATCGCATGGACATAGCCAACCGACCCTCTTGTGAAGGCCCTCCCGGCATAAAAGGCGGCTCTTTGCAAGTTCTGGCGGCCTTCGATATCTTTGGGATTTTCATAGACCTTTAAAAGATTGTCATAGATGAGTTTGGTCGCTTTTTTAGAGAGATCCTTTTCAAGCTTTGAATTATAAGTGTTATTGGTATAAGCTTCAACCGCATGGGCCAGAGCGTCCATGCCGGTCGTCGCGGTGGTCTTGGGTGGCAAGCCAAGCGTAAGCTCGGGATCCAAGACGGCGTACTTCGGCATTAAAGATAGATCGTTGATCGAGGCCTTATGATGGGTCTTGGCTTCTGTAATGACAGCAGCGATCGTGGTTTCAGAGCCCGTTCCAGCGGTCGTTGGTACAGTGAAGATCGTCGGGATACGCTTTAGGACCTTGAATAAGCCCTGCAGTTTAGCAATCGATTTTTTCGGGCGAGCGATCCTGGCGCCAATTCCTTTGGCACAATCCATCGGCGACCCCCCACCAAAAGCGATCATGGCATCACAAGAGCTATCCTTATAGATTTTAACCCCCTCTTCGACATTGAGGTCGGTGGGATTGGGATCGACCCCATCAAAGACAACGTATGCAATTCCTACGTTCTTTAAGCTTTCGAATAAGCTGTTTAAAAGGTGCAGGCTAACTAAGGTCTTATCGGTGACGATGAGTACTTTTTTAAAGCCTTTCTCTTTTATGAGCTTGGGCAATTTTTTAATACTTCCCTCACCTTCAATGACCTCAGGCATCGACCAGGGCAAAAGATACATACCGATCTTCATGACCCCTTGATAGATACGACAATAGAGCTTATACATGTCTTCAACCTCCCTTCATCTCTATGGCTTTAATTGGACATGCCTTTTCACAGATACCGCAACCAATGCAGGTATTCTTATCTTTTAAATAAGCGATCGTGTGAATGTCGCCATGATACTTGGGATCTTCGATCGCCAAGGAATCCGTTGGACAATTTTCCACACAGACCCGACACCCGGCACAATTATCTTCGTCAATAAAGGGTAATTTCTTTTCTTTCATCTTAGCCACCTCCTGCCGGTGAAAGAAGTGCGACCTTGTCACCGTCTTTAAACTCATAGTTCTTTTTGACTGCCTTGCCGTTTACCAAAAGGACGAGATCCTTGGCCTCTTTGCGCGAAAGTCCGGGAATGATCCCCAAAAGTTCATCGACGTTTTTGACATTGGTCTTTAAAGATTCTACGTTGGTCTTTAAAGATACGACACCATAAATCTTAACTTCAATCATAAATTTAATCCTCGATCTTTAACTTCTTCAAAAGCTTCGCCTTAGGCAAACCGTTTTGATCCCAGCCGCGGGCGTGATAATAGACCTTCTTGAGTTTTTCTAACGGTACCTTTGAATCCTTGTCGCTGGCATCTTGCAGACACTCGATCAAACGTTTTGGAAGGGCGTCCTTATTGGCATTTACCTCAAAGCGGCGGTTGACCTCTCTTTCAAGGTTGTAGCCCCTTTCACCCGCTCTTACATAGTCGCCAAATTTCATCTTCATACCCGTCACATACTCAAAGGCCTTGGTATGGTGAAAGACCGGAAGATGCAAGTGCGCGATACGCGGATACTTGTTTATAAGACGCACGGCAAAACCACAATAAGGCAATACTTTGTTGGCGAGGCGCGTATACCAGCTGTTAGGGTGATTCATTAAAGGCGATGGGAAAAAGGCATAGCTTGTGAATAGACACTGGCCGCTCGATGAGATCATCTCCATCAGATCTTGAAACAACATCGTTAAATCCGCCTTACCATGATAGGTCGTCGGATTGATCGCTAAACCCAAACCTTCTAAGATGACAAGATAGCCACCGTTTAAATGACAACCCCCACGGTTAGAAACGGCATAGCCTAAACCTAGACCCACGGCCTTACGTGGCTCATAGGCCGCGAGTTCCATGCCCTTGGCGTGAATGGCAAACTCTTTGCCGCCATATTTTTCACTAAGCCTTTTGGAACCTAGAGCTAGTTCTGCTCCAATTCCTCTTTTATAGGCGATGTCTTCAAAGACTTTCGAGAGATTATCAATCTTTTTAAACTCTAATCCATTATCCCACAAGCCCTTTTCATTGGCTTCCATCGCATAAGAAATAGTATTGGCACAAGAGATCGTATCCATGCCAAGCTCATCTAACTCATAATTCCACTTTAAGATGGCCTTTAGATCATTATTTAAAATACCACTGCCCAAAAGGACCAATGTCTCTAGCTCCGGACCTTTGGTGATCACACCTTCGACGCTGACTGTGCGGGCACACTTGATCGGACAGGTGAGACAGCCCTTGTTGACGATATTATACTTTTTGGCTAGCGTTTCGCCGTTTACATCTTCAAAATCCTCAAACTGTCCGTACTTATAATTTTTGGTCGCCAGGATACTTTTCATCTGCATGGCGCTCACAAGGCCGGCCGTTCCAAGCTTGGGAAGCTGTGATCCCGTTAAGGGGTGCTTTCTTAAATATTTGAACCACTTTTGACAAAGCTTGGTCATCTTATCTTTTTCAAGCACCTTGACCTCTTTATTGCCGCTGGCCACGACAGCCTTGACGTTCATATAGCCCATTACGGCGCCCGTTCCCCCGCGCCCTGAAACGCGATCATTAGAGACGATGCACGAATATAAGACCTGATTCTCGCCCGCTGGACCAATGACGATCTTGCCGTTTTTGCGCACCCGTCCGTTTTTTAGACGCAGCTTTTCATCTAAGGCTTTTTGAACCTCACCCGTCTTCATGCCCCAAAGGTCATCCGCTTCATGAAACAAGATTTGATCGTTGTTGATCTCGATCCACGAGGGCTTTTCAAGATGACCTTTTAAAATTAAGGCATCTAGACCGGCTTTTTTAAGGTAGTAGCCAAAGTTTCCACCACAATTGGAAGAAGTCAGATAGCCCGTTTGAGGGCTGAGAGTCGAAATGTTGAAGCGCGACGAGCTTGGGGCACCCGAGCCCGTTAAAGGACCAGTCGTGATAACCAAGAGGTTGTCATCGCTGAAAGCTTTTTCATGACCTTTCAGATTATCTTTAATGATCTTGGCAGCCATCGTCTTTCCTCCGATGTAGAGCGCTCTTTCTTCATCACTAAAGGGATATTCAATTGCCTCTTTCTTTAAAAGATCGATCATTAAGACCTTGCCCATATAGCCACCGTATTTTGTTGTCATAATATCACCCCTCTACTTTGATCTTTTGGATTTCTAATTTCCTAAGATCGATCATTATTAATTCTTTATTTTGAGTTTCCTCGGGTCTTAAAAGGTATTCAATCAAAAGTGTAGCTTCTAAAGATGCTACGATCGCCACAAGTGGCGCAAAAGTCTTCTGTGGCATTTGGCTATGATCCTTATAGATCACTTCTAACAAGCGATCGCCAGGTCTTATCAAAGCCACCTGTCCAAAGTAAGAATCAACCGCCCCATGGATCAATACATCACCTTTTTCTTCACATATCTTTTCAAGGAGCAGTCTTGTTTCAATGTTGTCAAGACAATCGATAACGATCGCATCTTCTAAGATAAGCTCTTTATTACTCATGGTGAGATAGGTCTTATGGGCCTCGATCTTTAGATCACCAAAGATCTTTAAAAGCTCTTCTTTACACACCTCAACCTTATAGTGTCCCAAGTTTTCTTCATTGGCATAAAGCTGACGGTCAAAGGTCCTATAGGTGATGATGTCACCATCGATCAGTCTCAGATTTTTAATGCCTGAGCGCACCAATATCTCTAAGACGCGCATCCCAAGCCCGCCTGTCCCGACAACGATGACCTTGGCTTTAGAAAGAGTCTGCTCCTCTATTGGATCAAAGATCTTTTCGAGGAACCTTTTTTCATAGATCTTAACTTCATCGCCTTTATGGATCTCACCCTCTTTGATCACCTTGGCAAAGACACCGATCTTAGGCATCACGCACTTGCCACTCATCTTGGCGATCGCACAGCCTGTATGACACTCTTTGCCGATCTGGATAACTTCTAAAAGTACCGCGCCTACTTGAAGGATCGTACCTAACTTCAGATCGCAAAGATCAAGATCATCGACTAGGATATTTTCACCATAGGCCCCATAGGGCAATTTAGGATAGGCTTCTTGGTATTTTTTAATGTCCTTTAATGACATTAAGGAAACCTGGCGATAGCTGCCGGCATGGGCGTCATTTTCAAAGCCATAGTCATAGCGACAAAAAGCTTTTTCGACCTCGCTTTTAGCGATCCCCTTTTTAGCACTTAAACATAGTGCAATTACTCTAGCCATACTCACCTACGCGCACAATCTTGGATCGAGCCCTTTAAGATCCCCAAGGCGTGATCCAATACCGGCAAGATATAGTTAAGACATTCATCGACCGCCTTAGGAGATCCTGGCAAATTGATGATGAGGGTCTCGCCTTTAATGCCTGACACCCCTCTTGACAACATGCCCTTTAAGTTGATCGAAACACTATAAGAGCGTAATGCCTCGCTGATGCCAGGCACTTCTTTATCAATCACTGCCTTGGTAGCCTCGGGGGTATTATCGCGCTTTGATAGCCCCGTGCCACCGCTTGTGATAATGAGATCGAGATCTTTAGACCACAGATTTAACTTTTCTATGATGTCTTCAAGATCATCGGCGATCACTTCATGTCTTAGGACCTTATAGCCTTCCCTTTCTAAAATCGCCTTGGCCTTTTGACCAGACAGGTCATTTTGAAGGTCGCCTTTACGGCTGTCGCTTAGGGTCAAGACCCCGACTTTATAATCTGGCATAATCACTCTTTCCTCCCTTTTTCTCTAAAAGACAGATCTTTTCAATGACCATGGCGCGATCAATGGCCTTGCACATATCATATATCGTTAAAGCTGCCACGCTTACCGCACTTAGAGCCTCCATCTCGACCCCGGTGATATAGTGTGTCTTAACTTCAGAAACAATATCGATCTTATTATTTTCTTCATCGACCATAAAACTGATGTCGACACTTTCTAAAGGAATATTGTGACACATGGGGATAAGCTCAAAGTTACGCTTGGCCGCCATGATCCCAGCGACCTGGGCCACCGCTAAGACATCGCCCTTTTTCATCTTCCCTTCGACGATCTTTTCGATGGTTTCCTTTTCCATTTTGACTATCGCTAAGGCTCTAGCCGATCTTAAAGTGCTGTTTTTAGCACTAACGTCGACCATGCGAGCTCTTTTTTCTTCATTGAAATGTGTAAATTCCATTTTATCCCCCGATCTCATTCATATCTCTTTTAGTCACCTCATCACTATTTTTAGACGCTGGCTTTAAAGAGATGATCTTTTTTAAAGCACTTTCTAATTCATTTTCTCTTAGACCTTTTAGATCAAACTCCTTCTTTGCAAAAAGGCAGGTCTTTAAATAGCCGTCTGATGTCAAGCGCAAGCGATCACACTTTTCGCAAAAGCTGTGGCTCAAGGCACTGATCGCCCCGATCTTGGCGCTTGAGTCCTTGATCTTATAGATCTTGGCGACTCCTTCGATCAGTTCGGTTTTTTCTAAAAGAGAGTTTTGATCTAGAACTTTTTGTGGATCTAGGAGGCAGTCTTTAAAATCTCTCGCGACCCCGATGGGCATCAGTTCAATAAAGCGCACATCAACTTGATTGTCTTTGGCAAAGGCGATAAAATCATCGATCTCACCATCATTAAAGCCCTTTAATAAGACGGTGTTGATCTTAATCTTAAAATACTTCTTGGCCTCTTTGATGGCGTCTAAGACGGTTTCTAGATCCGCGCCCCTTGTGATCTTAAAATATTTATCTTTATCTAGGCTGTCAAGCGAGATGTTGATGCGGTCAACACCCGCCTCTTTTAAGGTCTTGGCCTTGTCTTTTAAAAGATAGCCATTGGTGGTAAGACAAAGCTCTTTGATCCCTTCAATTTTTTTAAGCATCACGCAAAGCTTTTCGACATCGCTTCTTAAAAGGGGCTCACCACCAGTCAAACGCACTTTTTTGATGCCAAGTTTAGCTAAAGCTTTCACGATCATTTCGATCTTCTCAAAAGGCAAGATATCCTCATGTCTAAACTTTGTGATGCCCTCTTCTTTCATGCAGTAAAGGCAGCGCATATTACAGCGGTCACATAAAGAGATCCTTAAATAATCGATATTGCGCCCAAAACTGTCGATCATAGCTCTATCACCTGGCCACTCTTAAAAAAGTCATAGCCCCCGAGTTTTTCTAAGGCCTCTTTAAAAGAGGAGCTTTGAAGCGTCTTTATAAAACACTTGATCTTGGGATCTTCTAAATAGCTCTTATAAGTCACAAAGTCATATTCTTCATAGGCGATGTCGACAAAATCAAGATCGAGGGCCTTGGCGCTGGAATAGACGCCCATACCGCAATCCGTATCACCGTTTTTAACAGCTACCGCTACTGCCATATGGGTCGCGACCTCATGATCATAGCCGTCGATCTTTTTAAAAGAGATCCCTTTCTCCTTTAAAAGATGATCTAAAAGCACTCTGGTCCCCGCTCCTTTTTGACGGTTGATATACCGAACCCTTTTTA
>CALUVF010000043.1 GCA_944324155.1 uncultured Erysipelotrichaceae bacterium | reverse complement strand
CTTATACCGATCCATCAGGAAACTTTGAGGACCAGGTCTATAATGTCAAAGAAGGCGATAATGTTCCAGCCTTTGAAGGAACACCGACAAGAGATGGTTGGGCATTCTCAACTTGGAATAGCAAATATATTAATGGTGATCAAACTAAAGAAACTGTAACCAAAGATCGTACATTTAGCGCCCGTTGGACTAAACTGCCAGACGATCTAACCGAAACTGATGCGATCAATCATGGCGCAGTACGTGTTTTTGATGAATTAAGAGTAGGCTCTTATTATGATTTACAAGCAGCAGATGGACCAACTGAAGCACCAAATCTTGTCGAAGGAACATTCGTGTTGAATGAAACGTATTATGATGTCGAAAGACACAGTCTAGTTGCTAGCGTAACTATTACTGATCCTGAAGCATACGGTGAATTCTTACAAGATGTTTATGATAAAGAATTTGGCGATGGTGGAAGATATGTATTCGACAATGAAGATGTTTCAACTGAAGACTTAACTGTTCATTTCATAAAACCCGGTACATACGCTGGAAGTAGTACAGCTGGAAACTTGCAATTGCGATTTGGAATATGGACGCTAGACAGCAATTATCATTCACACTATGGCAAAGCTCAGCTCAGTTTTGACCGTCAATTTGATATCACATTAAACAATGAGGGTGTTGAATCAACCATTACGGCAACTGAAGTTAGCCAAAATAACTACAGCTTGGAAAACTTAACGGTACCAACTCATGAATATTACGTATTTAAGGGCTGGAATACTCAAGCTGATGGTACAGGCACTACCTACAGTGCTCAAGATACGATCGAGATCGTTCCAAGCAAAGAAGCCAAAGATATCACATTATATGCGGTATGGGAGCTTGATATCACGGATACCATCACCCTCTCCCCTGAAGATATCACAGCTTATACAGGTGGTGAATCCATAAATGCCAACTCTTTCCCCAATATGCGTTATCGTTTCACTTTAGATGGTGATCTTGACGTAAGTGATGGCATCACGTTATATGAAACAGAAGATGATGTCGATAATGAAGAAGTATTGGCAGAAGTAGAAGTTAATGATAGTGCATCAACTCTATCTAAAGCTGTACGTTTCTTTACAAGAGCTAAGAGCACGACTATCACTGATCCGACGCTGGTTCCAGAGTTGCAACCTGAATTCACTTATGACTTAGAACAATCTAATTCTGAATATGAAGGCGAAGTCAATCCATCAGAAGATGACCAATATGCCGGTGTCTATAATGTCAGCGTAAGCAACGGTGATGATTTGATCGCTAAGATCGATGGTAAATTCTATGATGTTGAAGTAGAAGATGCCAATGTCCTTATCCGTTATGTTTCAGACCCTGAGGCAATCTTAGATGATGGCGGCCTTGATAACTTTACAGCTGAAGTCTTAGGCAGCGCTCCTAGTGAAGAAGTAGAAGAGATCACCCCAGTTATTGATCCTGATACCACATACTATACCAATGGCAATAAGTCGATGGCCGTCATGAACAAAGACGCTGTAAGGCTCTTAGTTGATGAATTATTACCGCCAGAGCAAAGCGATGGTGTTGACCGTCGTAATGAAATGGTCGAAAAGGCTGATGAATACATGGAAGGCTTAGGCAAAGATACGGCCAATATGAACTATGACTTCAAGTATTTCGATCTCGTTAATACAGTCGATGGTAACGCTTGGGTATCTTCCAGTGCGGGTACTGACATTTACTTCCCATATCCAGAAGGCACAGATATGGATACCGAATTCACAGTCTTGCACTTTAAGGATCTTCATCGTGAATATGGCTTATCTACAAACGACGAGATCACTGATGCGATCAACAACTGTGAGATCGAAAACATGAGCGTCGAAAATACTGAATATGGTATTAAGATCCATGTCGAAGAAAGTGGCTTCTCACCATTTGCCTTGTCTTGGGAAGAAAAGACTACGGAACCTGATGAGCCATCACCGGTTGATCCAGGTAAAGATCCATCACAAGATGATGATCTAGCTGGTATTAAAGATCAATTAGAAGATCTCATCGATAAGGTCGAAGGATTAGATAAAGATGACTATACCAATGAAAGCTATAAGGATCTAATGGACGCTTTAGATAAAGCTAAAGATACGCTAGCTGATCCAAATGCCGATAAGGAAGCTCTAACTAATGCCTATGACTCCTTAATGGAAGCATATCTGGATCTTAAGAGTAATGACATCACGATTCCCGATACTTCCAGCAATTCATCTTATATCATCTCAGGCGGATTAATCTTATTATCAGCAAGCTTAGCTATCTACTATAAGAAACGCTTAAGCAGATAAATTCACCTCTCATTCGCTAAAGCAAAACGGGGCTATATGCCTCGTTTTGTGTGTTTTTGGATATTTAATCATCTTTAACCCCTTTTGACTTTAGGGGTGGGGCTTGTTATAATTTAGTCGGAAATAACCGAGTCGGAGGTAACCGAGTAAAATGAAATTTATTGGAAGAGAAAGAGAAATAGATCTCATCGATAAAATGTTTAAAAGCGACGACCTTGAATTAGCCGCCATATATGGGCGCAGAAGAATTGGTAAAAGCGAGCTCATCAAGCACTGTCTTTTAAATAGTTCGATCAATTCGATCTTTTATGAGTGTTTAGAGACAACTGAAACTCAAAATGTCGAAAGCCTGAGTGATCTGATCCTTAAAAAATGGGATCTTGAAGGTTTGAGCTTAAAAGGGGTCAAGGGAGTCTTAGAGTTCGTATTTAAAAGATCGATCGAAAAACCTTTGATTCTGGTATTAGATGAATATCCCTACTTAAGAGAAAAAGTAGAAGGTTTAGACAGTATCATTAAAGCGCTTATTGATGAATATAAAGAAAAGTCTAAATTGAAGCTAATCTTATGTGGTTCTTATATCGATATTATGAAATCGCTTTTTGAAATCGACAACCCGCTATATGGCAGGATATCTTTAAAGATCGAACTCAAACAGATGGATTATTATGACTCGTTTAAATTCTATGAGGGGTTTAGCGATGAAGATAAGGTGCGCTTATATAGCGTTTTTGGTGGTATACCTTACTATAATCGCTTGATTGATAAGCGTATCAGCGTCAAAGAAAACATCATCAATCTCATCGCATCGAAGAATTCGCGCTTAGAATCAGAGATCAGCATCTATTTAAAAACCGAATTGAATAAACTAGAAAATGCCAATGCGGTGGTCGATATCTTGGCTAAAGGTGTCAGCAAATATAAAGATATCCTTTCATATTCCAGCGTTTCTTCTTCCCCGACCTTGTCCGATGTCTTAAATAAGCTTCAAAAGCTTGAGCTCGTCAAAAAAGAAGTCAGCATAAATGATCCTGGAAGCAATAAAGGCAATTATTATATCCTCGATAATTTGACCTTGTTTTACTATCGCTATATCTTTCGGAATTCTTCGGTATTATCAATCATGGATCCTGGTATTTTCTACGATGAGTTTATTGTGCAAGATTTTGAGGATCAATATGTCCCCAAGATATTTGAGACGATCGCTAAACAATACTTGATCCGCCTAAACTTAAAGGGAAAATGTGAGACACCTTTTTATGCGATCGGGAAATACATTTATAATGACCGTCACAATAAGATAAATCGTGAGTTTGATGTGGTAACCTTAGATAAAAAGGGCTATATCTCGTATGAAGTAAAGTATAAAAATCACCCTTTGAATGATAGCGATATTGAAAAAGAGATCAAACAGGTGGAATCCTCAGACCTAAAAGTTTATCGCTATGGCTTTTTCTCTAAAAGTGGCTTTGATCTAAAGAACAAGCGCGACGATCTGATCCTATATACATTAGCTGATGTCACTAATGTAGAGTTTTAAATCAAACGAAATTATTTATCTAAAAGTCCTTTATTTTAAAAGCTTTTGTGGTATCATTAGCACGTGATGAGAAAAGGATTGACAAAAACAGATATCGAATTCAATATTTTCAAACAAACAAGCAAACAAGCAAGCAAGAACATAAATACACCCTTTTTTCATAACGAACTATCTAAATTTAAAAGCTATATTTTGCCTGAAGTCAGGTATAGGTATAGCTTTTCTTCATTAATGAGAAGCCATTGGCATATTTTAAACAGTTAGAAAGAAGGGGACAAAATGAGAAAGCTATTTACATTATTTATTTCTGTATTAATGGTATTTGGGTTAATGATGCCAGTAAGCGC
>CALUVF010000042.1 GCA_944324155.1 uncultured Erysipelotrichaceae bacterium | reverse complement strand
GCCGATGCTAAAGGTCGCCGGGCTTGGGGTTTCGGTCGCCAATGGCAGTACTGATGCTAAAAAAAGCTCCGCTATCATCTTAAAGGAAAGATTTGATGAGGGAGCTGTGGCAAAACTTATTGATGAGCGCTTTTTAGACTAAGTTCCATTTCGATCTTCTGGTCTTTAAAACCATATCTTTCATAGAAATTTTTGGCCTTAGAGTTAAAGGCATAAACATTCAGTTCGATGGAGTCAAGGTCCATATCCTTGGCTTTTTTGATCATTTCGTCCATGACTTTTTGGCCCAGGTGTTTTCCTTGGAATTTGGGATCGACGCATAGATCATCGATATAAAGGTAAGAGCGCTCTTTTAAAAGCGGTGTTTCCTTTATTCTTTTGATCTTAGCGATGCCATAGGCCAAAAGGTAGTCATCTTCATCTAAGCAGACGATCAAAAGACAGTCTTGATCTTTTATCATGGCCTTTAAATCCGCAATTTGATATTTAGGGGCCTTTTTAAATATGTCAGGCCGGTTTTTAAAGTGTAACTCATTGATATATGCGAGCAATTCAAAAATTCTTAAAACATCTTTTTCTTGTGCTTTTCTGATCATCTTAAAAACCTCCCGTTTTTTAATTAATATAGCATTTTTAGCTTCTTTAAAAAAGTTCAGAAAAAATTCATAATTACAAAATAAGGCTTTGATAAAGGGTTTTAGTGAATGTAAAGTAAAATTAACAAAAGCAAGGCTTGCATCTTTATGATTAGCGGTTATAATATGGACTAGCTTGTTATGTGTTAGTTTTGTGAAAAACAACAAGCCTCACCAAGTAGAAAGGACAGGTAAATAAGATGACCACTTTAGAGATACTTAATTCGATCGTTTTAGTGATTATGACTATTGCCTTACTATATCAAGTGATCTTTACGATCATTGGCTTTTTGCTTAAGTTCTATAAGGAAACCGGCAAAAAGGAAGAGGGACCCTATCATCGCTATGCCGCTATCATCAGCGCCCGTAATGAAGAAAACGTCATCTCGCAATTGATCGCATCGCTCAAACGTCAGAATTACCCTGGCGAACTTTTGGACATATATGTCATCGCTGATAATTGCACAGATTGCACAGCCCAAGTTGCAAGAGATGCCGGAGCGATCGTTTTAGAGCGCTACAGTGATCTTAAGGGTAAAGGCTATGCGCTTGACTATTTTTTCAAACAATTGGCCTTAAATGGCAAAAGAGAAGAATATACCGGTTACTTTGTCTTTGATGCCGACAATATCGTCGATCAAAACTTTGTAAGAGCGATGAATGCCACTTATAACGAAAAGGGCTACGATGCCATGACTTCTTATCGCAATTCCAAGAATTTTGGCGAAAACTGGATCAGTGCCGGCTATTCGACCTGGTTCATGCGCGAGGCTCAGTTCCTCAATTATCCCCGCAGTGTCTTAAATACGACCTGTGCAATATCGGGTACCGGCTTCTTCGTAAGCGAAAAGTTGGTGAAGAAAAACGGTGGCTGGCCCTATCACTTGTTGACAGAAGATATCGAATTTTCGGTCAACTGTGCAATTAACGGTGACCAGATCGGTTATTGTAAAGACGCGATGGTCTATGATGAACAGCCCACGACCTTTAAACAGTCTTTCACTCAGCGCCTAAGGTGGTCCAAGGGCTTTTATCAGATCAATTTAAGATATACCATTCGCCTTATCAAAAAGATTTTCCAAAAGGATTCTAGGCGTCGCTTTGGAGCCTATGACCTTTTGATGGTCACCGCTCCCAGCATGTTTTTGACCCTGTTTGCAATCCTTGTCAATGCTATCGTCCTCATTTCTTGTCTAAGGGAACCCAGCTATAAGTCAATGCTGATGATCGACTATACCAAGGAATACTTGTTGTTGTCACTTGTTAATTTCTACTTACTGTTTTTGGTGTGTGGTGCAGTCACGATCGTTTGCGAGTGGAAAAAGATCCGCTTAGATGCTTTCCATAAGATCGTCTATATCTTTACTTTCCCGATCTTTATGCTGACTTATATCCCGATTGCTTTAGTTGCCTTATTCAAGAAGGTCGAATGGAAACAGATCCATCACTTTGCAACGGATAAACCAAATTCTTTCTAAAGATGTCGTTGGACATCTTTTTTTGTATATAATACTTATATGAACAAAGCGACTTATGATAACTATATTAAAATCTTAAATGCTGAACTAAAACCGGCGATGGGTTGTACAGAGCCGATCGCTTTGGCCTACATCGGGGCTTTGGCACGCCATCATCTAGGAGCAGTGCCTGATAAAATGATCCTGGGGGCCTCTGGCAGCATCATCAAAAATGTCAAATCGGTCTATGTGCCCCATACCGATCATTTGCGTGGCATTAAAACGGCTTTGGCCTTAGGGGCGCTTTTAGGAGATGCCGATAAGGAGCTGGAAGTAATATCTGATGTCTCTAAAGCTGACCAAGAAAAATTAGGATCTTATTTAAAGGAATGCGAAATAGCTATCAGCGCTCTATCTTCAGACCACGTCTTTGATCTAGAATTAAAAGCCTATAAGAAAGATGAAAGCGTCTTTGTAAAGATTGTGGACGAGCATACCAATGTCGTTTTGATCAAAAAGAACGATGAGGTCATTTTTGAAAAGACCTCTTTTGAACAAAACATCGACCGCTCGATCTATAAAGGCCTCAACATGAGGGATATTTATGATTTTGCAGAGGAGTTGAAACTCGAAGATGTAAGAGATGTCTTAAAAAGACAATTAGATTATAATGTGGCGATCGCCAAAGAAGGACTAAAGAACAATTATGGCGCCAATATCGGCAAGACCATCTTAAGTGATGAGCCAAAAAGCTTTATTACCCTGGTCAAGGCTTATGCCGCCAGTGCCAGTGATGCGCGTATGAACGGCTGCGAAATGCCAGTCGTGATCAATTCTGGCAGCGGGAATCAGGGCTTGACTGTCTCACTTCCCTTATATGCCTTTTATGAATATTATAATGCCGATGAAGAAAAACTATATCGTGCCCTGGCTTTAGCCAACCTTGTGGCGATCTATGAAAAGGTGGGCATTGGGACTCTGAGTGCTTTTTGTGGGGCGACGACGGCTGCCTGTGCGACAGGAGCAGGCATCGCGTATCTTTGCGACTTAGGCTATGACGGGGTTATCCACGTCGTTTCAAATGCTTTAGGTATCCTTTCTGGCATGGTGTGTGATGGGGCCAAAGCTTCCTGCGCTGCCAAGATCGCGATCGCGATCGATTCAATGCATATGGCACTTAGAATGTATATGCATCACTTCGAGTTTAAAGCGGGCGATGGGATCATCGAAAAAAATGTCGACCTGACGATCGACAATATCGGCAAGCTCTCCTCACTTGGCATGGCCAAGACCAATGAAGTGATCATTGAAATGATGACAAAGTCGATCTAAGCGGCAAGAATTTTATTTTTGTTGTATAATTATAGGGCTTTTTATTTAAAAGTGCAGAAGGGAGTTATTATGAAGAAATTAGTAGTAATTTTTCTTTTGATTGCTATGACGTTAGGGATCAGTGGCTGTGAAAGTGAAGACGACAGGACTGAAGTTTTGATATGGCATACCTATAGTGGTGATATTAAAGGATTTATTGATGAAGAAGTAAGAAATTTTAATGCTTCCAATGAAGACATCGCCATAACTGTTGAAACATATCCCGAAGAAAATTTTGAAAAGACGGTGGAAGAGGCTATCGCTAATGGCAAGGGTCCAGACATCATTATCCATTATGCCTCCGAAGCTTCCAAATACATCGATCAGGGCTTAGTGGTCGATCTTGAATCTTATATCATTGATGAAGCAAACGGCATTGCCGATTTTAAAGATAACATTGACAAGCAGGCCTATGAGGAAGCTAAGAGCTTTAAAGACGGCAAGATGCACTTTTTGCCTTTGGCTTGTGCCGGCCCGGTTTTTTACTATAACAAGACGATCTATGAGGAGCTAGGTTTAAGTGTACCGACAACTTGGGAAGAACTTAGTGCCAACTGCGAAAAAATCAAAGAAGCTTATCCTGACAAGGTAGCCTTTGGAACAGATAACCTCAATGCCCTGGCCTTGGCCTTTATTGGACAAAGCAGTGAAGCGCTGTTTGATCTTGAAAATAACACGGCTACTTTTAATACCGATGAAGTGAAGACGCGCTTAGATTCTTTTAAGACATGGACAGATGAGGGCCTATTTAGATTGTCATCGCTTTCTGGTAGTTTCAGTGAAGATTTCAATAGTGGGAATCTTGTTTCTTATATGGATTCGATTGCGGCAGTTAAGAATATTACGATCGAAAATTATGAGGTCGCACCTTTGATGCAGAATGGCGATAGTACCTTTACGCCTTTAAAAGATCTTGGTGCCATCATCTTTGCAAGCGACAAGGTTGGTGAACAGGCGGCCTTTGAAGTGGCGAAATATTTAGTTTCACCCGATGTAAACACCAAACTTTGTAAGACACTGGGTTTTATTTCTCCTTATAAGCTCGTTCGCGACAACAAGGAATACCAGGATTATGTCGCCCAGAATAAGGCGATCAAAGCTTTTCCGATCGATGAGGCTGAACCTCTTCCAGCGATCGAAGGACTAAATGGGGTGATTACTGCCATTACGGACTTACTTAGCGATGTCGCAAGCGGTGAAGATGTCAACATGGCTTTAATGGATGCCGAAGCTAAGGCCAATGAATCCCTAAACCCAAGTCAAGAGGGTTCGTCAGCTGAATGAAGATCACCATAGACAAAGGGAAGTATGACTTCTTTAAAAAACTCGACATCGAAATTGATGCGAAGCGCTCTGTCCTTTTAGGAAAAGAAGAAAGCGGTAAATCGAGCTTTTTAAATCTGTTGGCCGGTTTCTTAGGCTTAGAAAAAGGTGAAATCTATTTTGATGATAAAGAAGTGACAAATCTTTCGCCTCAAGCCCGCAAGGCTGCTTATATCTATCAAAACTACAATCTATATCCAAACCTCAGTGTTAAAGAAAATATAATTTTTGGTTTAAGGATAGCAGGTGAAAAAGAAGAGTTTATAGAAAAAGCCCTTCAAACGGTAGTGGATCTTGTAAAGATCGAAGAGCTTTTAGATCTAAAGGTAGTAGAACTCACTGATCTTCAAAATATGAAGGTAGCTATGGCCAAGGCTCTTATTAAAGATCCATACGTACTTTTGATCGACGAGGCTTTCGATAATATCAAGGGTAAGGAAGAGCTTTTTGAACTTTTAAAAAAATTAGAAGTAATGGTCATATATGCCACCAAAGATGAAGAGATTGCCAAAATCCTTGAAGGTGTCATCTATATGATCGATGACGGCAAGATCGAAAAGCTCAGTTAAATAAAAATGAAATAAGTTTCAAAAAAGGAAGATCGTTAAGGATCTTCCTTTTTTCTCCTTTTAAAAAGGGTTTCTTTATCATTTGTTTAGGGGTATCATTATAGACGAGATGAGAAAAGGAGAAAGATCAATGAGAAGAAAATCTTTTGTAGTGGCGACTCTGGTCTGCATGTTCCTGTCAGTCGCCTTTGTTCCGTTGTCGGCTGATGAGAATGCGCCACGGGCCACACAGACCCATGATATTTCCGGCGCTGATCTTACGCTTGATGAGAATAGCTGTGGTGGCAGTTGCACATATAAGGTGAGCGGCAGTACAGTAGGCGATGGTTTCTTTGCCTGGGAAAATGCCAATAAGATCGAAGTAACAGGCGGTAACCATACCATTATTCTAAATAACGTGAGCATCGAT
>CALUVF010000041.1 GCA_944324155.1 uncultured Erysipelotrichaceae bacterium | reverse complement strand
AATTATAGCACTGACCCAAAGAAGTTGTTTAACGGTTTGTTTCGGGATTATTTGTGATATTTCGCGAAAGAAAAAGCAAGACTAAGCTGACGATAAGTGAAAAGAGAGCGCTTATAAAAGAATAAGTGAGTGCATTTATGAAAAGGCCAAAGACGACACCCATAAGGATCCCTGGCAAGAGTGCTAAAATGATGACGCCCATCTTGATGAACTGGCCAGCCAAGGCGTTGGTACCGCTTTTTAAGATCCTGATGCATAAGATATTCCCGCACACAAAGACTAAGCCATAGCCCAGCGTCTCGATGATGCCTGATAGATACTCTAAGATAGTCGGTTTAAAGATCAAACCGACGGTATTCATGACAAGCACGATGACAAGCACTTTGATGAGGGTCGGCCTTAAAAGGGCCATTAACTTTTTAAAGGGATCATCGGGTATGAGATAGATGTAGTGATGCCTTAATTCGTCGGTGTAATTGGCGCTCATCGTGATGATAAAAAGCACGATCGAGACATAGCGGCTATAGCCGATAAAACTGTACTGGGCAAAATAGGCAATCGCAAAGTAGAGAATGATAAAGAGAAATTCTTGTCTTGTGATAAAGGAACCCGTCTTTTTCATTTCTAAGAAGATTCTTGAAGATAGGGCATTAGAGCCTTCCTTGAATGTGAATTTTTCAATATTTTTGACCCTTAGATTGAGGTTGAGGTTACTGCCGCTTTTCTTGGCTCTAGCCCTTAGATCTTCATACCAGGCTGCATCTTCGATGATTATCTCAGGGTCGAGCTCTTTGGTGGTGATTGTAAGATAAGTCAAAAGGGAATCGATGAAAACGATGAGCCCCAAACTAAAAAGCGCCAAGACAATATTGCCATTATGCATATTATAGATCGCGGCATTGGCCCAGCCAAAAAAAGGCGTGAAGTTAAATAGGTCGCTTGCGATAAAGGATAGGAAGGTCTTAGAGAGGTCTATTGTATAATACCTTAAACAGTAATAGCCAAAGACGCTCAGCGTTATGATTACGATCAATGATATGACAAGCACGCGGATCGCTCTTTGATGGGTATGGCCCAAAAAGCGGATATAACTGAAATCAATTAAAATGAAGATGAAATAAAAGACCGCGAGGGCTACGATCAAGATCCAGAAGTAGTCAAAGACCTGAAAGTCAAAAAGTGGGCTGAAGAAAGCGATGCTGTAGGCATAGGCCATCACCCCATAAAGCAAGGCCCCACCCATCGACCCCATGATCGCGCTAAGAAAGATGTGCTGCCTTTTAAAGGGACCGATTAAAAGATAATGGGCATCACTCATCGATAAGAGGGCCGTTCTTTTTTGAAACAACATGGCCACTCCCATAAAAAGACTAAAGGCCAGAAAGAAGATGCCAAATAATTCAAAGGGCAGTTTTTCTTCCATTTCCGCGCTCACCATAAACATGGCGATATAGATCGCTACGAAAAATAAGATGGCTAAGACCGTAAAAATGGCGCTTAAGGGCTTCTTGAAGATATTCCTGATAAAGCCCCAGGCTTTTAGCTTATAAAGATAGAGCAGGCTTTCCATTTTCTTTAATCTCCGTTACTTCAAAAAAGATATCTTTAAGCGTCTTATCCTTTAATTCATCTTTGATCACATGAGCTTTGATCTTTCCTTTGTCCATGATGTAGGCTTCATCATAATAGTCGTCGATCATATCGATGATGTGGGTGCTCAAAAGGATCGCTGCACCTTCTTCTTTTAGTCTTGTGAAAAGCTTTAAGGTATTTTCGATCGCTCTTGGGTCAAGGCCGATCATCGGCTCATCGACCATGATGGCATCAGGTTTATAAAGAAGGCCTAAGATCATCGAGACCTTTTGTTTCATACCCTTGGACAACTCTTTTGCCAAGACGTTTTTCTTATCTTCTAATTCAAATATCTTAAGCAATTCCATAGCGTATGAGGGATCTTTATAGCGGTAGGCCTTCATGATAAAGGCGATGTGTTCCGCAACTGTGAGATTGTCGTAAAGATTGGCGACCTCTGGCACATAACCAAAGCGCTCTTTGGCTTTGATCGTGTCATTTTGATGGCCGTCGATGAGGATCTCGCCCTCAAACTTTAAAAGGCCCGTGATACTTTTGATGGTCGTTGATTTACCAGCGCCATTGGGTCCTAAAAGTACCGTTATCTTATTATTTGGCGCGCAAAAGCTGGCGTTATCCACGGCTAAGAAGGAGCCGTATTTTTTACTTAGGTTTTTAACTTCGATCATTAATTTTGCCTCCTGACATTTAATATAGCGCAAATATAGCGCAAAAATAAAAAAAAAAAAAAACTCCTTTAAATAATTAAGGACAACTTTTAAAAAAACCGACATTTAGGTATAATAGAGGTCGTAAAACTTATGACAAGAGAAAAGTAGGCTCACTAGTTTCTAAAAGCGAGGATTTAGATGGTGCAAGGAATCTTAGAAGCGGTGAAGCGCGAATTCACTTTTGTTTCGTGGAACTAATCCTTCCCGGGTCAGCCCGTTATCGCTTAAAAGTGCACGTTTGACGTGAATAAGGATGGTACCGCGACGACTAGGCGTTCCTTAAGTTGCGGTTTTTTTATTTGATGGAGGTTATCAGATGATCGATATTTCAAGCCTAGAAAAAGAAGCTCTCACTTTGATTAAAGAAGCTAAAGATGTTAAGAGCCTAGAGGAATTGCGTTTGGCTTACCTGTCTAAAAAGGGTAAGGTTCAAGAACTCATGGCTAAGATGCGCGAGTTGCCAAAAGAAGAAAAACCAGCCTTTGGGCAAAAGGTCAATGAGCTCAAAAACGAACTTACGACAGCCCTAAAAGCCAAGGAAGAGGAACTTAAAGGCGATCTTTTAAAAGAATCCTTAAAAAAAGAAAAGATCGATATCTCTTTAGATGCATATACGCCAAGCTATGGCACCCTGCACCCCCTTACACTAATGAGCCAGGCGATTGAAGATTGCTTTATCGGCCTTGGCTATCAGGTAGCGGAAGGTCCAGAGGTCGAGCTTGATTACTATAACTTTGAAAAGGCCAATATCCCTAAAGTCCACCCGGCAAGAGATATGCAGTATACTTTCTATATCGACCCATCGACCCTTTTAAGGACGCATACTACTGCGATCCAAATGCGGGTCTTAGAAAAGGCTCATGGCAAGATGCCAATCAAATTGATCTGCCCTGGCAAGGTCTATCGCCGCGACAATGACGATGCGACCCATTCCCATCAATTCATGCAGGTTGAAGGTCTCGTGGTAGGTGAGGGGATCACTTTAGCCGATCTTAAGGGTACCTTACAGTTTATGGTCGACTCTTTATTCGGCAAAGGCCGCGCCATTCGCTTTAGACCCTCATATTTCCCTTTCACGGAACCTAGTGTCGAAGTCGACATGTCATGCCATGTCTGCGGCGGGAAGGGTTGTTCGACCTGTAAGGGGACCGGCTGGATCGAGATCTTGGGAAGTGGCATGGTCCACCCCAATGTCTTGAAGATGGCCGGGATCGACCCTCAAAAATATACGGGCTTCGCTTTTGGTGTAGGCATCGAAAGACTTGCCATGCTTAAGTATGGCATTAAAGACATTCGTGATCTTTATACTAATGACATACGCTTTTTAAAGGCGTTCAAACATTTTGATTAGGAGGGTTGCATGCGTTTAAGTTTAAATTGGTTAAGCCACTTAGTAGATTTAGAAGGCTTAAAAGAAGAAGATATTATCACAAAGACGATCAAGGCTGGGTTTGAAGTCGAAGGCGTTGAACATTTAGGAGACGCCAGCGGACTTGTGGTCGGCGAAGTCAAAGAATGTCACGACCACCCTGACAGCGATCATTTGCACATCACAAAGGTCGATATCGGTGATGAAATTTTAGACATCGTCTGTGGTGCCCCCAATTGCCGAAAGGGTATCAAGGTCATCTGTGCCAAGGTCGGTGCTAAACTTCCTGAAATCGAGATCAAGGCATCTAAGATCCGCGGGGTCGAGTCTAACGGCATGCTTTGTTCATTACTAGAGCTTGGGGTAAGCGCAAATCTTTTAAGCGATGACTCGCCCTCACTAAACGGGATTGAAGAACTGGATGATACGTTTAAGGTCGGTGATACAGATATCTTAAAGCGTTTAGGATATAAGGATACGATCTTAGACATCGGCCTTACGGCTAATCGTTCCGACGCCTTAGCGATGCACG
>CALUVF010000040.1 GCA_944324155.1 uncultured Erysipelotrichaceae bacterium | reverse complement strand
AGTTTTTATGGAAGGATTCAAATTACGCTGTTTTTAGAAATGCGAAAACTCTCAAGTGGTTTGCTATCATAATGGACATTGATGCCACAAAGCTGGGTCTATTAAAAAAAGATATCGATATCATCAATTTAAAACTGCCTCCCGATATGATCGAGGGATTGTTAAAAAAGGCAGGATTTTATCGTGCCTATCACATGAATAAGAAGTACTGGATATCGCTTATCTTAGATGATACATTAAGTGATCAAAAGATATTGGATCTTATAAAGATGAGCTATCAGATAGTAGATAAGTGAGCACTTTTTAGATCTTTTAAAAAAGCACAAAAGAAACCAAAATATGTGATACAATTAAGGCGCTTAAAAGGAGGAATTATAAGCAATGGCTAATTGTTTAGTAGCACAAAGCGGCGGACCGACCAGCGTCATCAATGCAACTGTGGCCGGGGTGGTCAAAGCCAATCAGATGAACCCTTATTACGACCATGTCTACGGGGGCTTAAATGGAATCGAAGGGATCTTACAAGAGCGTTTTGTCGATCTGACCAACATGTCAGATGATGAGAACCGTATCTTAAGACAGACACCTTCCAGTGCTTTAGGTTCTTGCCGCTACAAATTAAAAAGAGATAATGTAGCTGATTTTGAAAAATTATTTGAGATCTTAGAAAAGTATGACATCGAGACGATGTTTTATACAGGTGGTAACGATTCGATGGATACCGTTGCGGCCCTTAGCCAATACGCTAGAGAACACGGCATTACTAACCACCGCTTCGTCGGTTGCCCTAAGACCGTTGATAACGACTTAGTCGAAACTGATCACTGCCCAGGTTTTGCCAGTGCCGCTAAGTTCATCGCAACGACAGCTTTACACACTTGGCTTGACGTCAATGTCTATACCCGCCAAGAAGTCTTTGTCTTAGAGACGATGGGCCGCGATGCCGGCTGGTTAGCTTCCAGTGCTTGCTTAAGTGGGATAGTTGATCTTTTGGTCTTACCGGAAGAAGAATTCAATCAAGAATTATTCTTAAGCGAAGTAAAGCGCTGTGTCGAAGAAAAGAACAAGTGCTATATCGTTGTTTCAGAAGGTATCAAATATCCTGATGGCACATATGTAGCTGCAGGCGCTGCTAAAAACGATGGTTTCGGTCACGCCGTCTTGGGTGGTGCTGGCAATGCGATTAAGAACATGATCTTAGAGGCCGGGGTTGCTGAAAGATGCAAGGTCCAAGACCTCTCTACAGCCCAAAGATGCTTTGCAAGCGGTCAATCCAAAGTCGATGTGGAAGAATCCTTCCAGCTTGGCATGAGTGCCCATATGCGCTCTTGTGACAAGAATTTTACCGGCAAGATGGTCGGTCTTGTCCGCAAGGATCAAGAAGCTTATGATGTTGACTTCATTGCAGTTGATGCCGATAAGGTTGCAAACTTTGTCAAGAGCTTCCCGAAAGAATGGATTTTGCCAAATTATCATGGTATCTCTAAAGAAGCGCTTGATTACTTAAGACCTCTGATCGTCGGATCACCAGTCGTTATTTATAGCGACGGTATCCCAGCTTACGTCACACCTTATTACATGCGCTAATCAAGGACTAAAAATGGTCCTAGGCCCCTTTTAGAAAGGGGCTTTTTAAACTTTTAGGGTATTGAAAGATTAGTTGAAGAGGCAACTAATAATGAAAATGTTTTCAGAAAAAAATTTCATTTACAGTAAATCTTGTGAAAATAGTGTGAAATTTAATTGAAATATTTAAAACGAGGGGTTAAAATTTGAACATGCATTAACTAATGCAGAGGAGGAAAGATAATGAAAAAACTTCTAGTATTATCATTAGGTGTTCTTCTAGCTCTAACATTAGTTGGCTGTAATGGTAGCGGCGGAGGCACTGCTTCTGACGTTGAACTTCAAGATTCTTATACTGTTACTTATATGACACAAGAACTTGATTCAATGGACTATGTCGCTACCAATAAAGCCAACAACCATCAACACAACGTTAACTTCGTTGAAGGTTTGCTAGAAAACAACCAATATGGTGATTATGTCGAAGCTGCTGCTGAATCTTATGAACCAAACGAAGACAGTACAGTTTGGACGTTCCACATTCGTGAAGGCGTTAAGTGGGTTACTTCTACTGGTGAAGAATACGCCGACATGACAGCTCAAGACTTCGTAACTGGTTTACGTCACGCTGTTGATGCCAACTCTGAGACTTTAACACTTGTTGATTCTCTAATCGTTGGTTTAGCTGATTACGAAGACAGCGACCGCAGTGATGCAGAATGGGAAAAAGTTGGTGTTAAAGCCGTTGATGACTACACTCTTGAGTATACTTTAACTGCTCCAACAACTTACTTCTATACCTATACAACTTACCCAATTCTTTACCCAATCAATGAGACTTTCCTTGAATCAAAAGGTTGCCCATTAGGTGAAGAAAAGAGCGATACTTGTGAATTTGGTACATCTTCTCCTGATTCAATCTTATACTCTGGACCATTCATCTTAAATTCCAATGTTCCAAAGTCTGAGATCACTTACGTTAAGAATGAAGCTTACTGGGATAAGGACAATGTCTTTGTAAACACTGTAAACTACATCTATGACTCTGGTGAAGATACATATTCACAAATCAACGGTTTCGAAAACGGTCAATACGATGCCGCAGCATTAGATGCTTCTTGGGCTGACTATGATGAATATGTTGAAAAGTATCAAGGTTATATCACTATGACTGAGACCAACTCTTATTCATTTGGTATCCAATGGAACTTCAATCGTGCTAACTTCCATTTGAGCGAAAAGACTGATCCAGCTGCTCAACAAGCTTCACAAGACGCCATCCACAACAAGAACGTACGTCTAGCTGTTATGGCTGGTTTAAATACTCAAGCTTACATGGCTGTCAACATGACTGACGAATCAGCTCTTGCGAACTTACGTAATATGAATGGCGTTCCAAACTTAGTTTCTACTTCTGATGGCCGTACCTATGGCGATCTAGTTGAAGAAGCTTATAAGGAATTAACTGGTGAAGAAGTTGACTTAAGTGATGGCCATATGGCTTTCTATAATCCTGAAAAGGCGATGGAATACGTTGAAGCTGCTAAAGCTGATGGCGTTGAATTCCCAGTTCACTTAGACTTGCTATGCATCTCTGATAAGGGTGAAGGTTACATGGATCGTGCTAACTCGATGAAACAATCGATCGAAGAAAGCACTCAAGGCAATATCATAATTGATGTTATCTTACAACCATACGATACAGTTAATGACGTCGCCTTCAATATGACTAACCCAGCTACTCGTGCTGACTACGATTTCAATACTCAAGCTGGTTGGGGTCCGGACTATGTTGATCCATCAACATTCACTGATGTCTTCTCAATTGAAAGAAATGGTGCTTACTTACCAAATATCGGTTTGAATGTCGCTGGTGAAACAGCAGAAACGATCGCTAAAGTCAATGAAGTTGCAGCTGAGATCGGATTAGATGAATATGATCGTCTAAACGATGAAGCTTGGTCTATCCTTGATGATCTTGATGCTCGTTATGAAGCATTCGCTAAGGTTGATGCTTACTTATTAGCTAACGCTTTATATATCCCAGTTTCAATGCAGACTCGTGGTGAAAGAATGACAAAGGTCGTTCCATTCTCTTCAAGCTATTCAGTTGCCGGTACTGGTGAATACAAGCTCAAATACATGAAGGTTCAAAGTGAAATGGTTACAACCGAGCAATGGGAAGCTGCCCAAGAAGCTTGGATGAATCATTCAGCTGAGTAGTTAATAGATTATCGTCTCTTAACAATTCAATAGCTAATATTGGATAAGGGGTTTAAAAACCCCTTATCTTTAAGCTTAGAATATATGGAGGAACTATGAAAAAATATGTACTTGGACGTGTGATCCGTGCTATCATCGCCGTCTTTGTCGTTACAGCAATAGCTATCATCATGATATTTACGATGATCCCGCGTGAAAATATTTTTAGAGATGATACAGCACAATTGCAAAAATTAAATGGCAAGCCCGATGATATTACGATCTACAAAAACAACAAGTGGGAGCAATTAGGCTACCTCGATTTTGTGCGTCAGGCCGAAATGTGTCAGACAGAAAGTGATGACTATGATGCATGTATGATCGTAAACGAACATACTGTAGTTAATGACAATGGCATCGAGACCAAGGAATACACTTATTCTGAAGAAGGCGAAAAAGTTATTGAAGCCTATACCCAAAAGGGCTATAAGGTCCAATACTTTGTCTATGGCGGTTTTTATGCTACTAAAGATTACAGCGGTTTAGAGATCGTCTTTAATTTCTTTAAGAACTTAATTAAGATCGACACACCATCAGCGGTCCAAGACCCTGATAATCCCGATCTTGAAAGAAAAATTTATATCGGAACAGATTATAATGGTGTCCCAGCTATTATGTGTAGTGGTTGTGAGCACAATTATCTCTTATATTTCGATGGCAATTTTCCTTTCATTCACCAAAATTTCATCTCGCTGAATTTCGGCCAGTCTTACCCAACTTATCAAAACCCCTCGACGCTTGATGTCATCAATTCATCGCAGGGTAGCCTCGATAACAGGGAACAGACCTATCCCAATGGTAAAACGGGAAATTCTGCCGATAACTTCCACACCTGTACTTATAAGGCCACGGCTTCTTTAGACCATATGGATGCCAATAAGTTTGATGATAACTATGCCAACTGCAAGAGTTATTACACTTACCCATCAATGGTCTCAATGTCTTATATCTTTGGTATTATCGCTTTGGTTCTTGCTTATGCGATCGCTATACCTGCTGGTGTTGCCATGGCGCGAAACAAGGGCAAATGGCCTGATAAGATCGGTATCGTTTATGTCAATATCATGATCGCCTTACCGTCTTTGGCATTTATTTATTTCATGAAGGTCCTTGGCTTCCGTATCGGACTTCCTGATAAATTCCCGATCTTAGGATTTGATAATATCATGTCTTATATCTTGCCGGTTATTATCTTGGCCTTGATGTCGACAGCATCTTTGATGATCTGGATCAGACGTTATATGGTCGACCAGACCAATGCCGACTATGTCAAGTTTGCCCGCTCGAAAGGCTTAAGCCAAAAAGAGATCTTCCGCAAACATATCTTAAAGAACGCGATCATCCCAATCGTCAATGGTATTCCAAGCTCGATTATTTTATGTATCTCGGGTTCTGTCATTACCGAATCGGTCTTTGCGATTCCTGGTATGGGTAAGATGCTTCCAGATTCGATCAAGGCCTTCAACAACAATATGGTCATTACTTTGACTTTTATCTTTACGGCTTTATCGATCTTCTCGGTTTTGATTGGTGACTTATTGATGACGGTCGTTGACCCCCGTATTCAACTTGACGCGAAAGGAGGTAATGAATAATGAGTGATAATCGTTTTGAATTTGTCAAAATGGAAGAATCAGCCAGTGAACATCTTTCCGCGCCACGCTATTCATACTGGGCCAGCGTCTTTAGAAAGTTCTTCTCTTCTAAAGTTGTCATAACGATGTTGGTGATTTCAGCTGTAATCATGCTGTTCTCATTTATCCATCCGCTTTTCAGCCATTATGATCCAACTTCTCAAGGCAATATTAATGATAAGACGATGTCTTTCATTAAACCATGTCTAGAATATCCCTTTGGTACCGACCGTACAGGACGCAATATGTTTGATGCGGTCTGGGCTTCTTGTGGTAACTCCTTATCGATCGCTCTTATTGCGACAGGTGTAACAACGACCCTAGGTGTTATCGTTGGTGCTTTCTGGGGCTTTTCCAAGAAGCTCGATAAGATCATGATCGAAGTTTATAACGTTGTAGCAAATATCCCGTTTACACTGGTTGTCATGGTCCTTGTTTATGTCATGGGTGCTGGTAAGTGGCAGCTCATCTTTGCCCTTTCTTGTACATCATGGCTCTCGACCGCCTACTTTATCCGTGTCCAGGTCATGATCATTCGTGACAGGGAATACAATCTGGCTTCTAAATGTTTAGGCACCAAGACCAGCACGATTATTACACGAAATATCATGCCTTATTTGACATCGATCATCGTAACTTCGATCGCTCGAGATGTGCCAAACTTTATCTCGTATGAAGTATTCTTGTCTTTTATCGGTATCGGTCTTGACGTTACAGAACCTTCGCTTGGTCGTATGGTCTCTGACTATGTTCAATACATGCAAGCGCCTAGTGCCAGTTACTTATTCTGGATCCCGGTCATTCTTTGCGCAATGATCTCAGTATCGCTTTATATCGTTGGTCAAGCTTTGGCTGATGCGACGGACCCGCGTACCCACATGATTTAGGAGGCTAAGTATGGAACAAAATAGAAATAACATTTTATCAGTTAAAAACTTAGAAGTTAAATTTAAGGTACGTGACCGTGTCTTGACGGCAATCCGCAATGTCTCTTTAGATTTTGAAGAAGGCAAGGTCGTCGCTATCGTTGGGGAATCCGGCAGCGGTAAATCGGTCTTTACCAAGACTTTTACCGGCATGCTTGAAATAAACGGCGAAGTCTCCAATGGCGAGATCTGGTTTGAGGGCAAGAACCTCTTAGAAAATAAGACTGATGAAGAATGGATGCAAATCCGTGGCAAAAAGATCGCAACGGTCTTCCAAGACCCGATGACATCTTTAAATCCCGTCAGAACGATCGGTTATCAGATCTCGGAGGTTATCATCAAACACCAGGGCAAATCAAAAGCAGAAGCTAAAGCTGAGGCGATTGAGCTCATGGAGCGTGTCGGTATCTATAATGCCGAGCAGCGTTACGATGAATATCCCTTTATGTATTCTGGCGGCATGCGTCAAAGAATCGTCATTGCGATCGCTTTGGCATGTCACCCCAAGATCCTCATCTGTGATGAGCCCACTACAGCTTTAGATGTTACGATCCAAGCTCAGATCATTCACTTGATCAAAGACTTGGCTAAGGAATATGGCTTTACAACGATCTATATTACGCATGACTTAGGCGTCGTTGCCAATGTCGCAGACCGGGTAGCGGTTATGTATGCTGGCCAGATCGTTGAATTTGGCGAAGTTGAAGAGATCTTCTATGATCCACGTCACCCATATACCTGGGGGCTTCTGTCTTCCTTGCCGCAGCTTGGTGAAAAAGGCAACGAGCTCTTTGCGATCACTGGCACCCCGCCATCACTTTTTGAAGAGATCAAAGGTGATGCCTTTGCCCCACGCAGCGAGTATGCCATGCGGATCGATTTTGAAGAAGAACCGCCAATGTTTAAGGTCACTGACACGCATTACGCCAAGACCTGGCTTCTAGATCCACGGGCTCCGAAGGTTGAAAAACCGAAGGTCATTCAAAACCTGCATGAAAAGATGTTGGCTTTAACAGCTAAGGGAGGAATTTACGGTGAGCACTAATAACGAAAAAGAAGTATTATTATCGGTACGTCACCTGGAAGTTACTTTCTACAACAACAAAAAGCGCTTCCGTGCTGTTAAGAATGCGAACTTCGATATCTATAAAGGTGAGACGTTTGCCTTAGTTGGTGAATCAGGCAGTGGTAAGACGACGATCGGTCGTTCGATCATTCGCCTAAATCACACATCAGATGGCGAGATCCTCTATAAAGGCAAAAAGATCAATGGAAAGCTCTCAAAAGCTGAACAAAGAGATGTTATCCGCAATATTCAGATGATCTTCCAAGATCCGGCGGCTTCCTTAAATGAAAGAGCGACGATCGACTACTGTGTATCGGAAGGTTTATATAACTTCCATCTTTATGAAAACGAAGAAGATCGCGAGCGCAAGGTCGATGACGTCTTAAATGCTGTCGGTCTTTTACCAGAACATAAGTCGCGTTATCCGCACGAATTCTCGGGCGGTCAAAGACAGCGTATCGGTATTGCCAGAGCTATGGTCATGGAACCAGAGTTCATCATCGCCGATGAGCCGATCTCAGCTCTTGATGTTTCGATTCGTGCTCAGGTTTTAAACTTAATGAACAAGTTTAAAAAGGAACGTGGTCTTACTTATATGTTTATCGCGCATGATCTGAGTGTCGTTCGTTACTTCTCAGACCGTATTGCCGTTATCCATAAGGGTCGAATCGTAGAGATTGCACCTACTGATGAATTATTCAATTATCCTCTGCATCCCTATACATTGTCATTATTGCAAGCTGTACCGATGCCCGACCCGCAGATCGAAAAGGCTAAAGAGTTGGTCATTTATGATGAATCAAAACGTGATCTATCTGGTGAAAAACCAATCTTACAAGAGATCCGTCCAGGTCATTTCGTCTTTGCGAATGATCGTGAAATGGCGGAATATCGCGAAAAACTAAAAGAGATGATCGCGTTTAAAAAAGAACATCCCACTAACGATTAAGGCTCAATTTTAGAGCCTTTTTCTTTACTCTTGTTTTATAATAGGGTTTATGGATACAAAGATCAAAGAAATTTTTTATGCCGCTGTCTTAGGTCTAGTCGCAGGGCTTGTGGCTATTTTTTATCGTTATCTTTTAAGCTTTGTCGATCCTTTTCTTCTTTTTGTATCGGATCTTTTTAGAAAAGATCCCCTATATATTATTTTTTGGATCGCTTTGATCATTGTCGCAGCCTTGCTGGTGAATTATTTTTTGCAAAAGGAAAAGCTCATCGGCGGTAGCGGGATACCGCAGGTCGAGGCCGAGTTATCTCTCATGTTTAGATCAAAGCCTTTAAGGGTCCTAGTGTTAAAGTTTGTGGGAGGAATAGTTTGTGCTTTTAGTGGCTTATCTTTGGGAAGAGAAGGTCCCAGCGTCCAACTTGGCGCCATGGTCTCATCCTTCATTAATCAAAAGTTTAATTTAACAGACGATAAGCTCGCCCTTATTTTAGGATCGGCCAGCGGTCTTTCAGCCGCGTTTAGTGCGCCCTTAGCAGGTGTTTTATTTGCTTTAGAAGAGCTTCAGCATAACTTTAATTCTAAGGTCTTGATCACCGCTTTAGTCGCTTCGGTAAGCGCCGATGCCCTAGCTAGTATCTTTTTTGGCTTTGAGCCTAGTTTTGATTTCGTGGTGAATAGGCACATGGACTTAGCATTATTCCCATATATTATTCTTCTAGGCGTCTTGATCGGTCTTTTAGGAGTGTTTTATAATACTTTCATCTTAAAGACCCAAAGATTATTTAAAAGGATCAAGACCAAGTATAGTCTTCTATTGGCCATGTTTTTAGCTCTTATCTTTTTATACTTTTTCCCTTATGTATTAGGCGGGGGTCACTTGGCCTTAGAATTTATCGACTTAGATACGTCTTTATCATTTATTGGTGTTTTATTAGTTTTAAAACTGCTTTTTTCTTTTGTTTCCTTTGGATCAGGGGCGATCGGCGGGATCTTTTTCCCTTTACTTGTGATCGGAGCCTTATCAGGTGCCTTTTTCAGCCGCTTCTTTATTGATCTGGGTCTTATCAGCGCGACTTATTATTATCATTTTGTGATCTTGGCGATGGCGGGCTTTTTCAGTGCGATCGTCAGAGCCCCGATCACCGGAATGATCCTCATCTTTGAAATGACAGGAACATTATCTAATCTTTTGCCTTTGGCCTTAGTTTCACTGGTTGCCTATATCATTGCTGAGAGCTTAAATTGCGCTCCGATCTATGAATCACTTTTGGCTAATTATCAAAGTGAAGAAGAGCGCTCTTTAGAAGTGGAGTCTCTAGATCTTGTGGTCAGCTTCGATTCTCAGGTAGTTAATGCTAAGATCAAAGCGATCGCCTGGCCAAAAGGTGCGCAAATCACCTCGATCTTAAGACATGGCGAAAAAGTCATCGCTAGTGGCGATACTCTGATCAAAGGTGGCGATACCTTAATCTTTGACATTAAAAAAAGTTCTTACTCTTTGATCAAGCAAGAACTTGAGAAAGACTTTGGTCTAAAATAAATATTTGATCAAAGGGATATATTTCTTTATATAAATCAAGATAAAAGCCGAAATCGTGCTTATAAGGGCAACCAGTATATAAAAGAGCAATTGATTATTTACAAATGGTCCGATCACGATCGCAAACAAGAGATGCGAAGTGTAGATGAAACTAGAAGCCAGACGCAGTTTTTTGTGATCTTTAAATTCTTTTTGGTCCGAAATATTTAATTCTAATGCAAAGAAGAAAAACGACAAGGGCCATAAGGCGAGATACATTGAAGAAAGGGTTGTGAGATAGCCCAGACGATAATAAAG
>CALUVF010000039.1 GCA_944324155.1 uncultured Erysipelotrichaceae bacterium | reverse complement strand
AAGATCAATGAAGAACTTG
Source organism: uncultured Erysipelotrichaceae bacterium (assembly GCA_944324155.1). Lineage (GTDB taxonomy): Bacteria > Bacillota_I > Bacilli_A > Erysipelotrichales > Erysipelotrichaceae > JAHHTG01. Next base: position 2,725 of record CALUVF010000039.1, on the reverse strand, counting down.
ATGCTTTCATGCAGACTGATGAATATAGTGATTTACTAGTTAAATGGGGATTAAACTAAATGGATCTATCAGCCATACTGACCCTTGATAACTTTATCTATCTCTTCTATGGCGCCTTGATGTCTTTGGGTATCGCTTTAGTGGCGGTAATCGGAGGTATCCTTATCGGGATCATCGTAGCGATCTTAAAGTTGTCGCGTCATTTCATACCGCGTCTTATCGGCAATATTTATGTCGAGGTATTGCGTGGTACCCCAATGCTGCTTCAGATCTTATTTATCTATCTAGGCATACCGGTCTTGTATCGGCTGATTACAGGTGAGGGCTTGCGCATGAATATCTATGTCTGCGGTACTTTGGCCATGGCCTTAAACTCTGCTGCTTACCGTGCCGAGCTTATTAGATCGGGGATCCTTGGAATCGATAAAGGTCAGACTGAAGCGGGTATAACTTTGGGTCTAGATCAGATGACGATCATGCGCCTTATCATCTTGCCCCAAGCCATACGCCGCATTATCCCACCCTTAGTCTCAGAATTTATCACTCTGATCAAAGACTCCTCACTTTTAGGAACGATCGGGGTCATGGAGCTTTTAAATCGAGCCAAGATCTTAGGTGTCAATAACTACAATTATCTTGTCACTCTTTTAATGGCCAGTGTCATGTATCTTGTCATGACCGTCTTTATTTCCTTTGTATCAAGAAAACTTGAAAGGAGGCTCATGCTCAATGATTGAGGCCTTAAATATCCATAAGCGCTTTGATGATCTGAAAGCTTTAGACGATGCTTCGTTTAAGTTAAACGATGGCGAGGTCGTCTGTATTGTCGGGCCTTCGGGTTCGGGCAAAAGCACCCTTTGCCGTGCTTTGTGCGGCTTAGAAAAGATCGATAGTGGCAAGATCATCTATGATGAAAAAGCGATCGACTTCAACAACACAAACGATGCCAAGATCGTCCATCAAAAGACCGGCTTCGTCTTCCAACATTTTAACCTCTTCCCACATCTAACTGTTTTAGATAACCTGACTTTGGGCTATCTTCAAAACAAAAAAGGGAGTAAAGAAGAGGCTAAGGCCTTAGCGGTCGAACTTTTAAATCGTGTCGGCATCAACGATAAGCTCGACGCTTATCCCGGCAATCTTTCAGGCGGCCAGAAACAAAGGGTCGCGATCGCTAGAAGTTTGATGCTTAAGCCAAAATATCTCTTAATGGACGAGCCCACTAGTGCCCTAGACCCTGAGATGGTCAAAGAAGTCCTAGATGTCATGAAAGATCTGGCCCAAAGCGGCATGACGATGTTGATAGTAACTCACGAGATGCACTTTGCCTCTCATATCGCTAAACGCATTATCTTCATGGATGAAGGCAAGATCATTGAAGAGGCCTCGGCCTTTGATTTCTTCAACCACCCCAAAAGCGATCGGCTTAAACAATTCTTAAGCAAGATGCTTTACTAAAGAGCTGCGGCTCTTTTTTTTAAAACGCTTTTTCTTCTTTTTCCAGTAAAAACTCTAAAGCATACAGCGGGCAATAGTTAATATTGTGTGTTTCATCTTTCGCGAAATTCTTTTGCGATAATTTAATTGCCAAATCCGGTTTATATTTCGCAATAAAATTATTCAATGATCTTGAGTTGGTGTTTTTAGATGACTTCACTTCGATCGGACAGATCTTTCCACTATATTCCAATACAAAATCAATTTCTGAATGTTGGCTTGGCTCATAATAATAAGCCCGTTTTTCTTTCATCTTCAAGATCTGAGCGATTACATTTTCATAAACTGCCCTTTTATAAGTTGTCATTTCGTCTTGTAAGAGGCTTCTTATGTCATAATCGCTTAGCTTAGAGATAAGTAGCCCGCTATCTGCCATAAATACTTTAAAAATCGGCAATTCTACATACGCTTCTAAAGGACGTTCGATCTTTGAGATTCGATTTAACTTGATTATTATACCAGCATCGCTTAACCAGCTAAGGCTGTTATCATAATACCTGGCGTTATATCCTTTTTTCACTAAGCTATATTGAAACTTTTGATTTTCTTTGGCAAGCTGTAATGGCACACTTGCGAAACACTCTCTTATTTTTTCGCCTTCGCTGCCCGAAGCATATTTGACCATATCAAGAAGATAATCATCAGCAATTCTTCTTTGTATCTTAAGTGCTTCGGCAAAAGATCCGCTCTTTATATAAGTTTCAACAACCTCCGGCATACCTCCGATTACGACATATTTTTTGAATAATTCATTAAACGCATCATGAAGTACTTCGGATAAGGGCTTATAAGAATCCACTGCATCATAGATCTTATCGATCATATCTTGATCAACATTTAAAGCCCATAAAAATTCTTTAAAAGATAGAGGATACATATTTAATTTTTCAATATACCCAACCGGGAAAGAAGTGGTTTTCTTTAAAGCTACACCCAAAAGGCTACCCGAGCAAATTATATCGGAAGGAAAGTCTTCTTTTAAAAACTTAAGTGACGTTAAAAGATCCGGACAAGCTTGGATCTCATCAAAGAATACCAAAAGATTTCGATCGAACTTTTTTCCTAAATAATTCATTTTTATGATGTCCAGGATCTCTTTCGGATCATGAGTCTTAGAGAAATCTGCTTTGATCTTTAAATCTTTCTCTAAGTTGATTTCAATATAATCGCTATATTCATTTTTAGCGAACTCTCTGACGATATAGGTCTTGCCACATTGTCTCACCCC
>CALUVF010000038.1 GCA_944324155.1 uncultured Erysipelotrichaceae bacterium | reverse complement strand
GTCTTAAAATGCCGCAGCTTTTCATCATGCGTGAGATAAGGCGAGCGATCGTCGTCTTGCCCGTACCAGGATTGCCGGTAAAGATCATGTGTTTAGAGACCTCTGTAACCTTAAGGCCCTTCTTTTTTTTTTTTTTCGCTACTTTGATATGATCTTCTATTCTTCTTAGATAATCCTTGACTTCATCTAGCCTTACGATCTCTTTTAGCTCATCTTCGATCTTTTGACGCTCTTTGGCACTGCTAGAGCTAAGGTCAAAACTGATGACCTCATCATTTTTTTGAGCCTTAAAGCCCTCATCATAATACAGGGTCAATTCCTTGATCGAACTAAAAGACAATACAAGATCCACGAGCTCGTCATAGAGTCCCTTTAAGATCGGAGACAGGGAGTCGATCCCATCATTGGGATTATAGACTGACAACAGAAATTCTTTAAAAGAAGGTTTAAAACTGATGGCTAATTCTAACTGTTCTAAGGCCTTAGTCCTAAACTTTTCTAAAAGTTTGTCAGAGATTTTGTTTAGACTATCGGCGTCTAGGATATCGGTCTTGACATAGTCTTGGATCTTATCCACAAAAGATTTGCCATAGACATCTAAAAGTTTATAGCTGCTTCCTTCGATCATTAAAACGATCATCTTGTCGTTGCCCTTTAAGGTATCAATGATATTGGTAGATAGGCCCTCGCCGGCGACCTGCAGGTGATTTTTGGCATAGACATAGCGCTTGCTTAGATGCAGTTTGCCCTCGATCACAAGTTCTCCCAGCATGCGGTTGAAGACGGCATGTCCGTCATAAGGATTTTCGATAAGAATGATCGCATTGTCGTTGTTTAAAGCGACATATAAGTCCTGTAAAAACATGATCTCTTGGCTGGGGCTTTGGTAATTGCTCATATCAAGCGTCGTGATCATAGAACTGGTATTTAAGCCCTCTTGTTTTAAGAGTTTAGCCATCGTCTTGATCAAAAGATGGCGACCGGAGCCATTATTGCCACTTAAGACGATCGTTCCTCTTAAGTGCTCCTTGCTGATACCGGTGATATAGGGACGGCGAAAAGCGATACACAAGGCCTTGGTGGCACTTTTTTGTCCTAAGACCACTTCATCAAGTTTTGTGTTGATCTTTTCAAAGACTTCTCTTGATTTAAGGCCTAAGGGAATATTCTCGGGCACATTGGCCTCGATTTGATAGTCTTTCTTTAGATCTTGACGCAATCTTTCAAGATCGACATCGACCCCGAAGTCTTCCTTGATCTTTTTGATCTGCATCGGCTCTAGTTCACTGCCTAAGCTCGCGCTGGCTTTTGTATTCTGTTTGATGAGCTCACTTAAAGCTCTTTCACTTTGTTCTAAGACATCATTATCTAAATTGATCTCAAGATCGCGCTTTTTGCCAAAAAGTTCGCGCATCAAGCGTTCTTTTTCCTTATTTGCCATCTTAGCTCAGCTCCTTTTTTAGGATCGTGTTGATCTTTTGGGCCATCTCTTCTTTAGAACGGCGCAAGGCCTTATGGACATAATTTAGGCCGTCAAAATAACCCTTGGTCTTGATATCAGTCTTGGATTCCTTAAGCATCATATTGATCTCATCGCTCAGGGCAGCTTCTGTATAGTAAAGGTTATTGGGATTAAGCTTGGCTTCATTAAGATATTTCTCTAGAGCTGCCATATGTCCTTTGACATAAGCAGGGACATTGGACGTACCATAGTTGACGTTCTGGATAAGATATAAGAAATAGTCAAAGCGCGTCTCAAAACTGACATCAAGGACCCTTGGGACAACCGGCCTTTTGATGCGGATCGAGCCCTTCATATCGTAAGAATTGCGCTTAAGGCTGGCTAAATCAGAGGGTCTTTCTTTGCGGAGCTTATCCTTGAGAGAATCGACAGTCTCGTCATTGGCTTTTTGAAGATTCTCAAACATCTTATCGATCTCATCGAATTTCTTATTTTCCATCATCTTCACCCTCTTGGTTCTCATATAAAGAGCCTTCTTTTACTAAACCATCTTTTTTCAAAAGCGACTGCAGGGTCGTAATGTCGGCCGACAGATTCATATAGTCATCTTCATGGAGCGATTCATTGATCGTCTTTAAAGCTTCATTGATCAAAAGGATCGTCTTGATGAGCTGGTTTTCAGCCTTATTGAATTCTTCGCCCTTGGCTCCGACACTTAAAAGCGACTTATAGTTTTCTAAGATCTTGACTAGGATCGGCAGATAATACTCATAGAGCTTATCGATCTTGACGTCGTCATCTTCATCGGCGCTGAGTTCGATCTGCTTTAGAAGTAAGCAAGCCTGATTAAGGCCACTGACGATCTCTTCTTGTGGGATATCAGTGTTGAGGCTATTGATCTTAGCGATGTATTTTTGAGCTTCACTCGTATAGACCGGCGCCTTTTTGATCGTTTCCTTCTTGCCTTCTTTCTTTTCGTTTTTAAACAGTTTTAAAAGCGCGACGATCTGATCGTAGGTCGAGCCATACATATCTCCAAATTCTTCTAATGTCATGATGACCTCTTTATTTTTAGCGATACAAAGATCTTCAAAACCCTTATATGTGCCGTTTTTCGTCACAAGACAGATGTCGTCATAGATCGGCAGTTCATAGTGCTCTTTAAAATACTCGGATAATGTGTCATCGATCTTGGCTTTGTCGCGATTGGAGATAAACTGCTTATCGCTCGTCTTGCCTGTATACCGGTTTTGGTAGGCACTCTTATTGGCCCTTGATCGGCGCGCTGGCTTTCGATAGACGCTGTTTAAGATGCTGTAAAAGATATAGCCGATAACAATTAAAGGAACAAAGGTAAAGGCTAAGCCCATCAAAGGACCGATCACCCCGCCGAATAACACCAAAAATATAATCAAGAATAAGAATCCGTTGTTGTTTCTCATAGTTATCATTATACACTAGCCAGGCAGAAAATGTTAGAATGAGAAAAA
>CALUVF010000037.1 GCA_944324155.1 uncultured Erysipelotrichaceae bacterium | reverse complement strand
TCGAAGGACCTAATGTCAGTATAGTGCTACCGCTATGCTTAACTCTTCTTTTGTCTTTAAAGGGATAGCCTAAAACTAAGAAACGTAGTCTTAGATGGCGAAAAGAATGAAGATGTATAAGAAGAGTCTGAAATTAGAAAGGAAAGCAGTAAACATGAGACTTATCGAAAAGATACTCGATGAAGAAAACATCAAGATATCGATACACAAAGTAAAAGCCAATAAAGGTGCTCCTGGTATCGATAAGATGTCCACAAGTGAACTAGAAGATTATTTCAACAAACACTATGATGAAATAAAAGCTTCTATCCTAAATGGCTCTTATAAGCCCTGGCCTGTAAGAAGAGTCTATATACCAAAACCAAATGGTAAATTAAGACCCTTAGGTATCCCAGTCGTCATCGATCGGGTCGTAGAGCAAGCTATCACTAATATCTTAAACGATATATATGATAACTCTTTCAGTGACTACAGTTTTGGCTTTAGAGAAAGCAGGAATGCCCATGATGCCATATATCAAGTATTAGAATACCTAAATAATGGATATGAATGGGTCATTGATATGGATATCGAGAAATTCTTTGACAGAGTAAATCACGATAAGCTGATCTCGATCTTAAGAGAGAAAGTCAACGAAAAAGAAGTATTACATCTCATAAGGCAATATCTCAAATCTGGTGTCTTAGAAGATGGCAAGTTATTTGACAGTGAAGAAGGCGTGCCACAAGGCGGGCCATTGTCACCTGTACTTGCCAACATATACCTTGATAAGCTCGATAAAGAACTAGAGACAAGAAGACTCCATTTTGTAAGATATGCTGATGACTGTAATATCTTTCTTTCAAGTTCCAAAGCAGCAGATAGAGTCATGGCATCTATCTCATCATGGCTTAAAAGGAAGCTCTACCTCGATGTCAATGTGACCAAGACTAAAGTCGTAAGACCATCTAATAGTAACTTCTTAGGTTTTAACTTCTACAAAACTAAAGACGTGTGGAAAGCTAAACCAAGCAATGATTCTAAAAAGAAGCTCATAGCTAAACTCAAGACCTTACTTATAAGAAAAAGAGCGACAGCCATACCGACAAAGATACTATTTATCAAACTCAATCAAGTATTAAGAGGGTGGATAAATTATTATCGTATCGGTTCAATGAAAGTCTATCTTGATGAATTAGGCCAATGGTTAAGACACAAGATAAGAGTCATCATCTTAAAGAGATGGAAGAAACCAAGAAGGATATTCATAAATCTTAAAAGACTAAATGATATCCAGAAGTTCAATTTCAAAGAAGAAGACTTTTACAAGGTAGCTAATTCAAGGCTTGGGCTTTATCGACAAACTGGTATGAACGTGGTCAATTATATAATAAGCCCAGCTATCCTATCCCTAAAGGGAAAGGATATGCCAGGCTTGATCGATCCACTTAAGTACTATCTTGAGAGTTTATGATTTAACAATACTGATGTAGCGCCGTATACGAGACCCGTACGTACGGTGCAACGAGAGGGGCGAAAATAATTATTCTCCCTCTACTCTATTTTGAAAATCTTCTGAAAGATCGAAAGACGGGCCTTTTCTTTGGATCTTTTAAGCGCATCCTCGACAAAGTATTCTTGAGCGATCAAACGCGGCTTGTCGCTTTGGATGATGTGATAGTTGCCATCACCTAAAATTTCTCTGGCCTTGACGTTATCTTGAAAATAGATTTCGATGATATCCGTGATCCTTTTTTTGAGGTCTTTGTCATAAATGGGACAAGCAATCTCGACGCGATGATCGAGATTGCGGCTCATCATGTCGGCAGAGCTGATATACACTTTAGCGTCTTTCCCTTTAGCGAAGATATAGACGCGAGAGTGCTCCAAGAAACGCCCCACGACACTTATGGCTTTGATGTTTTCGGTTTTTTGAGGGATTCTAGGCAAAAGGCATATGATCCCGCGAACGATCAATTCAACCTTGACCCCAGCCATGGAAGCTTCTTTTAGCTTTTCGATGATCATATTGTCTGAAAGAGAATTGATCTTAAAACAGATATAGCCATCTGTTCCTTTTTTGATCTCTTTGTCGATGAGATTTACCAGTACCGTCTTAAAGGAGTTGGGGGCAACTAGAAGATGATCGTAATGACCTTCTAAGTTTCCTGTTGCCATATTTTGGAAAAAGTTATTGGCATCATTGGCGATGAAGGGGTCTTTTGTGATTAGCCCCAAATCAGTATATAATCGCGCCGTCTTTTCGTTATAGTTGCCCGTCGCAATATGGATCAAGTGTTTTATATTGTGGCTTTGGCGATATGTGATGAGACAGATTTTGGAATGAACTTTATAGTCTTCAAATCCATAATAAACACTGCACCCTGCTTCTTGTAACATTTCGGAGTATTTGATATTGTTGTTTTCGTCAAAGCGTGCTTTAAGTTCGATCAAAACGACGACATCTTTGCCGTTTTCTTTTGCGGTCAAAAGAGCGTCGACGATTTTAGAAGGATCAGCCAGACGATAAAGGGTGATTTTGATCGAAACGACCCGATCATCTTGAGCTGCCTCTTTTAAAAGATCGATAAAGATTTTGATGTCGTCATAAGGATAGTGCAACAGCGTATCATTAACACTAAAATAATCAATCAAAGAGCGACTTTGGATAATTTTATCTTCTCTGATTCCTTTGAAAGGTGGATAGATAAAATGAGGGTAGTACTTTTCGTATTTTTTAATGATTTGATATAAAAAGCTGACATTAAGAGGTGTTTCTATCTTGTAGATCTGATGTTGTTTTAAATTTAATTTTTTCTTGAGAAGATGCTCGATATCATCTTTCAATTCGCCGCTCACTTCAAGTCTAACAGGTCTAAGACGCCCTCTTTTTTTGATAGTGTTTTTGATCTGCGAACGATAATCTTCCATATCATCTAAGACATTGCCATCTAGATCGATGTCGGCATTGCGGGTAACCGATATGATCGCCCTTTTGCCAATGTTGGCACTTGAAAAAAACTTATGCAAATTATTAATGATGACATCTTCTGATAAGATCATCGTATTGTCATCTAAAAAAATAAGTCTTTGCGACCCAAGACACGGCACAAGACCGATTGTGGACTTTCCTTTTTGAGTCAATTCAAAAATTACGTATAAGCGTTTGTTCGCAAGGTGAGGGAAGGGATGACGCGCATCGATGATCTGAGGACTCAAAAGTGGTAACAATTCTAGTTCAAAGTAAAGATCGGCCTTCTTTTTAAGATCCTTGCTGAGCTCTTCATAGTGCAATAGCGCGATACCTTCAAGGGCCAGCTTTTCTTTGGTCGAATCATAAATGGTTGCGAATTTTGGATATAACTCTCTGACACGAGCATAGATCTTGGAAAGCTGTTCCTTATCGCTCATTCCGGTCTTTGGATCAATGTGGTCCTTATCTACAAGTGATAGATCTGTGATCGAACCGACACGCACCATAAAAAATTCATCGAGGTTAGAAGCAAAGATCGCAAGAAATTTTAACTTTTCAAAAAGCGGGGTGTCATCGCTAGTCGCTTCCTCCAGAACTCGCTCGTTAAAGTTGAGCCAAGATAGTTCTCTGTTTTGGGTATATGAATAATCAGTCATGCT
>CALUVF010000036.1 GCA_944324155.1 uncultured Erysipelotrichaceae bacterium | reverse complement strand
AATAGAACAAAAACATCTTGATTATTCTTTTGGGAGTATAGGGACTTGTATACTTTTGCTAGGTAGTGTTATTTCTGGAACATTTTTTGCAAAGGTATATTCCATATTTCAAAAGAGAACGCTTTATATAGGTCTTGCATCGCTGCTGTTAGGACTTTTGTTGCAGATATCGTTTGATCAGATTCCATTAATTGCGCTTGGGCTAATTGTTTCGGGTTTAAGCCTTAGTCTTGTTATGGCTGCCTCCACCAAACTTCTTTCTTCAAAAGAGGAAGATGCCGACATGGCGATTTCTATTATGATGGCTATGAGCGATGGCGGAGGTTTTGTAACGTCTTTTTATTCCTATACAATTTTATTGGCTTTTGGAAGCTTTTCCCTCAATTTGCTTTATGGCTTAGGCTGCGTTTTGTGTGTTTTGCTTTTGATATGGACTAGATATATAAAAAGTTAAGTTCATTCATAACTATAAGATGATCGGACCTTTTAATTCCTCTTTCATGAGGTATTCAAAGCGTTCTTGATCGAATTGATTGGCGTAATTGAGCGCTGCTTTATATTCGATATTGCGATAAGAAGACGGTAGATTCTTGAATTGGGTGATGACTTTGACACCTTTTTCTTTGAGATCTTTTAGAATTTGGCGGCCTTTGTCATTAAAACCCAAGACATAGATGAAATCTAGCGGTTCTAATTTATTCACATCTTCTTTTAAGATATGGTTGACGATATGGATCATCGTTCTTTTGATGCGTGCTTTGGTATAGCGCTTGGAAACACTGTGAGACATAAAGCTTTCAAAGTCATGATATTTGATGAGATTTTTATAAAACAGTTTTTCAATGCCCTCATCAACCAAGAAATACTTACTCAGATCTTTTGAAGGGGTCGAGAAGACGATAGATGAAAAGATCTTGAAATAGTCTTCAATGAAAAGGGGGTTATCGATCTTTAAGGGAGTGGCCATTTTGTAGTCTTCATTATTGTACACCGCTTTGCGAATAGCCTTGGCACTGGTATTGGTTGACATGTCCTCAGAGTTAAAATCGCTTGTCCGCTTGATGCTTAAAGGTGTGATGGCCTTATCTTGCATCGCTTTTAAATAGCAGATTGCCAGAATGTCATTAGGCATAAATTCTCCTGATAAAAGACCATAGGCCTTAGGATAGGAATAGCCCGCCTTAGTGATCTCTTTTAAATGATCGGGGTTGATATTTAAAGCGGCGATCTCTTTTAATTCTTCTAGATTGTTGGTCTCAGAGCCAAAACAGATGCTACTAGCGCCAGCGAGCTCTAAGATCTTAACGGCATTTTGCGCAAAAATGGTGGCATTTTGTAAGGTATAGATATAGGGAAGCTCCAAGACTAGATCGACCCCATTCTCAAGCGCAGCTTTGGTCTTTTGAAATTTATCGATGATCGAAGGTTCCCCGCGTTGTGTAAAAAAACCTGACATGCATGTGATTAAGGCGTCACAACCACTGAGTTCTTTAGCTTTTTGGATATGATACAAGTGGCCGTTATGCATAGGGTTATATTCAGTAATAATTCCACATAAATTCATAGCCACATTATAATTGACTTTTAAGCCTTGTGTAAACTATAATTATGAGGCGTTATATGAAAATCAAAAGAGCTGACCTTTTAGGTCTTAGAAAAGAAGTTAGCTACGAACTAAAGGATGTGGTCGTCACATATGAAGACAACCCTTATATTCGGCGCTTTCATCTTAAAAAAGGAGAGTTCGTCTTAAGGCCCGATAGCCAAGAGGATCTAGATATGTACTACACCTTAGATGGTGAGATGATCTGTCCTTGCGCTGTCAGCTTAGAGGATGTAAGTGTCCCCTTAAAAAGAGAAGACGAGATTAAAGTGTGCTTTTTTGAAAGAGATGACGAAAGCTATTTTGTTTCGAATGATTTAGATTTCATAGCCTTTATTAAGGAGATGGTCGAATACGAAGCTCCCTTAAAGGTCACAAAATCTGAAGAAATGGCTTACCCCGAGGGTGATGGTTGGCGCTTAATGAGCGAAGAAGACTATCAAACGCAAAAGGCGAATCGTCCTAATGCCCTATGGGAAAAACTAAAAGACTACAAGTTTGATAAGGAGGATTAAAAATGGCTGTTCAACAACGTCGTAATTCCAAAACCCGCAAGGCAAAAAGAAGAACTCATTTCAAGTTACAGGCTCCAGCCTTAGTGAAATGTCCAAGTTGTGGGGAATACAAATTATCGCATCGCGCTTGCCCAAATTGCGGTCATAAGTAAGATGCCTGCCGTCTAAATGACGGTTTTTTTATTTTTCAGGAGATAAAAGTTGGCTTTAAAGGCCAACTTTTTATTTACATTTGGGAACAATTAAGTCATAATAGGGGTGTGAATGGAAGAAAATGGGAGAAATTGGTAAATGTTCATTGGTGAATATCAGCACAACCTTGATGACAAAGGACGCATTATCATACCCAGTAAGTTCAGAGATCAGCTGAACACTTCTTTTATTCTGACCAGAGGCCTTGATGGCTGCTTGGCTATCTATTCCCACGATCAATGGGACGCAATGTTTGAAAAACTCAAAAGTATGCCGACCACAAAGAAAGTTGTCCGTCAATACATTCGTATGTTGGCGACTCAAGCCAGCGAATGTACGACCGACAAGCTCGGACGTATCCAGATTCCGTCGTTTTTGGCAAAGCCTGTCAACATTCAAAAGGAATGTATCGTGGTAGGGGCCAATGACCATATCGAGATATGGGATAAAGCAGCTTGGGAAAATTATTTTGAAGAAGCTAACAACAACTTTGAAGAAGTAGCGGAAGAGCTAACGGATCTATTTGAATGAAACATTATAGCGTCTTATTAAAGGAGTCCTTAGAGCTCCTTAATCTAAAAAGCGACGGTATCTATGTCGATGGTACCTTGGGCCTTGGGGGACATAGCCAAAAGATCCTTGAAAATTTAAAAGATGGCTGCTTATATGCCTTTGACAAAGACGAAGCAGCAATTAAGCTCGCCAAGGAGCGCTTAAAGGACTTTAAGAACGTGACCTATATCCATGATAACTTTGCCAATATGGCAAGATATCTAGATAAAAAGGTCGATGGTATCCTTTTGGATCTTGGGGTATCTTCCATGCAGTTTGATG
>CALUVF010000035.1 GCA_944324155.1 uncultured Erysipelotrichaceae bacterium | reverse complement strand
TCTCTTCGATTGCTTTATCGACATCTTCGACGCTCGTCTTTGAGACGTGGGCTGTTTTAATGAGATAGATCTCTTTATCCCCAAAGGTGATTTTTTCTAAACTTTCGCTCATAGCCATAATCCTAGCAGATTAGAGGAAAGAATGAAAGAACATAAATATAGCAATGTGATATAATAGGCATCAGGAGGAAACCCTATGCCCGATTACAGCATAAACCTCACGATCCAGAATGTGTGGACGATAACACGTTTTTTCCTAGATGTACTGATCTTGTGGTTTATCATATACTACGCTATTAAAGTCGTGCGCAATAATGCGCGCACTATTCAGATATTCAAGGGTATCGTCTTGGTTTTAGTGATCAACGCCCTTTCGAAGATCTTTGGTCTTACGACCATCGCTTATTTTTCTAACCTCTTTATCTCGTGGGGACTTTTGGCCATTATCATTATCTTTCAGCCAGAGATCCGCGGACTTTTAGAGCGTATTGGTAAGACCAACACCTTTACACGAATGACGACACTTTTGGCCAATGAGCGCGAAAAACTGGTCGATGAAGTTTATCGGGCTGTTTTGGTCTTGTCGGCTGAAAGGGTAGGAGCCCTTATCTCGATCGAACAGAGCCAGTCTTTACAAGATTACATCAAGACTGGGATCGTCGTTAATTCAGCCGTCTCGAAGGAACTTTTGTCTTCGATCTTTATGACGACCACGCCACTTCATGATGGTGCGGTCATCATTCAAGGCGATAAGATCGCCTGTGCCAGCGCCTATTTCCCACCGACCTCGCAAGAATTGCCTTCAAGATACGGTGCCAGACATCGTGCTGCCTTAGGTATTTCAGAAGTCAGCGACGCCCTTACGATCGTCGTCTCAGAAGAGACCAGCGCGATCTCGATTGCCGAAAAGGGCCGCATCTTTACAGTTGATGAAAAGCAATTGCGTGATTATCTAAAACGTGTGATCTTAAACGACGAGATCGAGATCCGCGATAGTTCGAAGAAGCGCACTTCGCTCTTTGAAAGCGGAGAGCCAGAAGTCATTGTCAAAAAAGAAGATGATAAGACATCACGTCGTTTCTTTGACCGTTTCTTTAAAAGTAACGAAGGACCTAAAAATGACGACGATTTTAAAAACGAGATGAAAGTACCTTTTAACAATCGTTATAAGTATGAACATGAACACGAAAGTGATGATGAAGTGATTACGATCATTGATAATTCCAAAAAGGAAGGAGAGAGCGATGGCCAAGAAAGATAAGCATAAAAAACGCGATCTCAATAAAACCGAATTAGCCAATCGCATCGCTAACCAATCGCGTTGGGTATCTAATGCCTACAGCAGCGTCGAAGACTCTCTTTTCCGTGTTATCCGTGCTGTTTCTTCGCTGGTTGACAAGGTTATTTTTTCGAAGTATTTAATGCCGTTAGTTGCCTTACTTTTGGCTGTTTCACTATATATCAGCGTCAACTATGACTCGGAAAACAATCCCTTTATGACGCCACTTTCTAGCGCCAGGACCCTAAATAACGTCAAGGTCAATGCCCTATACAACGATGAGAGCTTTGAGATCCGCGGCCTTCCTGAGACCTGTTCGATCACCCTGACTGGCGAGGCGGCCAATGTCACAAATGCTGCAACCAGAGAAGGTTATTGCCAGGTTAATCTCGAAGGGCTGACTGAAGGAACGCACACGGTATCTTTAAATGCCAGTGGCTATGGCGATAATGTCAATGCGATCACTACGCCTAGTGATGTGACGATTACCTTAGAGCGTAAGACCACACGCCAGTACGAGGTCGATTACGACTTTATCAACCTTGATGCCTTAGACTCACGCTATATCTTATCAGAACCCACCTTCCCCGATGGTTCAAGAGTCAATATCAGAGCTTCTAAGACCACCTTAGATTCGATTGCCTTTGTCAAGGTCTTGATCGATGCTTCAGGCGTGACTGGCGACTTTGAACAAGAGGCGAAACTTGTGGCCTATGATGCCAATGGGAATGTTGTAAGTGCCGATATCATACCAAGTACGATCAAGGTCGAAGTAAGTGTGACTTCACCTCACAAGGTCGTGCCGATCAATTTGAATATTACGGGAACAGTTCCTGAAGATATGGCGATCGAATCCGTCAGCATGGATCAGCAGACCACGATCATTTATGCTCCGGAAAATGTTTTAGATACGATTGACCAAGTAAGCGTCAACCTTGATGCCAGCAGTCTTTTGCGTGATACCCAAATGGCTGCGCCAATTACTTTGCCCGAAGGGGTCTCAAGTGCCGATGTCACGATGGTCAATCTAAGCATCACGCTTGGCGAAAAAGAAACCAAAATGATCGATAATGTACCAATCAATTATCGCAATAACACCAATAATTATCAGGCGGAAGTGGCCGATAATGTCACAAGTGTCAATGTCCGCGTTGAAGGTACAAAGGAAAATATCGAAGCGATCGATATAAGCGATATCTATGTCTATGTCGATATGGCCGATTTGGAACCGGGAACTTATGACCTGCCGCTTGAGATCCAGCTCAATTCATCAAACCACTATGTCGAGCTAAGTAGTGAGCGGGCAACTTTAAAGATTACATTAATTGGAAGCGAGGAGAACTAAATGGGAAAATATTTTGGAACAGATGGCATCAGAGGTGTTGCCAATGAGAGTTTGACAATTGAAAAGGCCTTCGATGTTGGGGCGTATTTAGCATATTACTATGGCAAGGAAAAAAGAGCGAAGATCGCCCTTTGTAAGGATACACGCTTGTCATCTTCAATGTTTGAAAGTGCCTTGGCAGCCGGCATCAGCGCAATGGGTGGCGATGCCTATTTGATGGGTTATTCAACCACCCCTTCTTTGGCTTATGTCGTCTCACACCAAGACTTTGACTGTGGTGTTATGATCTCAGCTTCTCACAATCCCTATTATGACAACGGGATCAAGGTCTTTGCGACCGATGGTTTAAAGATCGACAGCTCGATCGAAAATGAGATCGAAAAACTCATTGATAAAGAAATCAGTCTGAAACGCAAGACCCATGAAGATATCGGTCATATATATGATTATCACAAAGGGATCGATGACTATTTAAATTGGCTTGACAAGACCTTTGACCTTGATCTGAGCGATATGAAGATCGCGGTTGATTTAGCCAATGGAGCGGCTTGTTATACGGCGGTCAAGGCCTTAGAAAAAAAGGGCGCCGAATTAGTAGTCATTAACGATGCCCCTAATGGCACAAATATAAATCTGGATTGTGGATCTACTCATTTAAAATCTTTGTCAGAACTTGTTAAAAACGGTGATTTTGACTTAGGCTTTGCCTTTGATGGTGATGCCGATCGCGTACTTTTTATCGATAAGAGAGGCGAAGTGGTCGATGGCGATAAGATCATGTATATCTTAGCGAAATATTTAAAATCAAAAGATATGCTTAAGGGCAATATGTTAGTGACGACAGTCATGTCTAATATCGGCCTTTTTAAAGCCTTGGATCGTGCAGATATCAAGTATTCCATAACGGCAGTCGGCGATAAGAGCGTCGCTGATCTGATGGTTAAAAACGATTATGTGATCGGCGGCGAACAAAGTGGTCATATCATCAACAAATATACCGGCATGTTCGGTGATGGCCTAAAGACGGCGCTCAATGTCTTAGAAGTCATCACGAGCACCAAACAGGATCTTCTAAGTCTTGTGAGTGATGTCAAGATCTACCCGCAGCTTTTGATCAATCAAAAGGTAAAGGACAAAAATGTGGTATTAGAAGATGAAGAGATCAAGGCACTGATCAAAGATATCGAAGACCGTCTTAAAGATGATGGCCGGATCTTGGTTAGACCTAGTGGGACAGAGCCTTTGATTCGCGTTATGGTCGAGGCCAGCGATGACAAGACCTGTCATGATCTCGTGTATGAAGTGATTGATCTGATCAACGCAAAAGGATATGGGGCATAAGGGGACAAACGTCCCTTTTGTGCTATCATATAGGTGGTGAGCAAAATGAAAAAAATTATTAATGTTGTGGAAGATGAAAAAGATCTAAACGAACTCGTTAAGCGTTATTTAGAAAAAGAGGGCTATATCATCAACTCTTATTTGACATTTGATGAGGCCTATGCCCACTTGGACGACCCTTGTGACTTATGGGTCTTAGATATCATGTTGGATGACAAGAGCGGTTTTGATCTGATTGAAGAGATCAAAGGCCGAAATAAGGATACGCCAGTCATCTTCATGAGTGCCCGCGATAAGGAGTTTGATCGCATCATCGGGCTTGAAAAGGGATCCGATGATTACATTACCAAGCCCTTTTCACCAAAAGAGCTCGTCTTAAGGGTCAACAATGTCATCAGAAGAGTGTATCGCAGCGATGAAAGGATCCACATCGATGGTTATGAGATCGATGAGACCCAGCGGATCGTCTATCAGAATAATGTTCCTTTAGATCTTACGACCAAGGAATTTGATTTGCTTATGCTGTTTGTGAAGAATCGTGGAACAGCCTTTTTAAGGGAACAGATCCTTGAAAAAGTCTGGGACGAGAACTTCTATGGCTCCGACAGGGTGGTCGATGACACCCTCAGACGTCTGCGCAAGAAAATGCCCAAGATCAATATCCAGACGATCTATGGTTTCGGGTACCGTCTAGCTTAATGAAACGTCTCAGGATCTGGTTAAAGAACCTATCGCTCTTACAGCAGTTTTTTACGATCGCCTTTTTGGTTGCGGTCGCTTTTTTGATGCTGTTTTTAACGATCGTACCCAACAATATCGACAACTTCGTCGATGCCCAGATGCACACCCTGATCCATACGGCCCAAGATGAGGTCATTGCCAATAAGTTTATGATCGACGAAGATTCAAAAGATGAGGGCAATGTCCGCCACTTTATTTACTCTTTGCCTCGTCGTGAATACCTAAGCGAACTCGATGAAGAGTCTAAGTCTTTGTTGGAACATATCGATCCTGATATCGACAATGATCTAGAATACTTTGACGGAACGCTTGACTATGATGGTCGAACGATCGTTTATTCCATTCGCGAATCCAATGGTTTTTCACTGGTCTCGATCATTCGCGATGACTATCGCAGTGCCTACTCGAAAGCTTTGACGGATTCGACGATCAATACGACTCTTTTGATCGTTGTCGGGCTTTACAGTTTCGTCATGCTTTGGGTGGTGACTCTGATACACCCCTTGAATCAGATCAAAAACTATATCGATAAGGTCAAAAACGGCGAAAAGGCCAAGCTCAATATTGATCGCAAAGACGAGATCGGCGAAGTGGCCGAGGCTTTGATCGACATGAATGAAGAGCTCTTAAAACAAGCCAAGATCCGTGAAGAAATGATCCAAAATATCTCACATGACTTAAAGACCCCGATCGCCACCATCAAATCTTATTCTGAAAGCATCAAAGACGGGATCTACCCCTATGGTACTTTAGAAAAAAGTGTCGATGTCATCTACGAACATGCCGACCGCCTTGAAAATAAAGTATTGCGCTTGATTACTTTTAATAAGCTTGGCTATTTAAATGACGATGTTAAAAAAGGCGATAACCTGCCAATGAAACCAGTTGTTGAAAAGGCGATGATGGCGTTAGTGGCCATAAGAAGCGAGATCGTTTTTGAAAGTGATCTTGAGGACATTAGTTTCCATGGCGAAGAAGAACCCTGGCGGATTGTTGTTGAAAACCTTTTGGATAATGCGTTGCGCTATGCCAAGACCAAGATAAAGATCACACTTGATGAAGAAGGGCTCTTTGTGTTTAATGATGGACCGCTGCTAGAAAAAGAAAGGCTCGATAAGTTGTTCAAACCTTACGAGATGGGCAGCGGCGGTCGCTTTGGTTTAGGTCTTTCGATCGTCAAAAGGGTCACTGAGACCTATGGATATCGTGTGTTAGGGGAAAATATGAATGATGGGGTCATCTTTAAAGTATTAAAGCCTAAGAATAAAAGATTTTTAAGAAAAGAGGTTAAAGATGATTAAATTACTATCAACGATATGTCTTATCATGATCACCCTTTCGTCTTACGTTTCCGCCAGCAAGCTCTTACTTTTAGCCAAGGGTGAAAAGAAGATCTATCGCTCTTTGTTTAAAAAGCAATTAAGCAAGCTTTTGAGCGATTATTTCTTGTTTGTGGCGATCACTTATCTTTGTTATCGCGCTATTTACTACTTTGAGATCTTAGACCTTGAGGCTGCTATTTTTGTTGCTCTTGGGGTTGGGGCGATCTATCTCTTGTTTAAAACGCCTGCTCTTGAAATAAAGGAGTTATGCCACACCGCTCTTTTGATCGACCTTGTGATCTGCCTTTTGCTTTGTGTTTCTTTTGCGTTTTTCAAGAGTGAAGATTACTATGTCTTAAGCGTGCTCGCGCCTTTAATTCCCTTTATTCTCATGAACTTTACGAGCTTTAAGCAAAGTGAAGATATTTGGGGAAATTATCAGTTCGATTTAAAAGGTACTACTTTGATCGTGCTTGATGAAAGTGATGAATACTTAAAATGGTCTTTAGAAGATCAAAGGATCCAAGCAGTGTCAAAAAACAGTGAAGCTTTGATACCGTATCTTTATTTAAGTCTTGAAGAATTTGACAAATATAAGGAAGCACCCTTTAAAAGAGTGATCGATCTAACAGCTTTGAGCAAAAGCGTGATCCCTAGTTACGTCTATTCTAAAGATTTTTATGAGGATAAAACCAGCTTTGGTTTTGAAAGCTCGGCTCTTCCTTTAGAAGTTTTTGACTATTCTTTCAAAGGAGTCAGCTATCGCTTTTTAGAAGAAACGGGCCATAGTGAAAACAAGTACCACATTTTGATTGCTCTAAAGTGTCTGCTTTCATATCTTGATGGGGATAATTTCAAAGACGATCTAAAAGACCGAAAGGGCTATATGAGCTCAGGTCTTTTTGAAGGGATCAACTATTTAGATGATTCTAAAGCTCAATATATCTCAAGTGATCTCATCACCTTTATCAAAGATAATCCTGGTTGCGTATTAATAATTGAGGCATACGAGAAAGATAATGAGCGGTTAAATGAGGTCATATCAAATATTGAACATATCTTGGTCATTGATGGCGAGTATACCAAAACTTTAGGCCAAAGCTTAAATCGTGCTGGCTACGATATGGAAAGATTTACTTTGGTCAAAGACCTCAAAGAAGCTTTAAAATATATCTCTTTGCATCTTAAAGAAGACGATTACTTCATACTTGAACACATCACCAATCACTAAAAAAGCCCGACGAGGGCTTTTTATTAAGCGTAGAGCTTTGACATCTTATAGAGGTAGATGATCTCAAATATCGAGACCACCAGAAGGGTGATAGTGCTGATAAGAGTAATAATGCCAAATAGATTGACGAAGTTATAAAGATCACCTCCGCCAAAAAGCGTAGCGACTAAGATCGAGATTCCGACGATCATGACCACAAAGGAAAGGACATAGAAATACCAGAGCAATTTCCATTTATGGGCCAGGTTTTCATCTTTTTCTAAGGCCGCTAAGTGATGCCCCTTAAATTCAAAGTAGGCACAGGCAATGTCAATGGCTAAAAGTAAGAAGGTTATGACAATCGCTCCGGTGACGATCGATTCTAAGGTATTGCTGGGTATTAAAAGCGACAGGAAACTTGAAAAGAAGACCACCAGGCGCAAATAGAAACAGATGCGATAACTGCGGTTTAAAGATGACAGCTTATAGATGAAAAAAGTATAGACGATAAAGATGATACGATCTAAGATGTCAAAGATCGCTTTAAGGATCGAAGTTTCATTTAGGTTGCCGCTGATGATGCCGATCGCAAAGGTCGCTAAAGCTAAAACAAACAGATAAGCGTAATGGCGTGCGACGATAGGATTTGATACATTTTCTTCTAAAGACATAAATTGTCCTCTCTTTCTGATATGATTATATCATTTAAATTTCCACCTTATTTGTCAATCTTTCTTTACATCTTGAGTATCTAAGTTGGGAGCTTTGGGATAAATTTGCTATAATCAAGTAAAAGAAGGAGGAATATAAAATGTCAACACCCCATAACGCTGCCAATAAAGGAGATATCGCTAAGACGGTTTTAATGCCAGGCGACCCTTTAAGAGCGAAATTTATTGCCGATACATTCTTAGAAAATCCCGTTCTTTTCAATACGGTACGCAACATGTTTGGCTATACTGGAACTTATAAAGGAAAGAAGATCTCGGTCATGGGCTCAGGAATGGGCATGCCCAGCATCGGCATCTACTCTTACGAACTATATCGCGACTATGATGTCGAAAACATTATTCGCATCGGATCGGCTGGGGCTTATGATGCCAGTGTCAAGGTCTATGATGTGCTTTTAGCGACCAAGGCTTATTCCGAATCAAGCTATGCCAAGGTCCAAAGCGGCTATGACAGCGACATCGCTTATCCGACTCAAGAATTAAACGATGCCCTTATCAAGTCGGCTGAAAAATTAGGAATTCCTCTAATTCAAACCGGCGTTCATTCATCTGATGTCTTCTATCGTGAAGGTGGAAACGGCTATATCGCTGATATCGTCAATAAAGGCTGTGTAGCAGTCGAGATGGAAAGCTTCGCCCTTTTCAATAACGCACGTGTCTTAAATAAGAAAGCCGCTTGCCTTTTGACGATCTCAGATTCCTTTGTCTCTGATGAGATCACAACTGCCGAAGAGCGTCAAAACTCTTTCACAAACATGATGAAAATCGCACTCGAGGCCGAAGTTTAATGAAGAAACACCCAATTGTCTATCGTGCCGTCATCATTACGATCGTCGTCTTCATGGTGCTAGTCAGCGTAATTGGAGCTTTTGTCTAGATGAATAATCGAAAAAAACTCATTGTCATTCTACTCTTGCTTATAGCGATCACTTTGGGGACGGTCTATGTCTTTAAAGACGATCTTTTCCCATCTAAACGCTTAGGAGGATCACTAGAGTTAAACACCGGGATCAAAGATGATGTCGACTATAGCGAATATGAAGCATTGTATGATAAGCTTCATGCGATCAATGATGACTATTTAGGAACGATCGTTTTTGACAGCGGACTAGTCGATGTACCAACAGTCTATGCCATCGATTATGATGAATATCTAAGAAGAGATTTTGAGACTGGCGAATATTATGAAGGCGGGACGGTCTATCTTGACCCCAATGCCTCGCTGGATTCGCAAAACATGACCTTCTATGGCCATACCTTCTATAATGGCGATCGCGTTTTTTTCACACCGTTACATGATCTCATTGAAGAAGAAAACTATGATAAAAACAAATACCTTTCTTTGGTTTTAGAAGATGAGATTCGCCGATATGAAGTGGCCTATGTCTATTATGCCGATATCCTTTTAAACAATCCTCAATATCCGATTGAGAAAGGCATGGAATACATGTTTCCGGAATTTGATGACGAGTCTTTAGAATACTATATAAACGGTATCGAAAAAAAGGAATTCTACGACACTGGAGTTGATATTAAGCCTGGTGATAAGTTCATCACCTTCCAAACCTGTGTCTTGTATCGTGACGATCTAAGGCTTATCGTCGTAGCCAAAGAGATCGATCGCATAGCGTTTGATGCGTAACCTGCAATTATTGCAGGTTTTTTTGTTTTCTTCCAAAGGATTGTTTACATAACACTAAAAAAGCCCCATTTTATGGGCTTTTTGAATACATATTGGAGCAGATAGCGGGAATCGAACCCGCAACCTCAGCTTGGGAAGCTGATGTTTTACCACTAAACTATATCTGCAATTGCTATATAATTCTAGCTCAAATAAGAATTAAGCGCAAGGTGGTATGTCTGTAGGCAAAGAGCACACCACCTTTTATCATTTAATCGGTAGTATATAGATGAAAGGGATAAAAGAGATGTTTAAGCTTATTGGAAAGATATTTAAAGGATTACTATATTTCTGCTTATTCTGGGTAATAGTTCTTTATCAGCTCGTAAAGAAGGCCTGAGATCAGTCTTTTAAAAGCGTGATATCTGGTAGAATGATTAAACATTCTTCGCTGTCATTTTCACCCTTCCAAGCCAAGATGAAACGGATCTGTGCTTCATGAACATGATAACCACTTTTTTCAAGGGTCAAAAGGCGGTCTTTAAAAGATTTGGAGTATTTAATAAGAGGAATCTTTCTGATAGATAGACAACCGTTACCGGCGGTTAATCTCATTCCACTAGATAGAGTTTTGATGATCTCTTTTTTATCTTTGAAATAGTCTAGATAAACATCTTTATAGCCTAAACTTACTGTTATCTTTAAAGGAGGATCATAGTGGGTGTAATCCTTTGAATAGCTAAAGTTTTGTTTAGCATAATCCGCAAAGAGGTCACTGTTTGTGTGTATGAAGAGATTTTTTTGGGCTCTGGTTATTGCGACATAAAGACGGCGGGCTTTTTCGTCATTTAATTCCTTTACATCATCAAGATAAAGATATACCTCGTCAAATTGGCGCCCTTTAGCTTTGTGGATCGTTGAGACATAGACCGTTTCCTTTTTTATCTCATAGAAATCTTCGAGTTTCGATTCCAAGATAAATCCCTTTAAATCGCTATAGTAAAGGGAAGGATTGGTTTTTTCAAAAGTTCTCAGCAAATTATCTATAAGCGTTATGATTAAGCTGCTGTCATATCTTTTATGCAGTTCACTTTTGGCATGATCCCACAACTTTTCTTGGATCAAAGGGGTTTTGATGTGCTTGTCGATGATGCTTAAAAAATAGCGAATCTCAATTAAGTTGATTAAATTAATGCCATCAAGGCTCTGAATGAGGCGTGCTTTGATTCCGTTTTGATTTAAAAGGCCAGTAATTCGCAAGGCTTCGCTGTTGGTGTTTGTCAGGACGATGGCATTTGATTTATGATTTTTTAAGATCTCATGAAGGAGTGCTTCCTCCATTTGTCTAGAATAGTGCCTGGTTATTTTTACATGTCCCTTTTCTTGTCTAATGGCTTTGATGGGTTCTTGTTTCATACGGTGCCCTATGTTTTTGACAAAGGCATTAGCGAAGCGCACGATCTCTTGATCGCTTCGGTAATTGTCGACCATCTCGTATTTTGTGGCACCATAATTCGTAACTAAATATTCTAAGTATTTAGAATTCGATCCTCTAAATTCATATATATTTTGATCGTCATCTCCTACAGCAATAACACGCATAT
>CALUVF010000034.1 GCA_944324155.1 uncultured Erysipelotrichaceae bacterium | reverse complement strand
CTCGTGAATCAATTTTTTATTGATCGTGACCTTCTTTTTGCCGTTAGCCAAGATCGCTAAAACGCTCTTGCGGCATAGTGATCCGATCACTCTTTCTAATTGTCTTACCCCAGCTTCCCTGGTGTAATGACGAATGAGGTATAAGATCATGTCTTCGCTTAAATTAAACTGCGAAGCTTTTAAACCATTGGCCTCTAATTGTTTTTTAATAAGATGACGCTTAGCGATCTCGACCTTTTCAAGCTCCGTATAGGAACTTAGATTAATGATCTCTAAACGGTCTTTGAGAGCCGAAGGAATATTTTCGATGTAGTTAGCCGTAGCGATAAAGAGTACATCGCTAAGATCATAGGGCTCTTCGAGGTAATGATCGGAAAACATGGCGTTTTGTTCAGGATCCAATACCTCTAACATAGCGCTGGAAGGATCACCCTTATAGTCTGAAGCCATTTTATCGAGCTCGTCAATCAAAAAGACGGGATTGATCACGCCGGCTTTTTTCATGCCTTGGATCACACGCCCTGGCAGCGCTCCAAGATAAGTACGGCGATGACCTCGTATTTCAGCCTCATCACGCACGCCACCCAAAGACATCTTGACGAATTTGCGCCCTAGGGCTCTGGCCACCGACTTGGCTAAAGAAGTCTTGCCCACACCAGGTGGACCGACCAAACAAATGATCGGGCTTTTTAAAGAATGGGTCATCTGTTTGACGGCTAAATATTCTAAGATGCGCTCCTTGACCTTATCTAAGCCGAAGTGATCCTCATCTAAGATGGCCTTGGCCTTGTTTAGATCTTCGCTATCTTGAGTCTTTTGATACCAGGGGGTCTTTAATAACCAATCAAGGTATGTGCGGATAACGCCCGATTCACCGTTTGAGGATGGCAACATATCAAGTTTGGCTAACTCGTCTAAGGCTTTTTCTTTGACGTGTTTAGGATAAGGATTGTTTTCGACCATTTCCCTTAATTCGTCACTGTCGCCAAAACCATGGCCTTCATTAAGCTCCTCTTTGATCGCGCGCATCTTTTCTCTTAAGTAGTAATCGCGCTGGTTGTCTTCTAAAGAAGAGCGAACCTTTTCATCGATCTCTTTTTCAATGTGATCGGCCTCGATCTGCTTTTTCATAAATTCGAGCGTCATTTTAAGACGTTCAATAATGTTGGTTTCTTCTAAAAAGCGCTCCTTGTCGCGATAGTCGATCAAAAAGACCTGCGCATAGTAATCAGTTAATTCCCCGGCACTGAGCCCGTTTCGCAAATTCTTGAAAAGTTCGACATTCATAGCCGGATTGACATGTGACTTGATCTTTTCAAAGTTCATTAAGACTTTTGAGACCAACTCCTTTAAAAGTGTCTCATCTTCATAGATGTCGGTCACGACCTCTACTTCGGCGCTCTTGACACCTTCGTTCATCATAAAATTTAAAGCCTTGGCTCTGGCGATCCCCACTAAGCCCACACGGATATAGTTATCTTTCTTGCGGTAGCGCTGAATCTTGCATAAGCTGCCATAGCTGTATAGATCTTCGGGTTTGGGGTCTTCGGTATCTAATAATTTTTGTGATACGACATAGATATAGGAGTTGTGTTCATTCGCAACGGTGCAGGCATCAATGCTTTCTTTGCGCCCGACATCGATATTCACTTCTTGCGAAGGAAAGACGACAACGCCCCTGGTGCATAAAATAGGAACTAAATATCTATCACTCATATAGTTTCCTCCTTTTTTTAAAAGACGCGTAATGCGTCTTTAATGTTTCTTTAAGATTTTGCAATCTCTAAAGCTTTTTTCATCTTGGTATTGAACTTCATTTCGCTTTCGGGAATGTACTTCTTGACATCATCTACTGGCATATCGTAGCTCTTAGCGATCTCTTTGTATTCTTTTTCAAGATTCTTATCACTTACCTCGATCTTTTCTTCTTTTGCGATCGCCTCTAATACCAAGTTGATCTTTACACGACGCATTGCTTCATCGTGATAATTCTTGCGAAGATCATCTTCGCTTTGATTAGTCAAATTATAGAACTGCTCAAGGCTCAGTCCTTGATTAGCTAAAGTATTGCGCATCTCATTGATCATATTGGTTACTTCGTCACTAATCATGACTTCGGGGATATTAACCTTAGCGTTTTCATTTAACTTATCAAAGATCTGCTTGTTGAGCTCGTTTTCGTTTTCTTGTTTGCGGCGATCAGCCAAGTTCTTTTTGATGTATTCCTTTAATTCATCAGCAGTCTTGACATCTTTGATCTGTAAATCTTCTACAAATTCATCATCAACTTCTGGTAAGATCTTCTTTTTGATCTCATGGACCTTAACTTCAAAATTAACTTTGGCCCCCTTTAGATTCTCGGCATGATAATCTTCTGGGAAAGTAACTTCGATCGTCTTCTCTTCTTCGGCCTTCATACCGATGAGCTGTTCCTCAAAACCGGGAATGAAAGTTTTAGAGCCGATCGTCAAAGAATAGTTTTCAGCACTGCCGCCTTCAAAGGCTTCGCCGTCTTTGATTCCT
Organism: uncultured Erysipelotrichaceae bacterium; assembly: GCA_944324155.1. Lineage (GTDB taxonomy): Bacteria > Bacillota_I > Bacilli_A > Erysipelotrichales > Erysipelotrichaceae > JAHHTG01. The sequence goes on along the minus strand of CALUVF010000034.1, from coordinate 11,305 downwards.
TTATAATCAATGACCGCGATATCGCCATCTTCTACTGCGCCATCTTCCTTGATCTCAAGCTCCGCCTTTTGGTTGCGCAAGCGCTCGATCTCTTTGTCGATCTCTTCGGATTTGACAGTCGCTCTTTTAGCTTTTAAGCCAAAGCCCTTGTATTGTCCAAGTTCTACGTCTGGCTTAACTGGGCAATTAAACTTAAAGATCGCTTCATTTTCGTTTAGCGTATCAATATCAAAACTTGCGCGATCGATGAGTTCGATCTCTTCATGTTCCTTTAAAACTTGACGGAATTCTTCTTGGGCAACATCTTCAGCCGCTTCTAATAAGATCGATTGCTTATTGAGATGTTGGGCGACCAAATGTTTAGGTGCCTGTCCTTGACGGAATCCTTTTACCGTCACCTTTTTAGCTAATTTATTAAAAGCCTTGTCTTGGGCTTTTTGCCATACTTCGGGTTCAACTTTAACCACTACTTCTACTTGCCCGTCGGCAACTTTTTTTACTTCAGCCATAATAACCTCCTATCAATAGCCTTACAATTATAGCAAACTTTATTTCAAGTGACTACATTTAAGCTTATTTTATCACTATTTAAGCACTCTTTAAGTCTTCGATGATAGTTTTTAAAACTTCCACTTCTTTTTGGGATACCTCATTTTTTAAAAATGCTTCTTTTTCTTCATCTTTAAAAAGAGCTTCGTCAAGATAAAGGATCAAAGCCTTGGCATATAAGACTCCTTCATCTTCATCGATGCTTAAGGGCAGACTTGAAAAAACCTTATTCCCCAAAAGTTCTAGCGCCATCTTATACATTATGGGGTCATCGTTTTCAAGTTCTTTTCTTAAGTATTCTCTTCCCTTTATATAGCCATCGGAATATTCAATACCTTCGACATATTTGGGGATAAAAGAAATCTCCATGCCGTTTTTTAAGACCTTCAATTCTTCCTTGATCTCTTGATCGACCAAAGCGGCGATAAGCAGAGTCTTAGCCTTGTCATCACCCTTTGACAATAAGTATTCCTGAACTAATTTTAAATAATCTCTAAGGTTCTTTTTACTTAGAGCGTTTACAGCGATCAATTCCTTAACAGGGTCATTAAAAAGATATTCTTTTAACATTTCATCGCTTAAATCAGGGCGATCTTTTTTTAAAGATCTATCGATCGCCTTTTTTAAAGACAAGAGCTCTTTTTCAAAATCTTCGGGGAGATAAGGCATCGAGAGTTCATCTTCAATAATCCGCATGGCCTTAAAATATTCTTCCTTTTTTACTAAGTCCTTAGCTTCATTTAAAGTCTTGACATAATAGTTTTCTTCCATGGCTAAATTATAGACAAAAATGCTATAATGGTCTATGTATATTTTTTAAAGGGGGCACGTATGTACCAGATCGGTTTTGACAATGAGAAATATATCCGTTTACAATCAGAAAACATTTTAAAAAGAATTTCCCAGTTTAACCGCCTTTACCTCGAGTTTGGCGGTAAACTTTTTGGTGACCATCACGCCTCACGCGTCCTTCCAGGCTTTGAACCCGACTCCAAGATCAAGATGCTTCTAAACATCAAGGACCGCGTTGAGATGATGCTTGTGATAAATGCTGAACACATCGAAAAGAATAAGGTTAGAGGAGATCTTGGGATCACCTATTATCAAGACCTCATGCGTCTCATCGATGCCTTTACCGAAGCTGGACTGTATGTTGGAAGCGTCGTCATCACGCAATATGCCAAACAAGCTGCCGCCCAAAAACTCAGAAGAAAGTTAGAACGTTTAAAGATCAAAGTAGCTTACCACTACCATATCGAAAACTATCCCAATGATATCGACTTGATCCTCTCGCGCGATGGCTATGGGCTTAATGAATATATCCAAAACGAGCGCGACATCATCGTCGTCACGGCCCCAGGACCCGGGAGTGGTAAAATGGCGACCTGTCTTTCGCAAATGTATCACGATAATCTGCATGGCATCAAATCGGGTTATGCTAAATTTGAGACCTTCCCCATATGGAATCTGCCCCTAGATCACCCGGTCAACCTCGCTTATGAAGCGGCGACCGTCGATCTAAACGATGTCAATATGATCGACCCCTTCCACCTCAAAGCCTATGGCAAGATCGCCGTCAACTATAATCGCGATGTCGAGATCTTCCCGGTCTTAAACGACCTTTTAAAGCAGATCGGCGGCACCTCGATCTATAACTCCCCTACCGACATGGGCGTCAATATGATCGGCTTTTGCATCACTGATGATGCAATATGTCAAAGTGCCGCCAAAGAAGAGATCATCAGACGCTACTATGAAGCGCTTGTTGCGATACGCAAAGAAGATACCAACGACGATATCGCCAATAAGCTTCTTCTGATCATGAAAAAAGCCAATGTTACGATCGATGACCGTAAAGTTTGTCATGAAGCGCTTTTAAAAGCCGAGAGCACTAAAGAGCCGGCCGTGGCGATCGAATTAAACGATGGCAGCATCGTTACCGGCAAGACCTCGAAACTTTTGGGAGCCTCCAGTGCCGCCTTATTAAACGCCCTTAAAAAGCTTGCCGGGCTGCCCGATATCAAACTTCTTTCAAGCAAGATCATCGAACCTATCCAAAAATTAAAGACGGAATATTTAGGCGGCCATAACCCGCGCCTTCATACCGATGAGGTCTTGGTAGCCTTAGCGATTGAATCGACCACAAGTGAAGTGTGCCAAATGGCCATGGACGCCCTTAAAAAGCTCAAGGGCTGTGAGGTCCACTCAACTGTCATCTTGTCAGAAGTCGACACCAAGACATTAAAAAAGTTAGGTATGCACCTAACAATGGAGCCGGTATACAGCACTAAGCGTCTTTATCACAAGCGCTGAAGCGACAATATTTCTTGATGCCTTGAGGGCATTTATCACATTCTGGCTTTTTAGCCTTGCACAAATAACGACCCATGAAGATCATTTGATGATGGGTCTTTTTATATCGGCTTTTGGGAAAAAGACGCATGAGCTTAGTCTCGATCTTTAAAACGCTGTCATCATCTTTAGCCATATTGAGCCTTTTGGCGATGCGCGAAACATGGGTGTCAACCCCAAAATAAGGCAGATCATAATATTCACTCAAGACGACATTGGCAGTCTTGGTCCCCACCCCGCTTAAAGAAGTAAGGGCCTCTTTATCTTTCGGCACCTTACCGTCATACTTGGCATCTAAGCTGCGAGCCATTTTAATGAGGTTTTGGGCCTTGTTGTGGTAAAGTCCGATCGAGTGAATGATCTTTTCAACTTCTTTGACATCGGCTTTGGCGAGCTCTTTAGCCGTTGGATAGATCTTAAATAATTCTTTTGTCACAAGATTGACGCGCTCATCAGTCGTTTGGGCGCTGAGCAATACGGCACACAAAAGTTCAAAGTCATTTTGATAGTTCAGCTCGCAATGGGCATCAGGAAAGAGCTCGTCAAGACACTCAGCGATCGTCTTTATCTTTTGATTCATGATTTAAGATATACCTTTCCACAAAAGTTAAGTTGAGCTTGTCATGCCCCTGGGCGGCCCGAAGAGCGACGATCAGAGCCCCTTGCCCGTATTTTTTAGCTAAAGAAGAGATCTTGGCCATTTCATTAGGGCTGAGCGGGCGTTTGAAACCTTCTTCGTACATTTCAAAGAGGTCCTCGTCCTTTTTGGAGCTCATCTCTTTTTCGCTTATTTCATAAAGCGGACTTAAATCAAATTCCATACCTGACTTTGAGACACTGATGCCTAAATAGCCACGCTTCTTTAATCCAAACAAGAGCTTATCGATCTCATCTTGACTGGTATCTAACTTATTTCCTAAAAGCTCATAGGTAATATTCAGATTTTTCTCCTTAAAAAAAGCCAATACAAGACATAGCAGCGCCTCCGCATAGCTAAGCCCCAGATACTCCAAATGATCAACGATCCAAGCGACGTGATCGACATAGTTTTCTTCATACCACTTCATAACTAAACCTCAGCTATCAGCCTGACACAGAGTTCAGCGCTGTTTTCGCAGGCTTTTGATAAATTAAAATCATAGCTCTTTTCACTGTCCTTTAAAGTTACCACATCAGAGATGCTGCGGGCGATGATATAGGGGCACTTATAACTTTGGGCCACATGGGCAATGGCGCAAGACTCCATATCGCAAACCTTGGCCTTTGGGAAATCTTTTAAGATCTTGGTATATTGATCTTCTCTAAAGACAAAGGCATCGCCACTGACAAAGGGCACGATTTTAAGATCACTGTCGTGACGATGATTTTCTAATAGTGCATTGTCACACTTAAAGACGTAGTGATACGAAGGATCAAGTCCCTTGGCCCAATCGAAGACATCGAGGTCATGATAGGCTAAAATATCAGCCACGACCAAAGAACCTGGCACGATATTTTCATCTAAGGAGCCGGCACAGCCGATATTAAAAAGAAACTTTATCTTAAAACGCTCCATAAGCTTGGTCGTATTAAGGGCAGCTTGGACCTTGCCGATCCCCGATTCGATCAAGACGACCTCCCGACCTTTGATCGATCCTAAAAAATATATATCATCTTCGATCTTTGCGATACGAAGATTCTGCATCTTGTTTTTTAAAGCTTTGACTTCTTCTTCCATTGCGGCGATAATACCTATCATTCTTTAACTCCTATCATCAATACTTTCTCATTTAAAATAAAATCATCGATCGATCTGGCTTTAAAGCCAGCCTCTTGCATCAGTTTAAGAACTTTAGCGATCGGATAGACAAACTGGTGATGATCTTCCATATATTCTTTTCCTTTGATATAAAAGCTGAAGTGCTCGTATAACTCCCCTATTGTCTCGTCAACTTCGATCGTCCATATGTAGTCAGCGTCTAAGATATGACCTTCTTCAATGTAGGGTTCTTTAAATTCTTTAAGCCTTGCAAGATCATGCATATCAAAGAAAATATATCCGCCCTTTTCTAAGACCTGATAGCTACACTTTAAAAAAGAGCGAAAAGCCTTTTCATCAAGATAATTGACGCTGTCGCAAACGGCCGTAACGATATCAAAGCTTCGATCTAGAAAGAAAGCACTCATATCCATAATTTGATATTCACCTTTAAAGTTAGCCTTTGATGCTTCTTTCATTTCCTTAGAAAGATCTGAGGCCACTACTTCATAGCCTTCTTCTTCCATAGCTCTTGAAAAAAGTGCCGACCCAGATGCCAGATCAAGTACTTTTTTACCCTTTGTATACTTCTTTAAGGCCTTGATCCATACTTCGTAACCATCTTCATATGATAAAAGAGCGTCGTAATAGCGTGCTAAAAGGGTATATGGAGCTAGATATTCGTGATCTTGAGATCGCCCCATAATTTCTCCAGATTATAGTTTTGTCGCTCTTCCTTTAAAAAGATATGGACGACGATATCTTTTAGATCAACGAGGCCCCACGAGGAATCTTCGGGATAGTCAACTCTTTTGACTTCTAAAGACAACTCTGCCCCCTTATCTTTAACGTCATCTAATAGGGCATTGATGTGGCGCAAATTGCGGGCCGTAGCCAAGATAAAATAGTCAAAGATGCTCGAGCTTCCGCTAAAGTCAATGATCTTGACATCTTCAGCCAGCTTTTCATCTAAGAATTTTGCCAAAACTTCTACTTTTTCACTTATTTCCATGTTTTAAGACATACTCCTTCACATCACATTTTAATACTTCAAAGGCTTTATATAAATCGCTATACGCTAAATTTAAGATATTATCATCAATTTGTCGCAAAGGTTCTCTTTTATCGGCAATATAGATGATCATCGCAAGTTTTGAATGGCTTAGACCATCACTGTGATGATAGATGGCATTTAAAACTTCTTCATCATATAGATGCAGGTGTTCCTTTAAATAATAATATGCTGTATAGCTATGCCATATAGCCTTGGGGTCAGACAGTTTGTCTTCGTCATAATACTTCAGATAATTATAAGCCTCTTCTTCGCTTAAATACTTCGTTATATCATGAAGCAAGCCCGCCAGATAAGCCTTTCTTGGATCAACATGATGCGCTAGGGCCAAACTTTTGGCGACCTTTGCCACGCTTAAAGAGTGCTCATAGCGTTTAGGATTTAAAAGCTCCTTAAGCCCCTCTTTAAATAGTTCAGGTTTTAACCAGTAAGAGCGCCTTTCAAGGGGCTTTAACTTATAAAATTCAGCTAATTTCATGGTAATTTAATAAGTTTTTCTTTACTGGGGCGATAGATGATGATCACACGTCCGATAATTTGAACGATGTCGCTTTTGGTTTGGGCAGCAACATCTAAGGCGATCTCCTTGATCTCAAAGGGACAGGTCTTTAAAACTTGGATCTTCATGATCTCATGAACCTTTAAATAGTTATCAAGGGTCTTGATAAGATTGAGAGAGATCCCTTCCTTGCCAATTTGGGCTACTGCTTTTTCTTCATTCATCAAAGAGCGCAGATAACGCTTTTGTTTGCCACTTAACATATCTATAAAACCGCCTTTCTAATGGTGTATGCAATATTTTTCGACAAATAGAGCTCAGCTTCTTTTAAATGGTGCAAGGCGATGACGCCCACGCCATCAATCAAAAGCTCGCATTTATCTTTAAGGTCAAGATGATGTTTGATAAGATCACCACGATAATTAAACTCGCTTAGATGCCTTGAATAATACTCGTGGGCATTGATACTTTTGGTGCGGTGGATATTAAGACGCGGGCTGATATAAAAGATGAGCGAAGCCTTCTTTTGAGTTTTTAGATCAAGACGTAAAAGACCGTCTAAAAAATAACTCTGGTCGCTGTATAACTGATAGACTTGTGGCTTGACCTCGTCTTTGATGCTCAAATGCTTTAAAAATTCATTGGAAACAGCCACTAAGGCGCTTTTTGGATCAATGAGGCCTGGCGTATCGATGAATTCGATATCATCGACCTCGATCGTATTTAGATCAAGGGTCGTCCCGCCAAATACTGAGGTCGTCAAGATATCATCGCCTTTTAGTTCGTTGAGCAGAGTGCTTTTGCCAACACTCACCGCTCCACAAAGCATTACTCGTTTAATACCTTTAGCCCTTAAATAGTCTAAAAAGAGTTCTTTAAAGTGTCCCTTGGTCTTTAAGAAGACTTCTTGAATCTTAAGCTTTTGAAGATCTTTAAGCTTAGCTTTGATATATGTTAAAAGGCGCTCGAAACTTGTATTAAAGGGCAAGGTATCGACTTTGGTCAAAATGACGATCACTTCTTTCCCTTCTAAAGCCTTGATAAGTGGAAGATCTAGAGTGAACTCTAATTGCCATACGTCGATCAAAAGAGCGATGACATCGGAACTTTTTTGTATCTTCGCTAAGATCTCATCTTGACTCAGGACTTCCTGGTTTCCTTTAAAAGATCCATAGTGGATCAATTTGAAACAGCGCTGGCAATAGATCTGATCTTCCCTTTGGACGTATCCGACAAGACTAGGATCATTTGTTTGAAGAATGCTTCCACAACCGACACATTTTCTCATTGTCCTAACCTCTTAAAGATCTTTCTTTCCAAAAAACGGTTGATCTTAGTAGACCACGAATCTTTGTCGACCAAAGGCTTCACATAGACGCTAAAGACCTTCATGCGTTTGGCACCAAGGACATCGGTCAATAGCTGATCGCCCATGCTGATGCAATCCTTTAATTCTACATCAAGCTTCTTCTTAGCTCTTAAATAGCCAAAGGGTAAAGGTTTTAAGGCATAACATAGATATTCATAATCGGTCGTCTTTAAATAATTACCGACTCTTTGTGGGGAATTATTAGAGAATACCAAGACCTTAAATCCAGTATTTTTTAAACTTTCGATCACTTCGATCGCCTTTTGATCGATACTTTTGACATAATAGGGAGCCAAGGTATTATCGAGGTCTAAAAGGATCGCCTTATAGCCTAGCTCCTTATACTTGGAAGCGTCAAAATCGGTGATTTTATCAAGTGTAAGATCGGGTTTAAATAATTTATCCAAGAGTTTCATTTCATTCCTCACTAAATAGCGAATCCATCTTTACAACTTCTTTTTGAAGTTTGGGGAAATCTTTGATCAAAACTTCTTCGATCCCCCTTTGGGCATCTAAAAGTTTAACGGGATCAGCGATCTTAAATGAGGTCGACCACCCCTGGTCTAGACTCATATAAGAGAGATCCTTAGGATTAAAGTTTTGTTTATCTTTAGCCAAGACCGTAAGCTCTTGACCATTCTTAACTAGGGCACCATCTAAAACCTTGACCTTCTTAGTCTTGGCTGGTTTGGCCAGCTTTATACCCTTAACAGCGCGATTAGTCCTTATTAAATCTTTAAGACGTAAACGCTTGAGTTGTCCCTGATCGCTAAGAAGGATCAAATCTTCATTCTCACTGACGACAAGCGAAGAAACGACCTCATCATCGACGAGCCTGATCGCTCTTACTCCTTTCGCCTTTAAGGCCAAGGGGGCGATCTCATCTAGATTATAGCGCACATAGTAGGCATTTGAAGTGAGCACCAGGATCTCATCATGATCATAGGCGACCATGGTCTTAATAACCTCATCGCCTTCTTCTAAACGGATCGCCATGGCTGTCTTTGAGTAACGCTGCAATTTATAATCTTTGATAAGGCTTTTTTTAATCTGGCCAAATTTGGTGACCGTGACCGCATAAGCTGCCGTGTCAAAGTTTCTGACAAAAAGACATGAGACGATCTTTTCGTCTTGAGCGATCTTGATAAGAGAACTGATGTGACTGCCAAGTTCCTTCCATTTGGCTTCTTTGATCTCGTAAACGGGAATATAGGCGTAATTTCCACGATTTGTAAAGATTAAAAGAGTGTCGAGATTTTCGATCTGTCGATAACCGATGATGATATCGTCCTCTTTAATAAATGGAGGTTGTTTCTCACCATCAGAGGCAAAGAAGGAACGCAAGGAAGTCTTTTTGAGATAGCCGTCCTTCGTGATTGAGACGACCCACTCTTCATTGGCGATCATCGCCATTTTATCTACACTGATATCTTCGATCTCTTCTTCGATCTTAGTCTTGCGCTTTTGACCATATACTTCCTTGACCTTGGAGAGTTCTTTAATGATCACGCTATTTAAAACCAAAGGTGAATCGATGATCGCTTTTAATTCACTTAATTCTTGCGATAAAGAGGCATACTCGTCTTTAAGCGTCGTGACATCAGTATTAGTCAGACGGTATAATCTCAAAGTAACGATCGCTTCAGCTTGTTCCTCACTGAAGAGATAAGCTTCCTTCAAACGCTCTTTGGCGTGGGATTTATCCTTGGACGAGCGAATGATCATAATTATGTCGTCCATTAAAGAAACAGCCTTTAAAAGACCTTCAATAATGTGCATGCGCTTAGCTTTAGTGTCATATAGATACTTTGAGCGGCGAAGGACGACTTCTTTGCGATGATTGATAAAGGCATCAAGGCATGATGAGAGGTTCATGAGGATGGGACGATGGTTGACGATAGCGATCATATTGTAGTTGTAGTTGATCTGCAAGTCGCTGTTGCGATAGAGATAGTTTAAGATATTCTTTTCATCAGCTTCTTTTTTGATCTCTACAACGATTCTAAGGCCCTCACGTCCAGATTCGTCGCGCACATCTAAAAGACCATCGATATCATGGTCGATCCGGATCTCATCAAGCTTGCGGACCAAATTAACTTTAACAACCTCAAAAGGGATCTCTTCGATGACGATCAGTTTAGAATTTTTGGTCTCTTCAACATGCAGTTTATATCTCACTACAACGCGACCCCGACCGGTTTTAAAGATCTCTTTAATGTTTTGAGCACCTTGCACGACCCCGCCGGTTGGGAAATCTGGCCCTTTAATAAACTCTAAAAGATCATTTACATCACAATCGGGATTTGAGATCCTAAAAATAGTGGCATCGATCACTTCGTTTAAATTATGGGGCGCAATATTGGTGGCATAGCCTGAGGCAATACCGGTCGAGCCATTGATCAAAAGTAAAGGCGCTACCGCCGGCAAGACGGTCGGTTCTAATAAAGAGTCGTCGTAGTTATTGGTGAAATTGACACAGTCCTTTTCGATGTCATTTAACATTTCTCCAGCAAACCTAGAAAGACGGGCCTCGGTATATCGCATAGCAGCAGCCGGATCATCATCGATCGACCCATTGTTGCCCTGCATATCGATGAGTGGGATATTCATCTTCCAGTCTTGTGAAAGGCGAACGATCGCATCATAGACCGAAGTATCGCCATGAGGGTGATAATATCCGATAATATAGCCGACAGCCTTGGCACTTTTGCGGTGTGGCTTGTCAAAGGTGTTGCGATCTTCAAACATTGCATAGAGGATTCTTCTTTGGACCGGCTTTAGACCGTCTCTGGCATCAGGAAGAGCCCGCTCTTGAATGATATATTTAGAATAGCGACCAAAACGGTCTGACATCAGCTCGTCAAGACCATAATTTAAAGTTGTCGCTTCGATCACTTCATTTTCTTTTTTCTTCATTACTTAACCTCATAAGACTCTTCCAAAGTAAAATCGATATTTTCTTCGATCCAGGCCCTTCTAAGATCAGGATTTGATCCCATTAAGACCGACACCTTGCGCTCACAGGCTGTGGCATCATCTAAGCTTACACAAATAAGAGTACGGGTCTTCGGATCCATGGTCGTTTGCCAAAGCTCCGAGGCATTCATCTCGCCCAATCCCTTAAAGCGTTTGACTTCACCTTTATAGGTCTTCTTAAACTTGGCTAATTGATCATCGTCATAGGCGTAATGTTTTTCCTTGCCCTGACTTATCATATAAAGAGGAGGCATAGCGATATAGACATGACCGGTTTTGATCAATTCTGGCATAAAGCGATAGAAAAACGTCAGAAGCAAAACCTGGATATGAGCTCCATCGGTATCGGCATCAGTCATGATAATGACCTTGTCATACTTTAGATCATTTAGTTCAAAATCTTGGCCCATACCAGCCCCTAAGGCGTGAATGATCGTATTGAGCTCTTCATTTTTATAAATATCGCTAAGCGAAGCTCTTTCGGTATTTAAAACCTTACCTCTCAAAGGCAAGATCGCCTGATATTTGGAATCACGTCCCTGCTTGGCACTGCCGCCCGCCGAATCACCTTCGACCAAAAATAGTTCGGTCTTACGATGGTCCTTGCTTTGGGCGGTAGCTAATTTACCGCTTAGGATCTTTTCGGCCGCTTTAGCGCTCTTTTTGCCTTTGCGAGCCTCTTCCTTGGCCTTGCGGGCCGCTTCTCTTGCAATCGTCGCCTTTTGGATCTTGGCGATGATCGCTCCAGCT
>CALUVF010000033.1 GCA_944324155.1 uncultured Erysipelotrichaceae bacterium | reverse complement strand
TTACTTCAATTTCAGGAACTGTATTGCCACCTGTAATCACATCTTTTGGCAAATCATAAGAAGTGCCATTAGCTACGATCTTGGCAGTTGGTTCTACAACTTCAGGTTCGGGTTCAACGACTGTAGCCTTATAAGTCTTGATCTCTAAAGCATTAGCGTACATATCTTCAGGCTCGCTTCCAGAACCTGATGAATAGCTGTGGTTTATGACGATCTTGACTTTAGCAGCTTGAACAGGTGAAAAATCAAACACGGCATATCGGTTTGTGTCTGTTCCTGATGTAGCTGAATAAGGAATATCATCAAAAGTCTTTACAAGCGTCCAGCCATCACTAGTGTTTGGATTGGTGTTTTTATCTTGCGAAACATAGATATCGATGCTCTTAAAGACACCATTACCAACACCATTTTGCCCAGGTTTGCCCCAGTATTCGATACGTCGATGGTCGTGGGCTCAACTATATCATAGCTGATCCAATGCGGCATCTGTTTATCGCTTTCTGTCGCATTGTCCCACTTGGTATGCCATACTGTATCGAGGCTACCATCAATGGCATGTTGGGCCAAACCGCCGTTTTCCTTCCCTGATGCTTCAACACTATCAGCTTGCGCATTACTAACGCCTACTGGGGAATAAGTGTACTCTACATCTTGGGCAAACACGGGGTTTACCGGCAACAAAGAAAAGACCATTAGTAACGATAGAAAGTAACCAATGATCTTTTTAGAGTGTCGAAAATTATTTTTTGACATATGCTCCCTTTGGGGTATTTATATACCCTTTCTCCTTTCATGCTCATGTCTTTTGCTTATCCCTAACGACAAAAGATGAGCCTACGTTTAAATGGTAACACCCCCTTAATTCGTTGTAAATAGAAAACGCTTACATTTAACATTGTGAATTTAATGCAAAAGTTGCTTAAAGGCCTTTATTTACTGCTGTTTTTTTAATGTGTATCCCTTAGAAATTTTACTTATTTTTATCTTTGGCTAATATTTAGTAAAAAATCCTAAGAGACTGGTCATTTGAGGCTTATAATTATGGTATGAGACATCGTCTTAAAGAATATTTCATCTTTTTTAAAAGGATCTTAACTAAAGCCTATCGACGCCTTTTCAATAAACCTCTCTACACCCCATGGCAGATGGCGCTTTTTGGGCGTTTGAAGGTCGGTGATATCGTCTTTTGTGAGATGGCCTTAGATGAACTTGCTTTGTTTAAGGTGCCAGACGGTCATAAAAACCGTCCTTATGTCATCGTAAAGAAAAATGACGATCATTTTTTGGCATATGCCTGCTCCACACACCCCTCTAGATCTATCAATAACGCTCAAAAGTATCTTATCAATGCAAACGGTCTTAGACAAAGCAGCTATATCTTATTCAATAACGTCTATAAATTAAGACCCGAAAAGTTAAAGTTTTCCTGCGGCCAGCTTGATCATAACCTCTATAAAGAATTAAACCGCCGCATCATCATGAGCGCCAATCAAAAGGGCAAGAGCTTCCCAACCTTTACAAATACCGCCCCGATCTTAAAAAACGATATCATACGTTATGAGAAAAAATACTGGTTAGTTGACGGCATCGTAAAGAAAAGGATCTATGCCTATCGGCTTTATGGCCATAAACACAAGGATTGTGCTTATTTTAAAAACGGCGCTTCTTTAAACTATGTCGATCTATCAAGATATGTCATCATAAGCGATGCCTTAAGCAAACATCTCTACTATCATTTAAGCTCTGACGAATCATTGTATTTTATGCAACTTAAAGCCAAGCACAACGAAGCAGCTCATCTTAAAAACCAAAACAAAGCTAAAACTTTAAGCTATCGCTTTGATTATGAATGCGGCACGATCTTTAAACACCGCGTTCAAAATAGATGCCTGGTATACCTTTTCACAAGCCACAATATGTGTTATGTCACTGACCTAGAAGCTTGCGAAAATGATGACTTTGAGATCTTCCGCACTGATCTTGACTATTATGAGATCGATGATGTCTTAACGCCTGCCTCTTTAAAGGATCTTTTAAGAGAACTCGCAAGGGCCAATCTCCGCTATAAAAAGACGCTTGATAAGATCCTTGGAAGTTTGTCCTAAAAAACTATTTAACCTTTCTTTAACTTAGATTTAACCATCAAACTATTATCATACGCTAAAATTTAAACAAATCTTTTCGATTGCCCCCAAAAATACTTTTTTGTTGCGTAATCTATTATTGAGGACAGTGAAATGAGCGAGATTTTATTAAAGAGGGTACAGGATGCTAAAGAGGATATCGATGTAGCCGATGAACTGATTCGTGACTACATGCCTTTTATTCGCTCAGAATGTGCCAAATTCGCCCAAAAAGAACTGCATTATGGTAAAGACGACGAGCTTTCGATCGGCATGCTGGCATTTCATGAGGCGATTCGATCTTACTCGCGACTTAAAGGAGCCTTTTTAAAGTATGCGGCCCTTCTTATTAAAAGCCGTCTGATTGATTTTGCCAGAAAAGAGAAACGGCATGAAGGTCATATCTCCTTAGATGCCCCGATCGATGAAAAAGGGCATCTATTAAGTGAAACTTTAAGTGACAACATTAATCCGCAAGAAGAAAAGATGCGGGTCTCTGCGACCAAAGAAGAGATCTTAGAGCTCAGCATGACCCTGGCCCAATTTGGCGTCAGCTTAAAAGATGTTGTCGATAATTGTCCGCTACAAAAAAGAAGCTATGAAAAATGCCTGAAGGTCATCGCCTATGCCAAAGATAATGAAGATCTTTTAAACGATCTTTTAAATACTAAACGTCTGCCGATCAAAGAACTCTCCAAGGCTACCAAGGTATCGACCAAGACATTAGAGCGTCATCGCCGTTATCTGATTGCCATGTTAGTGATATACACCAATGGCTACGAGATCATCCGAAACCACTTGTACCATATGGTCAAAAAAGGAGCGCAATTATGAAATATCTTGTAATGGATACTAAATACAGCTATGCGATCCTTTTAGATGAAATGGGACATATGGTCTATGCCGCCAATTGTGGCTATGAGATCGGCCAGCAAGTCGAAGACCCCCAGATCATCAAGACGCCTATCAAACGACCCCTTATCAAATATATAACAATCTCTGGGGCCCTATTAGCCATGGCGAGTGTCTTCATCTTATATTTCGGCATAAATCGGACCGCTGCTCCAAGTCTATATGCGCGCATCTATCTATCGATCAATCCCGATGTCGTCATGAGCGTTGATCATAGCGGCGAAGTATTTGAATTAGAAGGCATCGATGAAGATGGCAAGATCCTTATCGAAAACTATGACTTTAAGGGCAAAGATGAAGTCGAGGTAACTAAAGATCTGATCCATAAAGCTAAAGACGAGTCTTTCTTAAAAGAAGGCATGACGATCACCATTGAGATTGACAACAAGGAAGCCTTAAAGGACTTTGGGCCAGAATTAAGGAAAGAGGCAACAAAGGATCTCGATATAGAAGTAGACCTTAAGATCGCTACCAAAGGCGCCTTTGAAAACAGTGAGCCTACGATGGCTCAAAACGAGGAAAAACCATCTGAGGAAGAAACGCCGGTTCAAGAAAGTAAACCCGAGACCTCTAATACCCCGACCCAAAAGCCCGCCACCACAAACGATAATAAGCCCTCTTCCACAACCAAACCAAATAGTGGAGAAACTAATGCTCCTATAGTTCAAGAAAGCAATTATCAAAATTCTAACTATGGCGATGATCAAAACTCGAATTATAGCGATCAGAATAGCAATTACCAATCTTCGGGCTATGAAAGTGATCAAGAAAGTGATTATGATGATTAATTTTTTTAAAAAGACCCCCTTTTTAAAAAAATGATTGCGTAATCTAAAACATAAGCAAAACAAAAGTTAAGACGAAAGGAGATATGAAGATGAAAAAAACGTTATTAACAGTTGCTTCTGTAGTGTGT